>NZ_CP109090.1:3369033-3675308 GCF_035917575.1 Streptomyces sp. NBC_01788 | reverse complement strand
CCCGGTCCAGCAACTCGCGGACGATGTCCTCCAGTTCGTACGCGGGAACGCGCCAGCGACGGGAGCCGCGCACCACCATGACCGGTTCGGTGGGCATCGTGACATGGGAGTACAGCGCCCTGCGGAGCACCTCGGCCATCCGGGCGTCGCCCTTGACGATCGCGGTCGCCGCGTCGTCCGCGCCCCGCACCTCCACATGCGCCACGAGATCGTCGACGGTGGCCTGCTGGACGGTCAACTCGCCGAGCGCGGGCAGCACTTGCTCGATGTAGTGCAGGAAGGACCGGTTCGGTCCGATCACGAGGGTGCCGGTGCGGGCCAGCCGCTCGCGGTGGGCGTAGAGGAGGTAGGCGACCCGGTGCAGGCCCACGGCGGTCTTTCCGGTGCCGGGGCCGCCCTGGACGCAGACGGTGCCGGACAGCCCGGACCGCACGATCTCGTCCTGCTCGGGCTGGATGGTCGCCACGATGTCGCGCATCGGACCCACACGCGGGCGTTCGATCTCCTGCTGGAGCAGCCTGCTGGTGGTGGCGGCCCCCGACGGCTCGGCCGGGTCGGACAGGTGCTCGTCCTCGTACGCCGTGAGGTCGCCGCCGGTGTAGCCGAAGCGGCGGCGCAGCCCGACGTCCATCGGGTCCTTCTTGGAGGCCCGGTAGAACGGCTGCGAGACCGGTGCGCGCCAGTCGATGACCATGGGGTCGCCCTCGGCGTCGTGCACGTGCCGCCGCCCGATGTAGAAGCGCTCCCCCTCGGCGCCCTCCGCCCGGTCCGCGCCCGGACTGTGCAGGTAGTCCAGCCGCCCGAAGAACAGCGGGGTGTCGCTGAGGTCGGCCAGCGCCTTGATGCGCTCGTCGATCTGACGGGCGAGCACCTCGGCGTTGACCCAGTTCGCGGTGACGTCCCGGATGTCGAGCGACTCCACGTCCTCGCGCATGGCGCGCAGCGCGGCGCGGGAGTCGGACAGGTGGGCGCGCTCGCGGGCGAGGGGGTCGTCGGCGGGGCGGTCGGGGGCGGGACCGGCGGGCGCGGACGAGGGCGACAGCGGCGAGATCGGCGAGGACGACAGGGACGACAAGGGGGTGCCTCCGGAAGGCCTTCGGGGCAGGCGGGTGCCGTGGGGTGGTGCCGTGTGGCTGTGCCGCGCGGCGGCGGGATCTGCCGACCGGTTTCCGTCCGGACGGCGGCTCTCCCGAAGGGGAGGCGGGCAAGAGGGTGGATTCTAGGACGCGGGGCCGGGCGGAGGCCAGCCGGTTTTCCCCGCCGGTTACTCCCGCCGGTTTCTCCTGCCGCGCCCGCCGGGGTGCCGTGATCGCCTTCCCCTAAGGCCTCTCGTTTGGATCAGGCGAAAGACCCTAGGGGTCCGCGTCCGCCCGGCGCAGGGGTCGCGGTCCCTCCGGAGGGGTACGCGGGGGCGGGAAGGGCCGGTCTGCGGACCGATGCCGGACCTGTGTCAACGGATCCACCATGGAGACATGAGCGCAGCAACCATCCACCCCGCTCCCGCTGCCCGCCCGGCCGGCGCCACGGCTGTCCAGGACGGCCCACGTCAGCACGTCCTGGGCGACGCCCTCCACGCCGTCAGGGTGTTCGCGGGCGCCCTGTTCGACGTGGTCGTCCTCGGCGAGTACGGCGAGGAGGCGGGCGTACGCCGCAAGTGAGCAACTAGGGTCGGTTCGTGACAGCACGGAAGGTGACTCTCCGGTCACCCGCAGCACCCGCCCTGGCCCTCCTCGTCGTCTCCCTCGCCGCCCTCGCGGCCCTGTTCGCGGTGCAGCGGGTGCAGATGGCCGACGCGGTGGTCTACCAGGCCGAGGGCGCGGCGGTCGTCCACGGCCGTGACCTCTACGGCTTCACGGTCACGCAGGGCCGGCTGCCGGCCACCTACCCGCCGTTCGCGGCCCTGTTGTTCGTGCCGACGGTGTGGCTTCCCGCCGCGGCCCTGAGAGCGGCGTTCTTCGTGGGCAACGCGCTCCTGCTCGCCTGGCTCGTCCACCTCTCCGCGCGGCTTGCCGGCCGCCGGGCCGGGCTCCCGCTGCTGTGCGCCGCCACGGCGCTCGCCGTCTGGCTCGAACCGGTCTTCCAGACCTTCGTGTACGGGCAGATCAACCTCGCGATCGCCTGCCTGGTCCTGTGGGACCTGACCCGGCCGCCCGGAGCCCGCGGCAAGGGTGTCCTGATCGGTGTCGCGACCGGCATCAAGCTCACCCCGGGCCTGTTCATCGTGTACCTGCTGCTGCGGGGGCGGCGCCGTGAGGCGGCCGCGGCGCTGGCCGGGTTCGCCGGGACGGTCGCCGTCGGGGTGCTCGTCCTGCCCGCGGCCGGCGTCGACTACTGGACGCGGCGCCTGTTCGAGACCGACCGGGTGGGCAAGCCGTGGATCATCGCCAACCAGTCGCTCCAGGGCCTGGTCGCGCGGCTGCTCGGGGAGCCGTCGCCCGGCCTCGCCTGGATCCTGCCCGCCGTCGCGGTGGCCGCCACAGGACTGTGGCTCGCGTGCCGGGTGCGACGGGAGCGCTGGGGCGTGCTGCTGACCGCCCTGACCGCGCTGCTGGTCTCACCGATCAGCTGGTCCCACCACTGGGTGTGGTGCGTCCCGCTGATCGCCGTACTCCTGGCCGAGGGCCGCCGCGGCTGGGCCGCGGTCACCGTGGTCGTGTTCACGGCCCGCACCCTGTGGACGGTCCCCAACAAGGGAGTGGAGCTGCGCCTGTCCTGGTGGCAGCAGCCCCTGGCCTCGCCCTATCCCCTGCTGGGCCTCGTCCTGCTCGGGGCGGTGGCGCTGGCGTACCGCAGACAGTGGTCCGGCCGGACGCGGACGGGTCAGCCCTCCTCCGCCAGCAGTTCGTCGGCGTCCATGATCCGGTAGGCGTAGCCCTGTTCGGCCAGGAACCGCTGGCGGTGGGCGGCGAAGTCCTGGTCGATGGTGTCGCGGGCGACCACCGAGTAGAAGTGGGCCTGGTGGCCGTCGGCCTTCGGGCGCAGCACCCGCCCGAGGCGCTGGGCCTCCTCCTGGCGGGAGCCGAAGGTGCCCGAGACCTGGATGGCGACCGTGGCCTCCGGCAGGTCGATGGAGAAGTTCGCCACCTTGGAGACCACCAGCACGCTGATCTCGCCCTCGCGGAAGGCGTCGAAGAGCTTCTCGCGCTGCGCGTTGGACGTCTCGCCCTTGATCACCGGCGCGTTCAGGTGCTCGCCCAGTTCGTCGAGCTGGTCGATGTACTGGCCGATGACCAGGATCTGCTGGCCGGCGAAGCGGCGGACGATCGCCTCCGTGACCTTCCGCTTGGTCGCGGTGGTCGCGCAGAAGCGGTACTTCTCCTCCGTCTCGGCCGTCGCGTACGCCAGCCGTTCGGAGTCGGTCAGGTTGACCCGGACCTCGACGCAGTCCGCGGGCGCGATGTGGCCCTGCGCCTCGATCTCCTTCCAGGGCGCGTCGAACCGCTTGGGGCCGATCAGGGAGAACACGTCCGACTCGCGGCCGTCCTCGCGCACCAGGGTCGCGGTCAGTCCCAGCCGCCGCCGGGCCTGGAGGTCCGCGGTGAACTTGAAGACCGGCGCGGGCAGCAGGTGCACCTCGTCGTAGACGATCAGCCCCCAGTCGCGGGAGTCGAACAGCTCCAGGTGGGGGTAGATCCCCTTCCGCCGGGTCGTCAGCACCTGGTAGGTGGCGATGGTGACCGGGCGGACCTCCTTCCTGGTGCCGCTGTACTCCCCGATCTCGTCCTCGGTCAGCGAGGTCCGCTTCACCAGCTCGTGCTTCCACTGCCGGGCCGAGACGGTGTTCGTGACGAGGATCAGCGTCGTGGACTTCGCCTGCGCCATCGAGCCCGCGCCGACCAGGGTCTTGCCGGCCCCGCAGGGCAGGACGACGACGCCGCTCCCGCCGTGCCAGAAGTTCTCCACGGCCTGCTTCTGGTAGGGCCGCAGCGCCCAGCCGTCCTCGCGCAGCTCGATCGGGTGCGCCTCGCCGTCGACGTACCCGGCGAGGTCCTCGGCGGGCCAGCCCAGCTTCAGCAGGGTCTGCTTGATCTGCCCGCGCTCGGAGGGATGCACGGCCACGGTGTCCGGGTCGATGCGGGCGCCGACCAGCGGGGCGATCCGCTTGGACTTCAGCACCTCCTCCAGGACCGGCCGGTCGGTGGTGGTCAGGACGAGGCCGTGCGCCGGGTCCTTGCTGAGGGTCAGCCGCCCGTAGCGGTCCATCGTCTCGGCGATGTCGACGAGCAGCGCGTGCGGCACCGGGTAGCGGCTGTACTGCACGAGGGCGTCGACGACCTGCTCGGCGTCGTGCCCGGCGGCGCGCGCGTTCCACAGGCCGAGCGGGGTGACCCGGTAGGTGTGGATGTGCTCGGGCGCCCGCTCCAGCTCGGCGAACGGCGCGATGGCCCGACGGCACTCGCCGGCCTGCTCGTGGTCGACTTCGAGAAGCAGGGTCTTGTCCGACTGGACGATCAGGGGACCATTCACGCGCAGCGCCCTTTCCGTTGGTCAAACGTCCAGTGTGCCCTACTCGTGGTGCCTCGCGCCGCTCCCGCGGCCCGCCGGAGCCGGCCACGGGCGCCGGCGGCGCGGGAGGATCCGCGGGTACGGCTCCTCTATGTGCCCCGGGTGGCGGAGATTTCTCCTGGGGCTCCTGGGGCTCCTGGGAGGTGAAGGGGTCAACACGCGTGCTCTGAGGGGCTGTTGGCGACCGGCCGGTCGGAACTGGAAAGCGCGTGTGGAACGTCGTGGTGAGGGAGAGGGAGGTCCGATGGACGCTGGGCTGACGGTGGGCGAGCGGATCGTGCTGCTCGGCCTTGACGAGCAGGACGGCACCCCGCGCGAGCTGCTCCGGGTGGGCTGCGCCGTCGCGGCGGTTCTCCTGCTGCAGCTCGTGCTGTCGGGGCATGCCGTGGAGCGCGACGGCGGACTCGTCGTCACGGAGCAGCCCCCGCCCGACGAGCCGTTGGCCGCGGCCATGGCCGAGCAGATGCGGCAGCACCCCGGGGCGAAGCCCCGGACGTGGCTGCTGGCCGTGCGCGACCAGGCGGTCACCGCCGCCTACGAGGGCTTGCTGGCCAAGGGAGCGGTCCGCGAGGAGGGCCGCAAGGTGCTCGGCGTCTTCGGCTCCCACCGCTACCCGGTGACGGACCCCGCGGTACCGGCGGCGCTGCGCGCCGAACTGTCCGCCGTGCTGCTGGACGGAGCGCGGCCGGCCCCGGCGACGGCGGAGCTGGTCCTCCTGCTGCACCGCGCGGGCCTGGCCACCCTCGCCCTGCCGGGGACGGACCCCGCGAAGATCGCCCCGCGCGTCGAGGAGGTGGCCGCCACGCTGGGCTCCGCCGGGAAGGCGGGCGACGCGTTGTCCGCGGCCCTCGCCGCCCTGACCGTCTTCCTCACCGCCTTCCTCGCCTCGATCCCGGGCCTGGCGGGCTGACCCCGGGCGCGGACGGAAGGGCTCAAGCGGAGTCGTCCGCGAGTTCGGCGACCCCGGTCACCCGGTGCAGGGGGTAGGTGCGGACCTCGTCCGCGGTGTGGTCGTAGGCGGTGACGAAGCCGCCCTCGACACGGATCGGTGCGATGACGCGCTGGCTCGCGGTGCCCTCGGCGTTGACGTAGCCGATCCACAGGGACTCGCCGGTGAGGACGGCGGCCTGCATGGTGGCGAGGGTCTCGGCGGAGCCGGTGCGCGGCAGCTCGCCGTCCTCCCGCGTGGCCGCGGTCGGCTTGCGCGGGGCGGTGGAGGCCAGGTCGCCGGCCCGGATCGCGCGGATCGCGGCGGACAGCAGCACGGCGTCCGGGGCGGGCGGGCCTTCCGGGACCGGGTCGGGAGCGGTGCGCGGCGGGGTGCGGTGGGAGTGCGCGCGGGTGATCAGCACGTCGCCCGCCGCGGACTCGGCGGCCGGGGCGTAGCCCATCGCGCGCAGGCCCTCCAGGAGCGCGGCCGGGTCGGCCTGCGTGGCCAGCACGGTCGGCGCGAGGCGGCGCAGGCCCAGCCCGGCGGAGCGCTTGTCGGCGAGGATCTCGTTCAGCAGCGCGTCGTCGTCGCAGCGCACGTACGCCGAGGCCGTGCCGACCCGCAGATGGCCGTGCCGGCGGGCCACGTCGTCGATCAGGTACGCCAGCGGCTGCGGCACCGGCGTACGGGAGTGCGCGGCCAGGAAGGCGTGCAGGTCGGAGGCGGTGCGGCCGGCGTCCAGGGCGCGGCGTACGGAGGCGGGGGTGAACCGGTAGACGGTCGCGCCGCCCTTGGACTCCACGTCCGCGAGCACGCCCAGCGTCTCGGCGAGCGGCCGCCGCAGCGGCCCGGGCGCGACCGCGGTCAGATCCGCCTGGAGCAGCACGTGATCCAGCGGTTCGGGCAGAAGCGGAGCAAGGACCCGGGCCGCCTCGGCGACGGCGGCGGCCTGCTCGGCGGGGGAGCCGGGAGCCGCGGGGTGGACCGGCGGGACCGGAACCACGGCGGGCGGGGACTGGGGTCCGGGGGCGCCGGGGGTTCCCTCCGGGCGGTGGTGCTTGTGCACGGGCAGCTTGTCACCGGGGCTCGCGGGCGTGGCCCCGCCCGCGTCCGTGGCCGGCTCGGCGCGCGTGCCGGGACCACGCCCGCCCTCGCCCGCAGGGGTCCCTTCCGGCGCTGGCGCCGACGCGCCCAGCAGCGCGCGGCCGTGGGTGGACAGGGCGCCCCGGCCCGTGACGCCGAGCAGTTCCGCCTCGGACAGCGTCCACTGGGCGAGGCGGCTGCGCAGGTCGTCCTCCTGCCGCGCCCCGCGCGGCGGGTGCTCCCAGCGCAGCCGGGCCGGTACCGACTCGGCGACCGGCGCGGTGCCCGGCGGCAGTTCCGCGAGCAGCGCGAGGACCCGGTGGCGTACCTCCGGCGCCGCCGAGCGGTCGAGGCCGGGGCCGAGCGCCGACAGCGCCCGGTCCTTGGCGTCCCGTCCGCCGGCCAGCCCCGCGGTCCGCGTGGCCGCCAGCCAGGCCGACGCGAGGTGGGCCCAGCGTTCGGCGGTGGGTTGCTCCAGCCACTCGTCGTGGGCCGGGGTCGCCGCGTACCGCTCGTCGGTCTCGCCGTCGGAGGCGAGTAGACCGGCGGTGTAGGCGAGTTCGACCCAGAAGGCGGCCGTCGGTTCGGGCACGTCCAGGGCGACGGCGGTGCGCTTGAGGTCGCGCACGCTCAGCCCGCCCGCGCGCAGCATGCTCGGGCCGCCCTCGTCCCAGTCCCGCAGCAGTTCCTCCACGGTGGCCAGGGCGGTGTACGCCTGCCCCGCCGCCGTCGCGTCCACCATCTGCGGACGGTGGGTCGCGGCCGCCTCCACGGTCGGCGGCACCGGCTCGGTCGCGCGGTGGGCGCGGCCCCCGCGCAGGTGCAGTGCCGCCTCACGGGGCAGGACGACGGTTCCGGGCGCCGTGGGCAGCAGCAGCCCGCGGTCCAGCAACAGCCGCAGACGCGGCGCCGGGTCGGGGGTGACCTGGCCGTAGGGCGGCCCCCACACCAGGCGCTCCAGCACCTCGAGGGAGTCGCCCGGCAGTTCGGCGAGCAGCGCGGACATCCGCTCGCGGTCGGTGAACAGGTCGGTGAGCGCGGCGACGGCGGAGACGGAGTCGTGGGTCGAGGGCAGTCCGGCGGCCGTCACGATCTCCTGGATGCGCCCCGGCGACATGCCCGCCGTGGCCTCCCGCACCGTCGGTCCGAGCCCCGTCGGGGACGGGTGCTGAGGCGACGGCGCGAGCAGCTCGCGTGCCGTGCGGACCAGGCGGAGCTGGTCGTCGCCGCCCCAGACGAGGGCCTGCTCGCGCAGGGTGCCCAGGGCGCGGGGCAGCGCGCCGGCGACGACGGGGTCGCGGCTGTCGGAGGCCATCAGGCCGAGCAGTTCGTCGTACGTGGCCGGATCGCCGGCCACCGCGAGGGCCTGGGCCGTCTGCTGGGCGAACCGGTCGAGCCGCTCCAGGGCGCGGACCACCGAGGCGCGGGTCCCGGCGCGGGTGGCGAGCTGGGTGAGGTCGGTCGGGACCGGGGTGATGAGATCGGGGCGGCTGCGCAGGAGCGCGGCCAGGGAGGCGTCGTCGCGCGCGCGGAGCGCTTCCGCGAGCGAACGCGGGGCCGCCGGTTTCTCATCGCTGCTCATCCGATTCACGGTACCGGCTGCGAGTCGTGCCCGGCCCCGTACGGCGTCACCGGGCACCGCGCGGGAGGCGGTAACGTCGTCCAACGGGGTCATAGGCCAGCCACCCCGGAGGGGCTTCGTGGGGATCGAGAGCGATCAGGTCGTCTACGAGTATCTGAGTCGCGTCGGGGACGTCGCTCAGCAACGCCAGTTGTCCTCGGCCACCCGGATGCGTCTGGTCGCGGAGTTGCGCAACGAGATCGACCGGCGCCGCGCCAAGGCCGCCGTGGACAGTCCCGCCGCCGTGCGCCGCATCCTCGACGGGCTCGGCAGCCCCGACGACGTCGTCGCGGCGGCGGGCAGCGGCGGCGGACCGGGGGCGGCGGCCCCGGCCGTGCCCGCGCAGCGTGAACCGGAGGCGGAGCAGGCGCGTTCGAAGGGGCTGCGCAAGGTCGTACCGCGGCCGCGTCCGCCGCGGACGGGCCCCGTGCCGTCCGACGGCCCTTCCCCGCCGCACCTGGCGACCGCCGACGAACTCGGCGGCCCGGCGGGCCGCTCCGAGTGGTGGGGCGTGGGGCAGGGGACGCCGGCGATGGCCGAGGAGGTACCCGGCTTCATGGGCGGGGTGGAGATCCCGGAGCTGCTCAAGCCCCCGCCGGCGAAGGAGCCCGCGCAGACGGAGCCGGCGCCCGAGGCCGGCCCCGCGGAGCCGGAGGAGGCGGCCGAGCCGGACGCGCCCGCCGGGCGCCGGCGCTTCGCGCTGCCCCCGTTGCTGACGGGCCGGAGCAATCCGCTGCTGCTGTTCGCGGCCGTACTGCTGGTGGTCGGCGCGGTCCTGGGCAACTGGTACGCCCTGCTGTTCGGTTGGGTCATCGCCTACGCCTCCCGCCGGCTGACCCCCACGGAGTCCAAGTGGGCCGTCGTCGGCATGCCCGGCCTGGCGCTCGCCTCGTGGGCGGTCTGGCTGTGGGGCCGTACCGACGACCGGTGGGGCACCCCGATCGCCGAGGGCCACATGAACGACGCGGTCGCCCAGACCTGGCCGTGGGTGGTCCGGGCCGCGGCCGTGCTGTCGGCGCTGTTCCTGGTGTGGCGCTCGCAGCGCCGGAAGTAGGTACGAGCACACCGCCGGAAGCAGGTGTACGTCACACGGGCCTGAGGTCTCGTGGCCGTGCCCCCTGGGCACAATGGCCCATATGACCTCTCACCCGCCGACCGTCGGTTTCGACCTCGACATGACCCTCATCGACTCCCGCCCCGGCATCCGCGCCTGCTACCTGGAGCTCTCCGCGCGGACGGGGACGTACATCGACGCCGACCTGGCGGTCACACGGCTCGGTCCGCCGCTCGCGGAGGAACTGGTCAACTGGTTCCCGGCGGAGCGGGTGGAGGAGGTGGGGGCCCTGTACCGGGAGCTGTACCCGGCGACAGCCGTCTCCGCCACGCCCGCGCTGACCGGCGCCCGTGAGGCCATCGAGGCCGTGCGGCGGGCCGGCGGACGGGCGATCGTGGTCACCGCCAAGTACGAGCCGAACGCCAAGCTGCACCTGGAACACCTGGGCATCGAGCCGGACGCGGTGATCGGCGGTCTGTGGGCCGAGCAGAAGGCCGAGGCGCTGCGCGAGTACGGTGCCCGGGTGTACGTCGGCGACCACGTCGGGGACGTGCGGGGCGCCCGGGCGGCCGGCGCCCTGTCGGTGGCGGTGGCCACCGGACCGTGTGACGAGGGGGAACTGCGGGCGGCGGGCGCGGACGTCGTGCTTCCGGATCTGACCGCGTTCCCGGACTGGCTCGTGGCCGGCGGCGCGCCGGTCAGCCGTCAACGGGAGTCGCCGCGCGCCTGACGGCGGCCCGCCGCGATCGACCGGAGCACGCCCGCACCGGCGATCAGGAAGCCGACGCCCATGAGCATGCTCAGCCCGAACATGTAGGTCGGGAAGGGCTTCGCGCCGAGGAACAGCGGCGCCAGCGTCACCGCGGTGGCCACCGCGCCGACGAAGAAGACGATGGCACCCGCACGGACCAGCCGGTCACCGGCCGTGGGTTCGGAAGGGGTTCGGGTCTGGTCACGCACCCCACCAGGATAGGTCCTCACGGCGAAGCGGCCGCGGAACGTCAGTCGCCCGGTGCGCTTACTGTCCCGGTGTCGTCACTCTGCGCGAATTCGGGTTGCCGCGGCCGCCCCCTCATGTGCTGAGATATCCCCTGCCTCCCTCACCCGGGAGAGGGCGCGCCCACGTAGATCGGCCAGGTTCGGCCGACTGGAGTGGGCGGGCTCGACGGCGGGTAAAGAGCTGGGGAGGCTTCGGGACAACGGCAGGCACGAGCGAGCGCTATATAGCCTGACCTGCGGCAACTGTGGTTCGGCTGACCGGTGAGATGGGGTGCGTGCTTTGCCTACCGGCAAGGTCAAATGGTTCAACGCTGAGAAGGGCTTCGGCTTCCTCTCCCGCGACGACGGCGGCGACGTGTTCGTCCATTCCTCAGTGCTCCCGGGCGGAGTGGACACGCTCAAGCCGGGGCAGCGGGTGGAGTTCGGGGTGGTCGCCGGTCAGCGCGGTGACCAGGCCCTCTCCGTGACGCTCCTGGATCCGACCCCCTCGGTCGCCGCCGCCCAGCGCAAGAAGCCGGACGAGCTGGCGTCCATCGTGCAGGACCTGACCACCCTCCTGGAGGGGGTCGCGCAGACCCTGGAGCGCGGCCGATACCCCGACAAGACGTCCGGCAAGAACGTCGCCGGGCTGTTGCGCGCGGTCGCCGACCAGCTGGACGTATGACCCGACGGGGTGGGGCAAGGCCAACAGGCCCACAGGGCTAGGGAAAAGCGAGCGCGTCCGGGCCGAGGGGCGGTACGAGTCCCTCGGCCGCGGCGCGCGTGAGCAGCCCGCGGACCGCCGCGTAGCCGTCCTCGCCGAGGCCGGCGGTGAACTCGTTGACGTACAGCCCGATGTGCTGGTCGGCGACGGCCGGGTCCATCTCCTGGGCGTGCTCCATGACGTACGGCCGGGAGACCTCCGGGTCGTCCCAGGCGGCGCGCACCGACGCCCGGATCGAGTCGGCGAGCCCCGTCAGCGTCCGCTCGCCCAGCGACCGCCGGGCGATGATCGCGCCGAGCGGGATCGGCAGCCCGGTGACGCGCTCCCAGTGCTCGCCCATGTCGGCGAGCTTGTGCAGGCCGTAGTCGCCGTAGGTGAAACGCGCCTCGTGGATCACCAGACCGGCGTCGACCTTCCCGTCCCGCACGGCCGGCATGATCTCGTGGAACGGCATGACCACGATCTCGCCCACCCCACCCGCCCGTCGCCCACCACCACCCTCAACCGAGGGCCCTGCGGGCCCGCCCCCCTGGTTTCCAACGACCTCCGCGGCCCACAGGCGGAACAGCAGGTACGCCGTCGACTTCTCGCTCGGCACCGCGACCGTGCGGCCGGTGAGATCGGCTCCCGGCTCCTTGGTGAGCACCAGGGGCCCGCAGCCCCGGCCCAGCGCGCCGCCGCACGGCAGCAGCGCGTACTCGCCGAGGACGTACGGCAGCACCGCGTAGGACACCTTCAGCACGTCCAGCTCGCGGCGCTCGGCCATGCCGTTGGTGACGTCGATGTCCGCGAAGGTGACGTCGAGCGCGGGCGCGCCGGGGACGCGGCCGTGGGCGAGCGCGTCGAAGACGAACGTGTCGTTGGGGCAGGGGGAGTAGGCGATCCGCAGTCGGCTGCTGTCAGGGCTCATGTGGGTTCCAACTCGTGAGGACGGGCGCCAGCTTCCCGAAGCCCTCGGTCAGGGCGGCCAGGGCGTCGCCGATGCGCCAGGCGGCGCGGCCGCGCGGGCCGACGGGGTTGGAGACCGCGCGTACCTCCAGCACCGGGACGCGGTGCGCGGCGGCCGCCTCGGCGACTCCGAACCCCTCCATGGCCTCGGCCAGGGCGCCCGGGTGGCGGGCGCGCAGGGCGTCGGCGCGGGCGGCGGTGCCGGTCACCGTGGAGACGGTCAGTACCGTGCCGGTACGGGCCGGGACGGCGGCCGCGATCACCCGTACGAGCGCTTCGGGCGGACGGTGGGTGACGGTGCCGAAGCCGAGTTCGGTCACCGGCAGGAATCCCTCGCCGGTCTCGGCGCCCAGGTCCGCGGCGGTGATCTCGTCGGCGACGACGAGGGAGCCGACCGGCGCGTGCGGCGCGAAGCCGCCGGCGATACCGGCCGAGACGACGAGGTCGTAGGGGGCGCCGCCGAGCGCGGCGGCGGTCAGGGCGGAGGCGGTCGTCGCGGCGGCGAGGGCGGGGCCGACACCGGCGGCGATCAGGTCGACGGCGGGCGGTCCGGGGAGCCGGTGCAGGGTCGCACCGGGCAGCGCCGGCAGCGGCTCCTCACGCCCAGGCCCGGCGAACGCCCGTGCCACCGCGTCCCGTTCGACGGGGACGGCGGTGGTGACGAGGACGCGTGGCGAGGACGTGGTCAGGAGTCCTTGGTCAGCAGGAAGGACCACAGACCCGACACCTTGTTCTCGCCCTGCTTGATGGAGACGAGCGTGGATTTGCCACTGGCGCCGTACTGGGCGTTGAAGAACACGCTGCCCGGGATCGTGCGGTAGGTCTTGTTGCTGGAGTCGGTCAGCGGCTGACCGTTCATGAGGATCGTCCAGCCCTTGTCCGCGATGCTGGGGTCCACGCCGAAGCGGACCGTCTCATCGGGGTCGACCTTGATTTTCTCGATGCTTTTCGACTTGGGGTCGAGGCACTTCTTCAGACCCAGGACTCCGATTTCCTTGCCATCGTTGTAGCAGTCGGTCTGGGAGCTGACCGAGTTCGTGCCGACCGTGATGGTCGCCAGCGGCGTCGGCTTGTTGCAGGCGGACAGCAGAAGCAGTCCGGCGGAAACGGCGCCGAGAGCGGCTGCGGCGCGGCGGGAACGCGGTACGGTCATGCCCGAAGGTTATCGGGCGTGCCCGGCCCCCCGCCCACGCGGGGGTGCGACGTGCCCCACTGCCCTGGTACGGCGCCTCACGCCACCCGGGGCCGCGTGGTGCCCCCGTGCCGGGCCGAGGCGAGCAGGCCGCGGACGGTGGGCAGCCAGCCGGCGGCCACGAGCCCGGCGCCCACCGACAGGCCCAGCACGCCGTTGAGCGGCAGCACGATGCCGATCGCCCCGCCGAGCACCCAGGCCACCTGGAGCAGTGTCTCGGAGCGGGCGAACGCCGAGGTCCGCACCGGTTCGGGCACGTCCCGCTGGATCAACGCGTCCAGGGACAGCTTGGCCAGCGCCTGCCCGAAGCCGGCGATCGCGGCCAGGCAGGCCACCAGGAACGCGCCGAAGAAGACCGCGGCCGTGACCGCCGCGCCCAGGACGATGGCGACGACGGTCACGATGATGATCTCGGGCGCGCGCGATCTCAGCCAGGCCCCGACCGCCGTGCCCAGCGCGTTGCCCGCGCCCGCCGCGACGCCCACGATGCCCAGCGAGACCGCCGCGCTCTCGCCGGTCAGCGGGTGCTCACGGAGCAGGAAGGCGAGGAAGAAGATCAGGAATCCGGACAGGCAGCGCAGGGCGGCGTTCGCGGCGAGGGCGTGGGTGACGGCCGTGCCGACGGTGCGCAGGCCGGGGCGCTTCAGCGGCTTGCGGCGCGGGCCGCGCAGATGCTGCTCGTCCGCGGCGAGCAGCGCCCGGTCCTCGCCCTTGGCCGAGTCGACCTTCGGCGGCAGGGCGAACGACAGGAACGTTCCCGCGACGAAGATCACGAAGGCGCCGTAGAGCGGCCAGCGCGGGCCGAGGGTCTGGAGGCCCGCGCCGATGGGGGCGGCCACGCCGGTCGCGAGCAGCCCGCCGAGGGTGACCCGCGAGTTCGCCTTGACCAGGGAGAAGCGGGGTGGCATCAGCCGGGGTACGACGGCGCTCCTGACCACGCCGTACGCCTTCGAGGCGACCAGCACGCCCAGCGCGGCCGGGTACAGCTCCAGGCTGCCGCTGGCGGCGGCGCCCGCGATGATCAGGGCGAGCAGGGCGCGGGCCAGCATCGCGGCGGCCATCGCGGCGCGGCGGCCGTGCGGGAGGCGGTCGAGGAGGGGACCGATCACGGGCGCGAGGACCGTGAAGGGCGCCATGGTGATGGCGAGGTACAGCGCGACGCGGCCGCGGGCCTCGTCGGTGGGAACGGAGAAGAAGACGGTGGAGGCGAGCGCCACGGTGATCATGACGTCGCCGGCGCCGTTCACCGCGTGCAGTTCGATCAGCCGGCCGAGCCCGGACTCGCCGGCGCCGTGGGCGTTGGTCGCCCTGCGGATGCCGCGGACCGCTCCGCTCACAGGCAGGTGCAGGGCACGCCCGACCGCGCGGACGGACCCGCCGAACCGGCCCGAACCGCTGCCCCGGCTGCTCCCCTTGACCCCCTTGTCCCCACCGACGCCGGTGGTTCCCGGGGGCGTCCTCGCGGCTGCCACCCCGTCATACTGCCCCGGAAAGGGCACGGGTAGCGCCATGGCGGCGCGGATGCGACCAACCAGACACCCCGAACCCACCCACCCGGCCCCGGCACACACGGCGGCACTCGCGGCGGTGGGACCGTCCCGAACGCGGCGGGACCGCGTTCGCGGTGGTGGGTTCTCCGCGGGGTTCGGCGGGGGGCGACGGCGGTGGGAAAGTTCCGGTGCGGCGCGGTGAAGACAACGTCGGTGTAGGCCGAGCGGCGACGAGAAGGTAGCGTGCGTAGCGCGCCGTGGCGAACGTTCTCGACCGCGCGCCTTACGGGCATACCGCAGAATGGATGACGTAGGTGCGCCCGAGCGCGATCGGGCGCGGACGTCGACGCGGTCCCAGGGTCCGCTCCGTCCGCCCCGCCGCCTTCAGGCCGGCGCACCCGAGAGACGGCGTAGGAGAGAAGCGATACCTGTGAGCGCAGCGACCACGCGAAGCCGCACCCCCGACCGCCTGTGCGCCGAGGCCGTCGACCTCGCCCGGGCCGCAGCCGAGGAGGCGGCCGCGCCCGGTGTCGTCGGCGAGCACGCGGGAGTGCTCTCCGAGGGAGACCGGGTCGTCACGCACTTCTTCGAGTGCAAGGAGTTCGGGTACCGGGGCTGGCGCTGGGCCGTCACCGTGGCCCGCGCCTCACGCGCCAAGATCGTCACCCTGGACGAGGTCGTCCTGCTCCCCGGCCCGGAGGCGCTGCTCGCCCCCGAGTGGGTGCCGTGGAGCGAGCGCCTGCGCCCGGGCGACATGGGCCCCGGCGACCTGCTGCCCACCGACGCCGAGGACCTCCGCCTGGAACCCGGCTATTCCGGCGAGGACGAGCCCGCGCCGAACGCCGCCGTCTCCGGGGAGATGGCCGAGCTGGCGGAGGCGGAGGACGCCGAGGTCACGGCGGGTCCGCCGAGCAACCTCCCCACCGCGCCGTCCCGCGGCTCGATCTCCGCGCTCGCCGAGGAACTGGGCATGCGCCGCGCCCGGGTCCTGTCCCGCTACGGCCTGCATGTCGCCGCCGACCGCTGGGAGGAGGGCTTCGGCGCGAAGACCCCGATGGCCCAGGCGGCCCCGGCGGCCTGCGTGAGCTGCGGCTTCCTGGTGCCGATCGGCGGTTCGCTCGGCCAGGCCTTCGGCGTGTGCGCGAACGAGTTCTCCCCGGCCGACGGCCGCATGGTCTCCCTGACGTACGGCTGCGGCGGGCACTCCGAGGCCGCGGTGATGCCCAAGCCCCCGCAGCCGCCCCCGCCGGTGATCGACGAGACGCGCGTGGACCCCTTCCCGCTGCGTCCGGCCGAGGACTCCGGCTCGGTTCCGGTGACCGGGGACGACGAGACCGCCGAGCTGGGGCACTCCTAGGACGGGCAGGACGGGCAGGCCCCGGTCTGCCCCGTGACCGGTCTTGACCGGTCCGGCCGTCCGCCGGGCGAATGGCCTCTCCCCTGCGCGGTACCTTCGTCGTCACGCCGATGAGGAGAGTGAACGTGAGCATGTTGGTGCAGCCGTCCGCCGGAGGGGATCCGTTCGGGACCGCGCGCCTGCGCCGCGGCGTGCTGGATGCCTGGGCCACCAGCCCGGCCCGGTTCCGTGAGGACGCCAACGCGGAGGAGGACCTCGTCCTCGGCGGCTACCGGGACCGGCTCGTCGTCGAGCTGGCGCAGAACGCCGCCGACGCCGCCGCCCGCGCGGACGTGCCCGGCCGGCTGCGGCTCACCCTGCGCGACGGCGTGCTGCTCGCCGCCAACACCGGCGCTCCGCTCGACGCGGCCGGTGTGGAGTCGCTGGCCACGCTCCGGGCGTCCGCCAAGCGCGACGACGCCCGCGACCGCGCCGTCGGCCGCTTCGGCGTCGGCTTCGCCGCCGTCCTCGCCGTCACCGACGAGCCCGCCGTCGTCGGCCGGCACGGCGGTGTCCGGTGGTCGCTGGCCGAGGCCCGCGCGCTCGCCGAGGAGACCGCACGGCACAGCCCCGGCCTCGGCGACGAGATCCGCCGCCGCGAAGGACACGTACCGCTGCTGCGGCTGCCGTTCGCCGCCGAGGGCACCGCGCCCGGCCCCTACGACACGGTCGTCATCCTGCGCCTGCGCGACGCGGCCGCCGCCGACCTCGCCGAACGCCTCCTGCACGCCGTCGACGACGCCCTGCTCCTCGCCCTGCCCGGGCTCGAGGAGGTCGTGGTCGAGATCGGCGACGCCGCACCGCGCACCCTGCGCCGCCGCACCGAGGGCGCCCTGACCGTCGTGGAGGACACGCGCGAGGGCACAACCCGCTGGCGTACGGCGGGCGCGCACGGCGCGCTCACGCCCGAACTCCTCGCCGACCGCCCGGTGGAGGAGCGCCTGCGCCCGCACTGGTCGGTCACCTGGGCCGTCCCGGTGGACGCCGACGGCAGCCCGGCCCGCCCCCGCAGCAGCCCCGTCGTCCACGCGCCCACCCCCAGCGAGGAACCCCTCGGCGTGCCGGCCCTGCTCATCGCCTCGTTCCCGCTGGACAGCACCCGCCGCCACACCGCGCCCGGCCCGCTCACCGACTTCCTCGTGCAGCGCGCGGCCGACGCCTACGCCGAACTCCTCGCCGGCTGGCGGCCGGTGGCCGAGGGCGTCATCGACCTCGTGCCGGGACCTCTGGGCAAGGGCGAACTGGACGGCGCGCTGCGGCAGGCCGTCCTCGACCGGCTGCCGCGCACCTCCTTCCTGCCGCCCGCGGCCGTGGCCGCCGCCCATCAGGACGACGACTCCGACCTGCCCGAAACCCTCCGCCCCCGGGACGCCGAGGTGGTCGAGGGCGCCGGCGCCGACACCGTGCGCGTCCTCGCCGAGGTGCTGCCCACCCTGCTGCCCGCCGGACTCGAACGGCGCGTGGAACTGCGCACGCTGGGCGTGGCCCGCCTGCCGCTGACCGACGCCGTCGACCGGCTGGCCGGCCTGGAGAAGGAGCCCGGCTGGTGGAGGAGCCTGTACGACAGCCTCGCGGGCGTCGACCCCGACCGGCTCTCCGGGCTGCCCGTGCCGCTGGCCGACAGCCGTACCACCATCGGGCCGCGGCAGGTCCTGCTGCCCGTCGCCGGCGCCGCCCTCGCCGACCCGGAGCTGCTGGCCCGGCTCGGTCTGAAGGTCGCCCACCCGGACGCCGTCCATCCCCTCCTGGAGAAGCTCGGCGCCCTGCCCGCGACACCGCGTGCCGTGCTCACCACCCCGCAGGTGCGGGCCGCCGTCGCCGCCTCCCTCGACGAGGACACCGGTGGATGGGACGAGGACACCCCGGACGCCGAGGAACTCGCCGAGACCGTCCTCGCGTTGGTCCGGGACGCCGGAATCGAACCCGGTGAAGAGCCCTGGCTGGGCGCGCTCGCCCTGCCCGACGAGGACGGCGAACTCGCCCCGGCGGGCGAACTCGTCCTGCCCGGAGGCCCGTTCGCCCGCCTCATGCGCGAGGGTGAACTCCCGGCCGTGGACGCCGAGCTGGCCGGGAAGTGGGGAGAGCAGCCGCTCGCCGCGTGCGGTGTGCTCGCCAACTTCGCCCTGGTCCGGGCCACTGACGTCGTCCTCGACCCGGACGAACTCGACCCGCGTGAAGGGGACTTCCCCGAACCGGACGATCCCGGGCTGCTCGACGCGGTCGACGTGTGGTGCGAGGACCTGCTCGACCGGTTCCCGGACACCCCCGTGCCGCCGGTCGCCACCGAGATCGTCGCCGTGCGCGACCTGGACATCGTCGACGACGACCAGTGGCCCCGGGCGCTCGCGCTGCTGGCCCAGCCGCCGTTGCGGGACGCGCTCACCCAGCCGGTGCGGATCCTGCTGCCCGACGGCACCCACGAGATCGTCCGGCCGTACACCGCGTGGTGGCTGCGCGGGCATCCGGTGCTCGGCGGGCGCCGTCCGGCCGGTCTGCGCGCCGCCGGCTCCGACCCGCTGCTGCGCGGACTGTACGAGGAGGCCGACGCCTCCGGCTTCGACGACGAGCAGGTGCTGCGGGCGCTCGGCGTGCGTACGAGCGTCGCCGCGCTGCTCGAGGAACCGGGCGGTGCCGCGGAGCTGCTGGAACGGCTCGCCGATCCCGAGCGACCCGTCGCGCCCGCCCAACTGCACGCCCTGTACGGCGCGCTGGCCGAACTCGACCCGGAACAGGTGACCCTGCCGGACGAGGTGCGGGCCGTGGTCGACGGCCGGGTGGAGGTCGTGGACGCCGCCGACGCCGTGGTGTGCGACTCGCCCGACCTGCTGCCGTTCACCGGAGGCGTCCCGCTGCTGCCCGTACGGCCCGCGCTGGCGGCCGACTTGGCCGAGCTGTTCCAGGTGCGGCGGCTGAGCGAGTCCGTCACCGGCGAGGTCGACTCCGAGGGCGCCGAGCACGACGTGCCGGAGCCGGTCCGGATCCTGCTCGGAGCGCGCACCCCCCGCACCTACGTCGAGCACGAGGAACTGGTCGTCGACGGCACCGGGCTGGACTGGCGTCTCACCTCCGACGGCGTCCTGCACGCGGCCACCCTGGAGGGCGTGGCCGCCGGCCTCGCCTGGGCGTCGGGCCAGTGGCCGCGCCGCTTCGAGGTCGCGGCACTCCTGGAGGACCCGTCCCGGACGGAGGAACTGGCACGGGATCGCTGGTTCGACTGAACCTGTATACCAAATAGCCGCCGTCTCGCGGGGCGCTGGATCAGGGCGCCTCAAGGGTGGCCTGCGCGCGATCGTCGCGCACGGCGAGCCGTCTTGGTGCGAGTCCGACGTACGGCCCCCCGGTATACCATTTCGGCATGGCTGATCTGACTCTGACCAATGTCCGCCCCTGGGGCATGGCGGCCGTCGACATCGTCGTCTCCGACGGGAAGATCCGCGACCTGGTACCCGCCGGTGCCGCGGGCGAGCCCGGTGAGCGTGTGGACGGCGGAGGACTGCTCGCCCTGCCCGGCTTCATCAACGCGCACGCCCATGTGGACAAGAGCTGGTGGGGCCGCCCATGGGTGTCCTACGGCGGCGAGTCCACCATCGCGGGACGCATCGCGCACGAGCGGGCCGAGCGGGACGCGCTCGGCATTCCCGGCGTGGACAACAGCCTCACGGTGCTGAGGGAGTTCCTGCGGCACGGCGTCACCGCGGTGCGCAGCCACGTCGACGTCGACCTGGGTATCGGCCTGCGGGGGATCGACGCCGTCCGCGGGGCGGCGGAGGCGCTCGGCGGCGCGATCGAGGTGGAGATCGTCGCGTTCCCGCAGGACGGGGTGATCCGCCGGCCCGGCGTCCTGGACCTGCTGGACCAGGCGGCGGCGAACGGGGCGACCAGTGTCGGCGGACTCGACCCGGCGGCGATCGACCGCGACCCGGTGAAGCAGCTCGACGGGCTGTTCGAGATCGCCGAGCGGCGCGGGGTCGGTGTCGACATCCACCTGCACGACGGTGGTGAGCTGGGCGCCTTCCAGTTCGAGCTCATCGCCGAGCGCACCCGTCGCGCGGGGCTGCGCGGGAAGGTCAACGTCTCCCACGGCTTCGCCCTCGGGGAGCTGCCGGCGGGCCGGCAGGCCGACCTGCTCGACGAGCTGGCCGAGGCCGGCGTCTCCTGGTCGACGGTCGCGCCGGTGGGCACGGCGCCGCTGCCCTGGCGCGGGATGCGGGACCGGGGGATGCCGGTGGGTCTGGGCACCGACGGGATCCGCGACCTGTGGTCCCCCGTTCGGCGACGGCGATCTGCTGCGCGTGGCCCTGGACTTCGCGCGGCTCCACGACCTGCGGACCGACGAGGGCCTCGGCTACGCGGTGGAACTCGCCACCACCCGCGCGGCGGGCTTCGTGCACCGGGGCGTCCACGACCTCGCGGCAGGCGCCCGCGCGGACATCGTGCTGGTCGACGCCGAGAACGTGCAGGACGCCCTGATGCGGTCCCCTCGGCGCGAACTCGTGATGTCCGGCGGACGAGTGGTGGCCCGCAACGGCGAGTTGCTGGTCTAGGCGGCCCCCGGCCTTCACGCATCCTCCGCACATCCGTCATCAGTCGTACAACCTTTCACTTCCGTCCCCGGTCATGTCAGTGGAGTCAGCAGGCTCCTCAGACATGGACCGGGCACTAGCCGCGGCGCCCGGCCTCCTGAACGTGGGGACAACACATGCGCATTCGTGCTTCAGCCGCCGTCGTGACCGGCGCGCTGGCCCTGTCCGCCCTCGCCGTCCCGGCCGCGCAGGCCGACGGCGGGTTCGGCGACGTCAAGATCACCAAGGTCGTCGTCGACGGCGACAACAAGGTGGCCATCTCGACGTCCGGGCTGAAGACGATCAAGGTCAGCGTCACGGCGACGGACAACTCGGGCATCAAGCGGGCCGACTCGTTCACGCTGGAGGGCCCCGGCTTCGGATTCGCCACGAGCAGCAAGCCGACCTGCACCGTCGTCAACGCCACCACCTCGACCTGCACCGGCTCGGTGAAGGTCGACCCGAAGGTCGACTACCTCAGCAACAAGAACGCCGGCCGCTGGTACGTCGATGCGTGGATCGACGCCAACGACGGGGACTACATCTGGAAGGAGAAGGCCGGCTCCTTCCTCTTCCAGCGCGCCGCCAAGCTGACCACCGGCGCCACGCCCAAGCCGGTGAAGAAGGGCAAGACCGTAACGGTCACGGGCGCGCTCACCCGGGCCAACTGGGAGACGCTGAAGTACGGCGGCTACGCCTCCCAGCCGGTGAAGCTCCAGTTCCGCAAGAAGGGCTCCAGCACCTACAAGACGCTGAAGACCGTCAAGACGGACTCCAAGGGCGGGCTGAAGACCACGACCAAGGCCACGGCCACCGGCGACTACCGCTACTCGTTCGCGGGGAACTCGGCCACCTCGGCGGTCGACGCCAAGGCCGACCTCGTCAGCGTGAAGTAGGCGGCACCGGCTCTGCCCCGGCGGCGGCCGGTCGCGGCCGTCGCCCGGGCGGGCACGGAAAATCCAGATTCCCGTGCAACCTTCTTCACGGGTCGGGGATCTGATCATGTGAGTCAGACAGACTCCACCTTCATTGGGCCCCGCGCCGAAGACGGACCGCGAGGAACGACCGGCGCCCGGCCCCTTTCTCCACTTGGGGAAACGCATGCGTATACGAGCCACTGTGGCCGCCGTGTCCGGCGCCCTGGCCCTTTCCGCTCTCGCCGTCCCGGCCGCCCACGCCGACGAGGTGGATGGAGACACCAAGATCTCCAATGTCGTCGTGAACGGCGGCAAGCCGGTCGTGGTCACTGCCACGGGCGCCAAGAGCGTCACCGTCACCTTCACCGCCACGGACGACTCGGGCATCGACTTCGCGCAGCCGATCCTGTACCACGGTTCGAGCATCGAGAAGTCCGACAGCGGCGCGGTTGCCAACAGCCGTGACGGGCGCGCGAAGTGCACCAAGGTCAACGCCACGACGTCGAACTGCACGGCCACCTTCACCCTGAAGCCGCTGGACAACCTCATCAACTCCGTCGCCGGCACCTGGAAGGTGTGGGCGGTCGCCTCCGCCACGGACGGCGACTACGTGATGAAGGAGAACGCCAAGAGCTTCAGCGTCCAGCGCCTGTCCAAGCTGACCACGGCCGCCAAGCCGAAGCCGGTGAAGAAGGGCAAGACCGTCACCGTCACCGGCAAGCTGACGCGGGCCAACTGGGATGGCGCCAAGTACTCGGGGTACAGCGGTCAGGCGGTGAAGCTTCAGTTCAAGAAGAAGGGCACCACCACCTACAAGACGCTGAAGACCGTCAAGACGGACTCCGCGGGCGCCCTCAAGACGACCACGAAGGCCACCGCCGACGGCTACTACCGCTTCGTCTTCGCGGGCAACTCCACCACCCCGGCGGTCAACGCCACGGGTGACCTGGTCAGTGTGAAGAAGTAACCCGCTCGCCGGGTGGCCGGCCCGGACTCTCCAGGGCCGGCCTCAGGGAGCGGGCGCCTGCCAGGCACGGACGGCACGGACAGGCCGCTCACAGGAAATCCAGATTTCCGTGCAACCTTCTTCACGGGTCGGGGATCTGATCATGTGAGTCAGACAGACCACACGATCATTGGGCCCCGCGCCGAAGACGGACCGCGAGGAACGACCGGCGCCCGGCCCCTTTCTCCACTTGGGGAAACGCATGCGTATACGAGCCACTGTGGCCGCCGTGTCCGGCGCCCTGGCCCTCTCCGCTCTCGCCGTGCCCGCCGCGCACGCCGCCGGCCCCTCCACCCACCGCGCGGACGCCGCGAAGATCTTCCAGGCTGTCCACGCGCCGTCCACCGCCAAGGCCGGGATCAAGGCCAGCGTCGCCGGCGACGATGACATGCCGTACGACCTGGGCGTCACCTTCTCCAACCTCAAGGTCGCCAAGGCGCTCAAGGTCGGCACCACCAACCGCGTGTCCACGACGATCACCTACACCATGAAGTTCGGCGCCGACGTGGACGTGCGCGCCGAGGACTTCTTCACCGAGGCCTACCTGTACAAGGGCTCCTTCGACAGGCCGCAGAACGAACTCTCCAGCGAGGACCTGGCCCGCTGCTCCGTCACCTCGGAGACCGCGGCCACCTGCAAGATCAAGATCGACATCTACCCGGCGGACGGCGACCTGGACAACATCGACGCCGGCACCTGGCGGGCGGGCGCCTATGCCGTCGCGCTCAACGGCCAGGACCCCATGTCGCGCGACTTCGACCTGAGCCAGGTCGGTTACGCCGAGAAGGGCGCCCTCGGCACCACGCTGGTGCAGCGCAACTCCAAGCTGACCACGAGCGGCAAGCCCAAGCCGGTGAAGAAGGGCAAGACCGTCACCGTCACCGGGAAGCTGACGCGGGCCAACTGGGAGAGCGGCACGTACTCGGTCTACAAGGGCCAGGCGGTGAAGCTTCAGTTCAAGAAGAAGGGCACCACCACCTACAAGACGCTCAAGACCGTCAAGGCGAACTCCGCGGGCACCTTCAAGACGACCACGAAGGCCACCGCCGACGGCTACTACCGCTTCGTCTTCGCGGGCAACTCCACCACCCCGGCGGTCAACGCCGCGGGTGACCTGGTCCGTGTGAAGAAGTAAGCCACCCGGCTTTCCGGCCACAGCACTAGTCGGGAAAGCGGCGGCCCGTCCATTTCCACAGGAACTCCAGGACGGCCGCCGCGACCACCGCGATGCCCACCGCGAGCCACGGCATCGTCGTCCCCTCCAGCTTCAGCGCGAAGAAGTCCTGGAACGCGGGTACCGCCAGGACGACGAGGAACGCCACGCCCATCGAGGCCACCAGCGTGATCCGCCACCAGGTGTAGGGGCGGGCGACGATCGCCAGGACCCACATCGAGACCAGGAACAGCGTCAGCGTGGCCGCGCTGGTCTCCGCGTCCAGGGCGCCCGGCCCCGTGTAGTGGTGGCGGGCGACCAGATACGTCACGAAGGTCGCCACGGCGGCCACCGCCCCGCCCGGCACCGCGTAGCGCATGACCCGCCGTACGAAGTGGGGCCGGGCCCGTTCCGTGTTCGGGGCCAGGGCCAGGAAGAAGGCCGGCACGCCGATGGTGAGCGTGGACAGCAGGGTCAGATGCCGCGGCAGGAACGGGTACTCCACCTGCGCGCACACCACCAGCACCGCCAGCAGCACCGAGTAGACCGTCTTCACCAGGAACAGGGTCGCGACCCGCGTGATGTTCCCGATCACCCGGCGCCCCTCCGCGACCACGGACGGCAGGACGGCGAAGCTGTTGTTCAGCAGCACGATCTGCGCGACCGCCCGGGTGGCTTCCGACCCCGAGCCCATCGCCACGCCGATGTCCGCGTCCTTCAGCGCCAGTACGTCGTTCACCCCGTCGCCGGTCATCGCGACCGTGTGCCCGCGCCACTGGAGGGCGCCCACCATGTCCCGCTTCTGCTGCGGGGTGACCCGCCCGAACACCGTGCCTCCGGCCACCACCGGGGCCATCTCCTCCCGCCCGGCGGGCAGCCGGCGGGCGTCGACGGCGGTCCCGTCGAGGCCGACCTTCGCGGCGACCGCGCCGACGGACACCGCGTTGTCGCCGGAGATGACCTTGGCGCGGACGTCCTGCTCGGCGAAGTAGCGCAGGGTCTCGGCGGCGTCGGGCCGCAGCCGCTGCTCCAGCACGACGAGCGCGGCCGGCCGCACGGTCCGGGCCACCTCCGGATCGTCCAGGTCGCGGGAGGCGCGGGCGAGCAGCAGCACGCGCAGGCCCTGCTCGTTCAGCCGCCCGGTCTCGGCGAGCGCGGGGGCCTCGGCGGGCAGCAGCACGTCCGGGGCGCCCAGCAGCCACGTACTGGACTCGCCGTCGCCCTCGCTGAAGCTGGCGCCGCTGTACTTGCGGGCGGAGGAGAAGGGCAGCGACTCCACGCAGCGCCACTCCTCGCTGTCCGGGCAGGCGGCGATGATCGCCTGGAGGGAGGCGTTGGGGCGCGGATCGGACTCGCCGAGCGCGCCGAGGACCTTGCGCACGTACGACTCGTCGTAGCCGTCCAGCGACCTCAGCTCGGTGACGTCCATGCCGCCCTCGGTGAGGGTGCCGGTCTTGTCCAGGCAGACGGTGTCGACGCGGGCGAGGCCCTCGATGGCGGGCAGTTCCTGCACGAGGCACTGCTTGCGGCCCAGCCGGATCACGCCGATGGCGAAGGCGACGGAGGTGAGCAGGACCAGTCCCTCGGGGACCATGGGGACGATGCCGCCGATGGTGCGTGCGACGGACTCCCTCAGGTCGTTGTCCTTCACCACGAGCTGGCTGATGACCAGGCCGATCGCGGTCGGGACCATCATCCAGGTCACGTACTTGAGGATGGTGGAGATGCCGGTGCGCAGCTCGGAGTGGACGAGCGTGAAGCGGGAGGCCTCCTCGGCGAGCTGGGCGGCGTAGGCGCCGCGGCCGACCCTGGTCGCCTGGAAGGCGCCGCCGCCGGCGACGACGAAGCTGCCGGACATCACACGGTCACCGGGCCGTTTGACGACGGGGTCCGCCTCGCCGGTGAGCAGCGACTCGTCGATCTCCAGACCGTCGGTCTCGGCACAGGTCCCGTCGACGACGACCTTGTCGCCGGGGCCGATCTCGATGAGGTCGCCGAGCACGATCTCGGAGATGGCGATCTCGACGGCGGTGTCGTCGCGGCGCACCGTGGGGCGGGCCTCGCCTATGACGGCGAGCGAGTCGAGGGTCTTCTTCGCCCGCCACTCCTGGATGATGCCGATGCCGGTGTTGGCGATGATCACAAAGCCGAACAGGCTGTCCTGGATCGGGGCGACGAACAGGGTGATCAGCCACAGGACGCCGATGATCGCGTTGAACCGGGTGAAGACGTTGGCGCGGACGATGTCGGGCAGGGAGCGGCTGCTGCGCACCGGCACGTCGTTGATCTCGCCGCGGGCGATGCGCTCCGCGACCTCGGCGGAGGTGAGTCCGGTCGACCGGACCGCCGTCACGGGCACGGGGTGCACGGGGTCGAGTTCCGCGCCCGCGTCGATGTGCGTCATGCATTCGACGGTACGTGCGGTCGTGCGGCTTCACTCGTCGAGGAGGCGGAAGATCCGACCTGGGGAGGAGCGGGGCTCGTACGGCGGTCGTACGGGAGGGACGCGCGACCTGCCCCTTTCGTGTTGTGCACTGCAGAACAACGCCTTGCACTGCACTCAGCGTGCCCTATGATGCTCGGCACGCTCGGCGCGAGACCCGGCACGCCGATGCGACGAGGAGGCCCGCCTTGACCGATCCGCTCGCCCCCACCCCCGGCGCACGCAACAACTCGGCCTCGCTGCGCCGGGCGCTCGGGATCCTCATCGGACTCGGCGACGACACCGAGGGCCGCGGCCGCACGCTCACCGAGCTGGCCGCACAGCAGGGCCTGAGCAAGTCCACGGCGCTGCGCCTGCTGCAACCGCTCGTCGACGCCCGGTTCGTCCAGGTCCTGCCGGGCGGCGCGTACCGGCTCGGCTGGCGCAACGCCCAGCTCGGCCAGGTGTACCTGGCCGGAAACGACCCGCACCGCGACGCACGCGACGTGCTGAAGGACCTGTCGGAGTCGACGAACGAGACCGTCCACCTGGTCACGGCGGACTTCCCCCACGTGGTCTACGTCGACAAGGTCGACAGCCCGCTTCCCGTGCGGATGGCGTCGCGGGTCGGCAGCACCCAGTCGGCGTACTGCACCAGCGTCGGCAAGGCCATGCTCGCGCACGCCGATGCCGCCGTCGTCGACGCGGTGATCGCGGCGGGCCTGGCCCCGCGCACCGGGAACACCATCACCGACGGCGACGCGCTGCGCGCCGAGCTCGCGAGGACCCGGGCCCGCGGCTGGGCGATCGACGACGTCGAGAACGAGGCGGGAGTGCGCTGCGTCGCCGCCCCGGTCTTCGACGCCACCGGGGCCGCGACCCACGCGATCAGCGTGTCCGCGCCCGAGGAGCGCCTGCCGGCCGAGCGGGTCCCGCGGGTGGTGCCCCTGGTGACAGCGGCGGCCCGCGCCGTCTCGCAGCGGTGGGGAGGCCGCGGATGACCACGATCGCCCCCTGTGACGAACCCGGCCGCAGCCCGCTCGCGCGGCGCGGCCTGAGCGCCACCAGGTTCCGCTGACCATCCCCGACCCACGGCGTGACCCGCCTCGTCGACGGCGACCGGGCGGCCCGCCCCCCCATCCCGAAGGAGCTGCTCCGTGGCCCGATCGGCGGCCCCCCTGCCCCTGCCCCCGGCCCTGACCGGGACCCGTGTCGTGGCCGTGCTGCGGCCCGCGACGACCGAGCACCTCGTCACCACCGTGGCCGCGCTCATACGCGCCGGCGTCCGAGTGATCGAGCTGACCGCCACCACACCGGACTTCCCGGCCGTCCTGGAACGGACCGTCCGGCAGTTCTCGGCCGACGCGGTGATCGGCGCCGGCACGCTCACCGACGAGGCCCTCACCCGCGCCGCGATCGACGCCGGAGCCGGGTTCGCCGTCTCGCCCGGCCTGGTCGACGAACTGCCCCGGATCGCCTCCGGACACGGGGTGCCGAGCATCGTCGGCGCATGGTCGCCGTCGGAGGTGATGCGGGCCCACGCCCTCGGCGCGGACGCCGTGAAGATCTTCCCCGCCGCCACCGCCGGCCCCGGCCATCTGCGCAGCCTGCGCGAACCGTTCCCCGGCATCCCGTTCGTCCCGTCGGGAGGGATCACCGTGGAGAGCGCCGGCTCGTACGTGGCCGCCGGGGCGGTCGCGGTCAGCCTGGGGGGCGCGCTCACCGGAAGCGCGCTGCGCGACGGCGACGTGTCGGTGATCGCCCGGCGCGCGGCCACCCTGTTCACGTCGATCGAGGAAGCGGTGTGAGCGCGATGGGTCCCGAAGTCGTCACCCTCGGCGAGTCCATCGGGCTGCTCACCCAGCCGGCGGACATGCCGCTGATCCGGCAGCCCACCCTGCGACTCGGCTTCGGCGGCGCCGAGAGCAATGTGGCCATCGGGCTGGCCCGGCTCGGCCGCGCCGCGCACTGGATCGGCCGGCTGGGCACGGACGAGGTCGGCGCGCTCATCGCCCGGGAGCTGCGCGCCGAGGCCGTCTCGACCTCGATCGTGCGCGATCCCGCGCCGACCGGCCTGATGCTCAAGACCCGCCAGGCCTCGGGCCGGGTGCAGGTCGGCTACTACCGCGCCAACAGCGCCGGTTCCCGCCTCGCGCCCGCCGACCTCGACGAGGACCTGATCGCGGGCGCGAGGATCCTGCACGTCACCGGCATCACTCCGGCCCTGAGCGCGTCCGCGTCCGACGCGGTGCACAGGGCCGTCACCATCGCCGGGGAGCACGGCGTCACCGTCTCCTTCGACGCCAACTTCCGCTCCCGGCTGTGGGACGAGGACCGGGCCCGCCCGGTGCTGAGCCATCTGCTCGGCAAGTCCGGCATCTTCTTCGCCACAACCGAGGAAGCCCTGCTGTTCACCGGCGAGAAGGACCCCGAGCGGCAGGCGAGGGCCATCGCCGCGCTCGGTCCCGGTCAGGTCGTGATCAAGCTCGGCTCCGCCGGAAGCGTCGCCTGCGTCGACGGCGCCGTCCACCGGCAGCGGCCCCGGCCGGTCGCCGTGGTCGACCCGGTGGGCGCCGGGGACGCGTTCGCCGCCGGCTACCTCAGCGGGGTGCTCGACGCGGCGGACCCGACCGAGTGCCTTCGGATCGCCGGTCTGTGCGGAGCCCGTGCCGTCACCGTCGCCGGCGACTGGGAGGGGGCTCCGTTCGCGGCCGAGCTCGACGACACCGGCTGCGACACCGACGTCGTCCGCTGACGAGGTCCCTGTTCGGCGGACGTCACGGACGTCATTCCGTGGACGTCGGCTGCTGCGGCAGCCCCGCCCGCTCCGCGGCGTCCCGCTTGATGGCGGCGTCCCGCTTGCGGACGTACCAGATGCCGATCAGGCCCAGGCCGCCGCCGGCCAGGCAGGTCCACACCCACCAGGCGCGGCCGTGGTCGTCGAACCAGCCGTAGAAGGGGAGCTGGACGAGGAAGAGGACGAACCACACGATCGTGCCGCCGGTGATGGTGGCGACCACGGGGCCCTCCAGGGGCTCCGGCGCCTCGTGCTTGGGGGTCCACTTCGCCATGGGGATCAGCTTACGGGGCGTGAGGGAGAAGCGTCCCGTCCCTGGCAGAGGCGTGGTCTACGCGCGGAGATGGTCTTTTGTGCTTCATATGTTCATACTGAAACGGTCCGAGTCTGGCCACTTCTCTTCGTAGGAATGCACAACAGAGTCGCGGCAGGGACCTGGGGGAACCTGTTGGTGTCTGTTCTGCTCCTCGGTCCGGCCCGGAACTCCTACTCACCCGCACCCTTGAGGTCTCCCGCATGTCCACCTCGGCCACCGCCAAGGCTTCCGCCCCCGAGCAGCCGGGTACGCCCCCGTACGGCGCCCTCGACCGCTACTTCAAGATCTCCGAACGGGGCAGCACGCTCTCCCGGGAGATCCGCGGCGGTTTCGCCACCTTCTTCGCGATGGCCTACATCATCGTGCTGAACCCGATCATCCTGGGCAGCGCGAAGGACATGTACGGGCACCAGCTCGACAACGGCCAGCTCGTCACCGCCACCGTCGTGACCGCCGCGTTCACCACGCTGCTCATGGGTGTCATCGGCAATGTGCCGATCGCGCTCGCCGCCGGCCTCGGCGTCAACACGGTCGTCGCGCTCCAGCTCGCGCCGCGCATGACGTGGCCGGACGCCATGGGCATGGTCGTCCTCGCCGGTTTCGTGGTGATGCTGCTGGTCGCCACCGGCCTGCGTGAGCGCGTGATGAACGCTGTGCCGCTCGGCCTGCGCAAGGGCATCGCCATCGGTATCGGCCTGTTCATCATGCTGATCGGGCTCGTCGACTCCGGCTTCGTCTCCCGTATCCCGGACGCCGCCCACACCACCGTCCCGCTCCAGCTCGGCGCCGACGGTCACCTCAACGGCTGGCCGGTTCTCGTCTTCATCCTGGGCGCGCTGCTCACGCTGGCGCTGATCCTGCGCAAGGTGCCCGGCGCGATCCTGATCTCGATCATCGCGATGACCGTCCTGGCGCTCGTGATCAACTCCGTCGCCAAGGTGCCGTCCTGGGGTCTGACCACCCCGAAGTGGCCGGGCAGCCCGGTGAGCACCCCCGACTTCGGCCTGCTGGGCAAGGTCAGCCTGTTCGGCGGTTTCGGGAAGGTCGGTGTGCTCACCGGCGTCCTGTTCGTCTTCACCGTGCTGCTGTCGACCTTCTTCGACGCCATGGGCACGATCATGGGCATCAGCGACGAGGCGAAGCTGACCGACGCCCAGGGGCAGATGCCCGGCATCAACAAGGTCCTCTTCGTCGACGGCATCGCGGTCGCCGCCGGTGGCGCCAGCTCCTCCTCCGCCACCACGTGTTTCGTGGAGTCGACGGCGGGCGTCGGCGAGGGCGCGAGGACCGGCTTCGCCAACGTCATCACCGGTGCGCTGTTCGCCGTGGCGCTGTTCCTGACCCCGATCGCCACCATGGTGCCGTCCCAGGCGGCCACCCCGGCGCTGCTCGCGGTGGGCTTCCTGATCCTGTCCGGTTCGGTCAAGGAGATCGACTGGGCGGATTACACGATCGCCATCCCGGCCTTCGTGACGATGCTGATGATGCCGTTCACCTACTCGATCACCAACGGCATCGGCATGGGCTTCATCACCTTCGTGGTGCTGCGCCTTGCGGCCGGCCGCGGCAAGGACGTGCCGGTGGCGATGTACGTGGTGGCGGCGGTCTTCGCCTTCTACTACCTGATGCCGGCCCTCGGCCTGACCTGATCTACGGGGTCAGGTGACCCCGTAGAACCTCTCTGTCTCCTCGACGGCGGCCTGGAACCGCTCGTCGAAGTCATCCCGAATGAGCGTCCGGACGACATAGTCCTGGACGCTCATTCCTCTTTTCGCGGCATGGCACCTGAGCCGTTCGAGCAGCTCGTGGTCCATGCGCAGGCTGAGCACACTGGTCCCCATGGACACGAGGGTCGCGGGCCCCTTACGCGCGAGGCGTCATGTTCCGCACCGGGATCACCCGAAAGAGTGATGAGAACTTCAGTGGCGGGAGTCACGGGCGCAGGGTGTGTCCCCGGTGGTATTTAGCGAGAGTAATGAGTTACGCTAAAGAACATGCCGGACCTCACCCATGGCGACGACGCTGCCGCCGTGAACTCCCTGCGCTCCGCCGTGATGCGGTTGTCCCGTCGGCTCAAGCACCAGCGGGTCGACGAGTCGCTGAGCCCCACCGAGATGTCGGTGCTGGGCACCCTGTCCAACTGCGGAAGCGCCACGCCGGGCGAGCTCGCCCGCAAGGAGCACGTGCAGCCGCCGTCGATGACCCGCATCGTGGCGCTGCTCGAAGCCAAGGGGCTGGTCAGCCTGGAGCCCCACCCCGAGGACCGGCGTCAGAAGGTGGTCACGAGGACCGCCCAGGCCGAAACGATGCTGGAGGAGAGCCGCCGCAGGCGGAACGCCTTCCTGGCCGGCCTGGTCGAGGGTCTGGACGAGGACGAGTGGGCCAAACTGAGCGCCGCCGCCCCCGTACTGGAGAAGCTCGCACACCTGTAGAACACGTACCACTCGGCGAGTGAGCAGCCGGCCAAGGAGGCGAACCCTTTTGAGTACGGGATCCGGAGCAGACTCCGCCCCCGCACCGACCACCCACGACTCCCGCACCGCCCCCGACACATCCCGCAAGTCCTCGATGTTCAGCTCGCTGAGGGTCAGGAACTACCGCCTGTTCTTCCTCGGCCAGGTCGTCTCCAACACCGGCACCTGGATGCAGCGCATCGCGCAGGACTGGCTGGTCCTGAGCCTCACCGGCTCCTCGGCCGCCGTCGGCATCACGACGGCCCTGCAGTTCCTGCCGATGCTGCTGTTCGGCCTCTACGGCGGCGTCCTCGTCGACCGCCTGCCCAAGCGGCCCACCCTGCTCGCCACCCAGTCGGCCATGGCCGTCACCGGCCTCGCGCTCGCCGCGCTCACCCTGACCGGCCAGGTCCAGGTGTGGCACGTCTACGTCGCCGCGTTCGCGGTCGGCCTGGCCACGGTCCTGGACAACCCGGCCCGCCAGTCCTTCGTCTCGGAGATGGTCGGCCCGAAGCAGCTCCAGAACGCCGTCAGCCTGAACTCCGCGAACTTCCAGTCCGCGCGGCTGATCGGTCCCGCCGTCGCGGGCCTGATGATCACCGGCGTGGGCACCGGCTGGGCGTTCCTCGCCAACGGCCTGTCCTTCGTCGCGCCCATCGCAGGCCTGCTGCTGATGCGCTCCCGCGAGTTGCACGTCGTCGAGCGCGCCCCGCGCGGCAAGGGCCAGCTCCGCGAGGGCCTGCGCTATGTCGCCGGCCGTCCCGAGCTGATCTGGCCGATCGTCCTGGTCGGCTTCATCGGCACCTTCGGCTTCAACTTCCCGGTGTGGCTGTCGGCCTACGCCGACGACGTCTTCCACGCCGGAGCCGGCGCCTACAGCCTCTTCAACACCGTGATGGCGGTCGGCTCCCTGGTCGGCGCCCTGCTCGCGGCCCGCCGCGGCACCGCCCGGCTGCGCGTGCTCATCGCGGCCGCCGCGGCCTTCGGCGCGCTGGAGATCGTCGCCGCGGCGGCCCCGTCGTACTGGCTGTTCGCGCTGCTGATGGCGCCCATCGGGATATTCGGCCTGACGGTCAACGTCACGGCGAACACCGCGGTGCAGATGGGCACCGACCCGGCCATGCGGGGGCGGGTGATGGCCCTGTTCATGATGGTGTTCATGGGCGGTACGCCGCTCGGCGCGCCCCTCGTCGGCTGGATCACCGACGCCTACGGCGCCCGCGTCGGCTTCGCCGTGGGCGGCATCGTCTCCCTTGCCGCGGCCGCCACCATCGGCCTGGTCCTGACCCGCGTCGGCGGCCTGCGCCTCTCGATCGCCTGGCACCACGGCCACCCCAAGGTCAACCTGGTCCCCCGCGGCCAAGGCAAGGAACTGGCGGCGGTGGCGTAGCCCGGGGAGGTCCGGTCCGGCGGGAACGGGTCAGTCGCGCGGGAACTCGTCGGTCTTGAGGACAAGGCCGACGGGGGTGTCGTTCAGGTCGACCTCGTCGCCGAAGTCGAGGCTGAGGACACCCCGGTACTCGCCGTCCTTCGGCAGGGTGTGCAGGTGCCACGTGCCGGTGTACGGGTCCACGATCAGGTACACCGGCACTTCGGCTGCCGCGAAGGCGTCCTTCTTCGGGCCGTAGTCGTTCCTGGCCGTGCCCTGGGAGATCACCTCGGCGACCAGCTCGACGTCCCCGGGACGCCAGTGACCCTTCTCGTCCTTTTGGGCGTCCTCGGCGAGGGCGACGACGTCGGACGCGAAGCCGTTGAGGTGTCCTGGGTAGTCGATGCGGACATCGGACTTCACGCGCTTGCGCGGGTACTTGGTGCGCAGCTGGTCGTAGATGGCCGCGATGATCTCCCAGTGGGTGTCCCGCTGTGGCGTCACGAAGATGCCCCCCTCGACGATCTCGGTCTTGAAACCTTCGGGGATGTGCATCTGCTCCAGCCACTCGAACATCTCGTCGAGTGTGGGCTTGTCGCTTTGGTCGGCCATCTCGATCCTGTCTGCAAGAGCAGTCGCTGTGCCGCTCCTCCCCGCTGCTGCCTGGTCGCATGCAGCCGCGCGGTACAACGATACGCACGGTGACCACGTCACGCCCGGGTGTGTGGCAGGACACTGGGGTCATGAGACTCTTCGCCGCCGTGCTGCCGCCGCGGGATGTGCTCCGGGGGCTCGCCGACGAGGTCGCGGAGTTGCGGAAGCTGCCCGGTGCGGACCGGTTGCGGTGGACGCAGCGGCCCGGGTGGCACTTCACGCTGGCCTTCTACGGCGAAGTCGACGAGGAGGTTGTACCCGCGCTGTCGGCCCGGCTGGAGACGGCCGCGCACCGGACCGGGGCCTTCTCGCTCGCGCTGCGCGGGGGAGGGCAGTTCGGGCACGGCAAGGCGCTGTGGACGGGGGCGGAGGGCGACCTCGCGGCCCTGCGGCTGCTGGCCGGGCGCGCGGACGCGGCGGCGCGGAAGGCGGGCGTGCCGATGGGGGAGCACCGCCCCTACAAGGCCCATCTGACGGTGGCGCGCAGCCGGGACGGCCTGGACGTACGGCCGTACGTCCAGGCGCTGTGGGACTTCGCGAGCAGCGCCTGGACCGTGGAGGAGCTGGTCCTCGTGCGCAGCCTGCTGCCGGTGTCCGGGGTGCCGGGGGAACAGCCCCGTTACGAACCGGTCGGCCGCTGGCCACTGCGGGCGGCCGGTTAGTCTCGAGTACGTGGACCCGAAAACCCGGAACCGGATCATGGCCGGTGCGCTCGTGCTGATGTTCGTCGTCGTCGCCATGGCGGCCGCGCTCGGCAGGTGACGCGGAGCACGGCCGCCAGGGCCGGTACGGCCGCCGGGGCGGCGCGGCAGGCGCCTACCAGGCGAAGGCCTCCGGAGACGGACCCGGTCCCGGGAAGATCTCGTCGAGCCCGGTCAGCAGCTCCTCGCTCAGCTCCAGCTCGACCGCCCGCAGCGCCGACGCGAGCTGCTCGGCGGTGCGCGGGCCGACGATCGGGCCGGTCACGCCGGGCCGGGTGAGCAGCCAGGCCAGCGCGACCTCGCCGGGCTCCAGACCGTGCTTGTCGAGCAGGTCCTCGTACGCCTGGATCCGGTCGCGCATGGCGGTGTCGGCGAGCGCGTCGACGGACCTGCCGGAGGCACGCCGGCCGCCCTCGACCTGCTTCCTGAGCACACCGCCCAGCAGCCCGCCGTTCAGCGGCGACCAGGGGATGACCCCGAGGCCGTAGTCCCGCGCGGCCGGGATCACCTCCATCTCGGCGCGCCGCTCGGCGAGGTTGTACAGGCACTGCTCGCTGACCAGCCCGATGGTGCCGGAGCGCCGCGCGGCGATCTCGTTGGCCTGGGCGATCTTGTAGCCGGGGAAGTTGGAGGAGCCGACGTAGAGGATCTTGCCCTGCTGGATCAGTACGTCGACGGCCTGCCAGATCTCCTCGAAGGGCGTGGCCCTGTCGATGTGGTGGAACTGGTAGACGTCGATGTGGTCGGTCCGCAGCCGCTTGAGGCTGGCGTCCACGGCCCGCCGGATGTTCACGGCGGAGAGCTTGTCGTGGTTGGGCCAGACGTTGGAGTTGTCCGCGGACATGTTCCCGTAGACCTTGGTGGCCAGGACGACCTTGTCGCGCCGGTCCCCGCCCTTGGCGAACCAGTTGCCGATGATCGACTCGGTGCGGCCCTTGTCCTCGCCCCACCCATAGACGTTGGCCGTGTCGAAGATGTTGATCCCCGCGTCCAGCGCCGCGTCCATGATCGCGTGGCTGTCCGCCTCGTCGGTCTGCGGACCGAAGTTCATCGTGCCGAGCACCAGTCGGCTGACCTTGAGTCCTGTGCGTCCGAGCTGTGTGTACTTCATGGTCCACAAGCCAACGTCTTGGAGTGCGCTCGATGCAAGGGGGGTCGCGGACGGGGCGACGGGGGTGGTCAGTCGCGGGGGAAGTCACCGGTCCTGAGGACGAGACCGAGGGGAGAGTCGGTGAGGTCGAGGTCCTCGCCGAAGGGCAGCTTCGTCTCGGTCGTGTAGTCGCCGTTCAGGGGGTGGGTGTAGACACGGCATTCGCCTTCGTACGGATCGGCGATGAGGTAGACGGGAACCTCGGCGAGGGCGTAGGTGAGCTTCTTGGGGCCGTAGTCATTGGCGGCCGTGTTCTCGGAGATGACTTCGGCCACGAACTCGATGTCCCGGTAGTGCCAGCGGCCCTTGGCGTCCTGCACCGAGCGGTCGGTCATCGCCGCGACGTCACAGGCGAATCCGTTCAGGCGCCCGGGAAAATCGATGCGCACATCCGAGGCCAGCCGCTTGGCGGGGTACCTGACGCTGAGCTGTCGGGCGATGTCGAAGATGATCTGCCAGTGGGTGTGACGTTGCGGCGACATGAAGATGTTCCCCCCGACGATCTCGACCTTCGTTCCCTCGGGGACGGGCATCTTCTCGAGCCACTCGAACATCAAGTCCAGAGTCAGCTCGTTGCACTCCTCGGCCATCGGGATCCTGTCTTCCAGGACGGACATCGTGGCACTCCTCCCCGGCTGCCCCGCGGACGAGCGCAGCCGCGCGGTACAACGATACGCACGGCGTCCGGGTCACGGAGCGGCGTGCATATGCCAGTGAGCGGTCAGCCCTCGTACTCCCCGCCCCACCCCCACCCCCGGTGCAGCGCCCCGGCGAACGCGGCCGCGATCTTGTGCTCGCCGCTCTGGTTCGGGTGGGTGCCGTCGTAGGTGTCCGTGTGGATGTCGTACGTCGGCGGCGGGGGCGCCAGGAGCAGCGGGGAGCAGGGTTCGTCCAGGTCGGCCACCGCCTTGGCGAGCAGCTCGTTGAAGCGGTCCATCTGCGCGGCGAAGGGCGGGTCGGCCGCGGCCCGGATGTTCGGGATCACCGGGAGCACGACCGCGCGGACGCGCGCGTCGGCGGCCCGCGCCTGCCGCACGAAGGCCTCCACGTTGACCGCCGTCTGCTCGGGGTTCGTGTAGAAGCCCAGGTCGATCAGGCCGAGCGAGACCAGCAGCACGTCCGCGCGGCACTCGCGCACCGCGTCGCCGATGAGCGGGGCCATGTGCCCCCAGCCCTCGCCCCAGCCGGCCAGATGGGCGCGGGGGAAGTCCGGATCGGCGTAGGCGAGGGAGACCGGCGCGTCCGCCGACGTGTCGTAGAGCGTCTCGCGCGGGCCGACGAGCGTGAACGGGCCCCCGTACGTTCCGCACAGGTGCTGCCACAGCCGGTAGCGCCAGGTGTGCTCGCCCGCGCTGCCGATCGTCATGGAGTCACCGACGGGCATGAACCTGAGCATCCGCTCATCATGAACGACGGGCGGGAGCGGCGCGACGTGAGGCCCACCACGCCGTGTGAACACACGTACCGGATGGCAGGCTTGGGGGATGCGCCGACCGTTCGCCCTGCTCGCCGGGGCCCTCCTCGTGGGTGCGCTCGCCGCGCCCGCCGCCCTTGCCGCCGACGGCGACGACGGGTTCACGATCAAGGACCCGCGGATCAAGGAGTCCAGCGGCCTCGCGGCCTCGCACCTGCACCCCGGCGTCCACTGGACGCACAACGACAGCGGCTACGGCCCGCAGATCTACGCCGTGGACGGCAGGACCGGCGAGACCGTCGCCACCATCACCCTCAGCGGCATCGGCAAACCCCGCGACGCGGAGGCCATCTCGATCGGGCCCGGCAACCAGATCTACCTCGGCGACATCGGGGACAACCTCGACGGCTCCTGGCCCTACGTGTGGATCTACCGGCTGCCCGAGCCGAAGGAGCTGAAGGACCAGACGATCCGGGCCACGCAGTACGTCGTGAAGTACTCGGACGGCCCGCGCAACGCCGAGTCGATGGTCGTGCACCCGAAGACGGGCCGCGTCTACATCATCGACAAGAAGGAGGACGGCGGTCACCTCTACGAGGGCCCGGCCGAACTGTCCCCCTCGGGCACGAACGTCTTCAGGCCGATCGCCCCCGTCGACCTGTGGGCCACCGACGCCGCCCTGTCCCCGGACGGCACGCACCTCGCCGTGCGCGGCTACTTCGGCGGCATCCACTACGACTGGAACGGCGGCAGGATCAAGCGCGTGGGCCAGCTCGACGTGCCGCTCCAGAGGCAGGGGGAGTCCGTCACCTACAGCGTGGACGGCACCAAGCTGCTGTACGGCAGTGAGGGATCCGGCAGCCCGGTGCAGGTGCGCGACGCGCCGGAGGCCGACGGCTCCGCCAAGTCGCCGTCGAAGCAGGGCGGTTCGAGTTCCACCGGGGCCGGTCCCGACGGGGGTGGACGCTTCGGCGTGGGCACCGTCGCCGCGGTGGCCGGCGTGGTGGCCGCGGTGTGGGGGCTGAGGCGTTTGTTGCGTCGGCGGTCTTGACGGGCGGTCGCCGCCTGCCTTCCACTGGGAGGCGCGGGTGTGTGGGAGCGCTCCCACTCGTTCCGGTCCCGCGGCCCCCTCGGGAGGAAGCAGCACCATGTTCCGCACCTTGCGAAGAGCGCTGTGCGCTGCTGCGGCAGCGCTCCTGTTACCGCTGGGCCTGGGACTCGGCCTGCCCGCCACCGCGCACGCGGCCCCCGCCGCAGGCGGCGCCGGCTACTGGCACACCAGCGGCCGCCAGATCCTGGACGCGTCCGGGCAGTCCGTCCGGATCGCCGGCATCAACTGGTTCGGCTTCGAGACCAGCAACCAGGTCGTCCACGGCCTGTGGTCCCGCGACTACAAAAGCATGATCGACCAGATGAAGTCGCTGGGCTACAACACCATCCGGCTGCCCTACAGCGACGACATCCTCAAGTCCGGCGCGATGCCCTCCAGCATCGACTTCTCCGCCGGCAAGAACGCCGACCTGCAGGGGCTGAACTCCCTCCAGGTCATCGACAGGCTCGTCGCGTACGCCGGCCAGGACGGCCTGAAGGTCATCCTCGACCGGCACCGGCCGGACTCGGGCGGCCAGTCGGCTCTCTGGTACACCGCCTCCGTCCCCGAGTCGACGTGGATCGCCAACCTCAAGTCGATGGCGTCCCGTTACAAGGGCAACGCCACGGTCATCGGCATCGACCTGCACAACGAGCCCCACGACCCGGCCTGCTGGGGCTGCGGGGACCAGGCGACCGACTGGCGCCTGGCCGCCGAGCGGGCCGGCAACGCGGTCCTCTCCGTCAACCCCGACCTGCTGATCTTCGTCGAGGGCATCCAGACCTTCAACGGCGTCTCCGGCTGGTGGGGCGGCAACCTGATGGGCGTCGGTCAGTACCCGGTGCGGCTCGACGTGGCCAACCGGGTCGTGTACTCGGCCCACGACTACGCCACCAGCGTCGCCCAGCAGACCTGGTTCAGCGACCCGTCCTTCCCCAGCAACATGCCGGGGATCTGGGACAAGTACTGGGGCTACATCTTCAAGCAGAACATCGCCCCCGTGTGGGTCGGCGAGTTCGGCACCACGCTCCAGTCCACGGTGGACCAGAAGTGGCTGGCGGCACTGGTCAGTTACATGCGTCCGACCTCGACGTACGGCGGCGACTCCTTCCACTGGACGTTCTGGTCCTGGAACCCCAACTCCGGGGACACCGGCGGGATCCTGAAGGACGACTGGCAGACCGTGGACACGGTGAAGGACGGTTACCTCGCGACCGTCAAGGCGCCGGGCTTCCCGAGCACCGGGGGCGGTGACAACGGCGGCGGCAACGGTGGCGGCGACGGCGGCGGCAAGACCGCCTGCCGGGCCACGTACGTCGTCAGCAGCGACTGGGGCAGCGGCTTCAACGCCGATGTCACGGTGACCAACACCGGCTCCACCGCGATCAAGTCCTGGAAGGTGACCTGGACCTGGAGCGGGTCCCAGAAGGTCACCAACATGTGGAACGCCTCGTACACCCAGAGCGGCGCGACCGTGACGGCGGTCAACGCCGCCCACAACGGGGCGATCGCGGCGGGTGGTTCGGCCTCCTTCGGCTTCGGGGGCGCGCCCGGGAGCGGGGGTGCGCCGAGCCTGAGCTGCACGGCGGCGTGACGACGGCGAGGCGCCCGGGCGATCGACGCCGGGCGCCTTGCGGTTGGGGGACGGGCAGCGCCGCTTTTCAGTCCTGATGGCGGAAACTGTTCCACTCGGCTGATCGTCTTGGTTGGAGAGGCCGAGCGGAAGGGGAGCCGGGGTGTGTCGGGGGCGGGCGGACAGCGGTGCGGCAGCGATGAGGGCGATGGTGCCGTCGTGGGCGCGGCGCCGGGCGGGGCGGCGCGCTCCGAGCCAGGAGGCGCCGGCAGGCGCGGGGCGCCGGGCGGCGCGGCGGCGGGGGCGGGTGCTTGCCGGGCTCGCGGTGCTGACGGCCGGGCTGCTGGTGTTCCACCGGGCCGTGCCCAACTCCGTGGGCCGTGTGGGCAGTCTGCTGGAGGCGTTCCTGCCGTGGCTCGGCCTGGTGGTCGTGGTGCTGTTCGCCCTGGCGCTGCTGCGCCGCTCCGCCGTGGCACTGGTGGCTCTGCTGCTGCCGGTGGCGGCCTGGACATATCTCTTCGGCGGGCTGCTCCTGCCCGCGACGGCGCCCGGCGCGCGCCAACTGGTCGTGGTGCAGCACAACGTCAGCGACGAGAACGCCGATCCGGCGGGTACGGCCCGCGCCCTGGCCGACGCCGGGCCGGACCTCATCGCGCTGGAGGAACTGGTGCCCCCGGCCCTGGCGGTCTACGAGCGGTCCCTCGCAGCCGCCTACCCGTACCACGAGGTCCGGGGCACCGTCGGACTCTGGTCGAGGCATCCGCTGACCGGTGCGCGGGCGCTGGACATCAAACCCCGTGGGATCACGGAGCCCTGGAACCGCGGACTGCGGGCCGAGGTGCAGACGCCGCACGGCCGGGTCGCGGCGTACGTGGCGCACCTGCCCTCACTCCGCGTCCGGGCGAGCGGCCTCGCGTCCGCCCGGCGCGACGAGAGCGCCCGGCTGCTGGGCGAGGCCGTCGCGGCCGAGGAGCTGAGAACGGTGATCCTGCTGGGCGACCTGAACGGCACGGTGGAGGACCGCGGCCTCGCCCCGCTGACCTCACGGCTGAACGTGGCGGAACGGGGCTTCGCGCTCAGCTTCCCCGCGGCCTTCCCGCTGGCCCGGATCGACCAGGTCATGGCCCGCTCGGCGACCGTCACCGACATCCGCACCCTGCCCCCCACGGGCAGCGACCACGTGCCGGTCGCCGCCAGGGTCGAACTGTCAGCCGCCGGTCGCTGAGGAGACGGGCCTGCTTCGCCGTCCCCACAGGCTCATCGCCCATGACGCGAGGACCAGGAGGACGCATGCGGCCTTGGTGATCCAGGCTGCGGGTGAGTGCGAGCCGTACCCGGAGACGAGGACGGCGCCTGCCACGCCGGTGACGAGCAGCAGCGCCGGCAGCCCGCGCCGCCACACGGGCAGGTGGCGCATGCCCCACACCGACCAGGCCGTCCAGACGCAGACGGACAGGATGAACCACTCGAGGACACTCATCGGACCCTCCGTCGGCGGCGGGAGTGCCTGCCCGCCTCCGTGACCGCGGGCGCCCGGCTGTTCGCCGGGCGCCCTTCGCTGCTGTGTGCGGGAGACGCTACAGCCGCTCGATCACGTGGTCCACGCACTTCGTCAGGGCCTCGACGTCCGCCGGGTCGATGGCCGGGAACATCGCGACGCGGAGCTGGTTGCGGCCGAGCTTGCGGTAGGGCTCGGTGTCGACGATGCCGTTGGCGCGCAGGACCTTGGCGACGGCGGCGGCGTCGATCTCGTCGGAGAAGTCGATCGTGCCGATGACCTGGGAGCGCTTGGCCGGGTCCGTGACGAACGGGGTCGCGTACTTGGATTCGTCCGCCCAGGCGTAGAGCCGGGAGGAGGAGTCCTTGGTGCGGGCCGTGGACCAGGCGAGGCCGCCCTGGCCGTTGAGCCACTCCAGCTGCTGGTTTAGCAGGAAGAGGGTGGCCAGCGCCGGGGTGTTGTACGTCTGGTTCTTGCGGGAGTTGTCGATCGCCGTGGGCAGCGAGAAGAACTCCGGGATGTGGCGGCCGGAGCCGTGGACGCGCTCGGCGCGTTCGAGCGCGGCCGGGGAGAACACGCCGATCCACAGGCCGCCGTCGGAGGCGAAGGACTTCTGCGGGGCGAAGTAGTAGACGTCGGTCTCGGCGATGTCGACCGGGAGGCCGCCGGCGCCGGAGGTGGCGTCGACCAGGACCAGGGCGCCCTCGTCGGCGCCGGCCACGCGCCTGATGGGCATGGCGACACCGGTGGAGGTCTCGTTGTGGGTGAAGGCGTAGACGTCGGCGCCCGCCTCGGCCCGGGCCTCCGGGTGCGTGCCGGGGTCGGAGGAGACGACGGTCGGCTCGGCGAGCCAGGGGGCGAGCTTGGCGGCCTTGGCGAACTTGGAGCTGAACTCGCCGAAGGTCAGGTGCTGCGACTTGTTCTTGATCAGACCGTGGGTCGCGATGTCCCAGAACGCCGTCGAGCCGCCGTTGCCGAGCACGACCTCGTAGCCGTCGGGAAGTCGGAACAGCTCGCGGATGCCTTCGCGCACCTGGCCGACCAGGTTCTTCACCGGGGCCTGGCGGTGGGAGGTGCCCATGAGGGATGCGCCGGTGGCGGCGAGGGCGTCCAGCGCCTCCGTCCGCACCTTGGAGGGTCCCGCGCCGAAACGTCCGTCCGCGGGCTTGATGTCAGAGGGAATCCGGATCTCAGCCACGAACGGGAGAGTAGCGGTCGGAGAAATCCGGGTGAAACACATTCCGCCGGGTGAGACGGCCGCGAAAACGATCGCGTGCATCCTGGACGCATGACCGATCTCGGGGATCTTTCGGAGCTTCGGGCGGAGCTGTGCCGGGCCGTGCGCGGGGAGGTGGCGTTCGACGTCACCTCACGGGCGCTGACCACCATGGACGCGTCCAACTACCGGCGGGTTCCGCTGGGTGTGGTGGCTCCGCGGGACGCCGACGACGTGGCGGCGGTCCTCAAGGTCTGCCGGGCGCGCGGAGTGCCGGTGGTCGCGCGGGGCGGCGGGACGTCGATCGCGGGCCAGGCGACCGGGACGGGCGTGGTGCTCGACTTCACCCGGCACATGAACCGGGTGCTGGACCTCGACCCCGGGGAGCGGATCGCCGTGGTCCAGCCGGGCGTGGTCCTGGACCGGCTCCAGGAGGCCGCCGCGCCGCACGGGCTCCGCTTCGGGCCGGACCCGTCCACGCACAGCCGGTGCACGCTCGGCGGGATGATCGGCAACAACGCGTGCGGCTCCCACTCGGTGGCCTGGGGGACGACCGCGGACAGTGTGCGGGAACTGTCGGTGCTCACCGCGCGCGGGCAGCGGCTGCGGCTCGGGCGAGGGTGGGCCGGGGCGCCGGACGGGCTGCGGGAGCTGGTGGACAGCGAGCTCGCCCGGCTGCGGACCGGTTTCCCGCGGCTGCCCCGCCGTATCTCCGGGTACGCCCTGGACGCCCTGCTGCCCGAGAACGGCGCGGACGTGGCGCGCTCCTTCTGCGGCTCGGAGGGCACCCTCGGCGTGCTGACGGAGGCGGTCGTACGGCTCGTCGAAACGCCCCCCGCGCGCGTGCTGGCCGTGCTGGGGTACGCCGACGAGGGCGCCGCCGCCGACGCCGCGGCCGGACTGCTGCCGTACAGGCCGCTGACGGTGGAGGGGATGGCGCGGGACCTGGTGCCGTCCGCGGCGGCCGGGCTGCCGCGCGGGGACGCCTGGCTGTTCGTGGAGACCGGCGGGGAGACGGCGGGGCAGGCACGCGCGCGTGCCGAGGCGATCGTGCGGGCGGCCGACATCGTGGACGCCGCGATCGTCGGGGATCCGGCCGCGCAGCGCGCGCTGTGGCGGATCAGGGAGGACGCGAGCGGTACGGCGACCCGGATGCCGGACGGCACGGAGGCGTGGCCGGGGTGGGAGGACTGCGCGGTGCCGCCGGAGCGGCTGGGCGCGTATCTGCGGCGGTTCCGGGAGCTGCTGGCCGCCCATGGGCTGCGGGGCGCCCCGTACGGGCACTTCGGGGACGGCTGCATCCACGTCCGTATCGACTTCGACCTGCTGACCCGGGCCGGCATCGGCCGGTTCCGGCGGTTCTCGGGGGAGCTGGCCGAGCTGGTGGTGGCGCACGGCGGTTCGCTGTCCGGGGAGCACGGGGACGGGCAGGCCCGCGCAGAGCTGCTGCCGACGATGTACGGCGAGCGGATGGTGGCCCTCTTCGAGCAGGTCAAGGGGGTGTGGGACTGCGACGACCTGCTCAATCCCGGGATGCTGGTCCGTCCGGCGCCCCTGGACGCGAACCTGCGCTTCGCCGTGCTGCCGCGCCGTCCGGTCGACGTGGCCTTCGGGTACACGGCCGACCGGGGGGACTTCTCGGCGGCCGTGCGCCGGTGCGTCGGGGTTGCGAAGTGCCGTACGACCGAGGTGTCGGGCGCCGCGGTCATGTGCCCCTCCTTCCGGGTCACGGGCGAGGAGGAGCACTCCACGCGCGGGCGTGCCCGGTTGCTGCACGAGATGCTCGCCGGTGAGCTGGTGACCGACGGCTGGCGGTCGGTGGAGGTCCGGGACGCGCTCGACCTGTGCCTGTCGTGCAAGGGGTGCCGGTCGGACTGCCCGGTCGGGGTCGACATGGCCACGTACAAGGCGGAGTTCCTGCACCACCACTACGCCGGACGGCGCCGCCCGGCCGCCCACTACGCCCTCGGCCGGCTTCCGGTGTGGCTGCGCTGGGCCGCCTGTACGCGCACCGCGCCACTGCTGAACGCGCTCGCCGCCCTGCGGCCACTCGCCTCGGCGGTGAAACGGCTCGGCGGAATCACACCCGAACGAGGGATCCCGCGACTGGCGCGCGAGCCGTTCACCCGATGGTGGCGCAGGCGGCCGTACGCACCGGCGGACGGCAGGGAGGGGGCGGGCGATCTGGTCGTCCTGTGGCCGGACACCTTCACCGAGCACCTGTCGCCGTCCGTGGGCCGCGCGGCCGTCCGCGTGCTGGAAGCGGCCGGGCTGCGGGTGGCGCTCCCGCCGACCCTGCGCCCGCGCCGCCCTCCGGTGGGCGACGGAAGCTCGGCGCTGCTGAACCCCGTGTCCGTCCTGCGCGGCCGGGGCCGCGTCTGCTGCGGCCTGACATACGTCTCCACCGGCCAGCTGGATCGGGCCCGCGCGGTGCTGCGCCGCACCCTGGACCTGATGGAACCGGTGATGGACACCGACACGCCGGTCGTCGTCCTGGAACCGAGCTGCGCCGCCGCCCTGCGCACCGACCTGCCGGAGCTGCTGCCCGAGGATCCGCGGGCCCGCCGCCTGGCCGACCGCGTGCTGACCTTCGCGGAGGCCCTCGGGCGCCACGCCCCCGGCTGGACCCCGCCCCTTCTGGACCGCCCGGTCGCCGGGCAGACCCACTGCCACCAGCACGCCGTGCTCGGCGACGCGGCCGACCGGCGCCTGCGCGAGGCGGCAGGGCTGACCGGCGAGCTGTCCGGCGGCTGCTGCGGTCTGGCCGGGAACTTCGGTTTCGAGAAGGGCCACTGGGAGGTGTCGGCCGCCTGTGCCGGGGAACAGCTCCTGCCGTCGGTACGCCGGGCCCCGGCCGGCGCGGTGATCCTCGCGGACGGCTACTCGTGCCGCACCCAGCTGGACCAACTGGCCGGAGTACGGGGCCGCCATCTGGCGGAGGTACTGGCGGAGGGACTGGACGGACGCGGCGACACATGACGGTGAGTTGCCGTGGGTCCAGACGGGTACGGCGGCTGTGGCGAACCACGGAACGGGGGCCATCGTGGACAGTGGCAAACGGGTTTCACGCCCCTGACCGCGTCCACTACCCTGGACCCAGCAGTACATCCCGATGCACAAACCCCTAGCCCAGTACCTGGACCGCCCCGTGACCACGCCCAGCGCCGCCACACCTTCCTCTCCGTACCCGGTCACCTCCGCGCCGGCCACCGCGCCCGCGCCCGGGTCCCCGGGCCGTTTCGGCTCGCTCGGCCCGGTCGGGCTGGTCCTGGCCGGGGGCATCTCGGTGCAGTTCGGCGCCGCGGTGGCCGTGACGTTGATGCCGAGGGCGGGCGCGCTCGGGGTGGTGACCCTACGGCTGGTGGTGGCCGCGATCGTGCTGCTGCTGGTCTGCCGGCCCCGGCTGCGCGGGCACTCGCGCGCCGACTGGGGCACGGTGGTCGTCTTCGGCATCGCGATGGCCGGGATGAACGGCCTCTTCTACCAGGCGGCCGCCCGCATCCCGCTCGGCCCCGCCGTCACCCTCGAAGTGCTCGGCCCGCTCGCCCTGTCGGTGCTGGCCTCGCGCCGCGCGATCAACTTCGTGTGGGCCGCCCTGGCCCTGGCCGGCGTCTTCCTGCTGGGCGGCGGGAGTTTCGACAGCCTCGACCCCGTCGGCGTCGCCTTCGCACTGAGCGCGGGCGTGATGTGGGCGGCGTACATCGTCTTCAGCGCCCGTACCGGCCGGCGCTTCCCGCAGGCCGACGGGCTGGCCCTGGCGATGGCGGTCGGCGCGCTGATGTTCCTGCCGCTGGGGATCGCCGAGTCCGGGTCGAAGCTGCTCGTCCCGTCGACGTTCGCCCTGGGCGCGGGGGTGGCCGTGCTGTCCTCCGTCCTGCCGTACACCCTCGAACTGCTCGCGCTGCGCCGCCTGCCCGCCTCCACCTTCGCCATCCTCATGAGCCTGGAACCGGCCCTCGCCGCCTCGGCCGGCTTCCTCATCCTCGGCCAGTCCCTCTCCGCCCTTCAGACCACGGCCATCGTCCTGGTCATCGCGGCAAGCATGGGCGCGGTCCGCACCCAGGTGGGACGGGCGAAGGCGGTGCCCCCGCTTCCCGAAGCGCACCCCTGACGGGTCCCGGCCCGGCGCCGGATCCCCCTGACCGGTTCCGGTCCTCAACACCGCGCGCCGGGCCACGAATTCATGCAAGCATGCTTGATTGTTTCGGGGCTCGCTGCCATGCTCCCCGCATGGCCGATCCGACGCTGGTGTTCGACGATCTGCGTGTTGAGGGTGACGAACTCGATCGGCTTGTCGCCGGGCTGAGTCCTGCGGATTGGGGGCGGCCGACGCCCGCGGCCGGGTGGAGCGTCGCCCATCAGATCGCCCATCTCGCCTGGACCGACCGGTCCGCCCTGCTCGCCGTCACCGACCCGGACGGCTTTCAGGCGCTGGTCGAGGAGGCGCTCGCCGCCCCCGACGCGTTCGTCGACCAGGGAGCGGAGGAGGGCGCACGGCTGCCGTCGGACGAGTTGCCGGCGCGCTGGCGGGAGGGGCGGGCCGCGCTCGACCGGGCGTTGCGGGCGGCGCCGCCCGGAGCCCGCTTCCCCTGGTACGGGCCGCCCATGTCGGCCGCCTCCATGGCGACCGGGCGGCTGATGGAGACCTGGGCGCACGGACAGGACGTGGCCGACGCGCTCGGTGTGGTGCGCACACCCACCGACCGGCTCAGGCATGTCGTGCGCATCGGAGTGCGGGCGCGGGACTTCGCCTTCGGCGCGCACGGGCTGCCCGCGCCCGCGGAGGCGTTCCGCGTGGAGGTCCGAGGTCCCTCCGGGGAGCTGTGGACGTACGGCCCCGAGGACGCCGGGCAGCGGGTCACCGGGCCGGCCCTCGACTTCTGCCTCCTGGTCACCCAGCGCGCCCACCGGGCCGACCTCGCGGTACGCGCCGAGGGGCCGGACGCCGGCCGCTGGCTGGACATCGCCCAGGCCTTCGCCGGTCCGCCCGGTGGAGGGCGGGCGCCCAAGGGGGCCGCCGGATGACCCTGCGCATCGGCAACGCCTCCGGCTTCTACGGCGACCGGTTCGGCGCCGTGCGCGAGATGCTCACCGGCGGTGAACTGGACGTCCTCACCGGCGACTACCTCGCCGAGCTGACCATGCTCATCCTGGCCCGGGACCGGCTCAAGGACCCGGCGGCCGGCTACGCCCGCACCTTCCTGCGGCAGATGGAGGAGTGCCTCGGGCTCGCCCACGAGCGGTCCGTGAAGATCGTGACCAACGCGGGCGGGCTCAACCCGGCCGGGCTCGCCGGCCGCTTACGGGAGCTGGCCGAACGGCTCGGCATCCCGGTGCGCGTGGCCCACGTCGAGGGCGACGACCTCACCGCCGGCCTCCCCCGCGTCCTCGCCTCCGCCCCCGCCGGGGACGCCCCCCTGGCCGCCCACGCCTACCTCGGCGGTTTCGGGATCGCCGCCTGCCTGCGCGCGGGCGCCGACGTCGTGGTCACCGGGCGGGTCACGGACGCCGCCCTGGTCACCGGGCCCGCCGCCGCCCACTTCGGCTGGCAGCCGGGGGAGTACGACCGGCTGGCGGGCGCCGTCGTCGCCGGGCACGTGCTGGAGTGCGGCGCCCAGGCCACCGGCGGCAACTACGCCTTCTTCGCCGACCACCCCCTCGACCGGCTGCGCCACCCCGGCTTCCCGCTCGCCGAGCTCCACGAGGACGGCGGCTGCGTGATCACCAAGCACCCCGGCACAGGCGGTGTCGTGGACGTCGGCACGGTGACCGCCCAGCTCCTGTACGAGACGGGCGGCGCCCGGTACGCCGGGCCCGACGTCACGGCCCGGCTGGACACCGTACGGCTCGGCCAGGACGGGCCCGACCGGGTGCGCGTCGAGGGCGTGCGCGGGGAGCCGCCGCCGCCCGCCCTCAAGGTGGGCCTCAACCGCCTCGGCGGCTTCCGCAACGAGGTCGCCTTCGTCCTCACCGGCCTCGACATCGAGCGCAAGGCCGAACTGGTGCGACGGCAGATGCGGGACGCGCTCGGGGCCGCCGGGCCGGCCCCCGCCGAGGTGCGCTGGGACCTCGTACGGACCGACCGCCCCGACGCCGGCACCGAGGAGACGGCAAGTGCCCTGCTCCGCCTGGTCGTACGGGACCGGGACCAGCGGGCCGTCGGACGGACGTTCAGCGGGGCCGCCGTGGAGCTGGCGCTCGCCGGATACCCCGGCTTCCACATGCCGGCGCCTCCCGGGAAGGGCACGCCCTACGGGGTCTTCGAGGCCGTGTACGTCCCCCAGGACGCCGTCGAGCAGGTGGCCGTCCTCCACGACGGCCACCGTGTTGCCGTGCCACCGCCCGGACGGACGCGCGCACTCGCGGACGTGGAGCGGCCACCGCTGCCGGAGCCCCTCCCGGACGGCCCCACCCGGCGGGCCCCGCTCGGACTCGTCGCCGGGGCGCGCAGCGGCGACAAGGGCGGCGACGCCAACGTCGGCGTGTGGGTTCGCTCGGAAGAGGCCTGGCGGTGGCTCGCGCACGCGCTGACGACCGAGGCGTTCCGGCACCTCGTCCCCGAGAGCCGCACGCTGGCCGTGCGACGGCACGTACTGCCCGACTTGCGCGCCCTCAACTTCGTCGTCGAGGGGATTCTCGGCGAGGGCGCCGCCGCCCAGCACCGCTTCGACCCGCAGGCCAAGGCCCTCGGCGAATGGCTGCGCTCCCGCCACCTGGACATACCGGAGGCCCTCCTGTGACGGTCCTTTCCTCCGCCCTGGACACCGGATCAGCCGAGTACAAGGCCCACCGCGAGGCCATGCTCGGCAAGCTCGCCGCACTCGACGCCGAGCACGCCAAGGCGCTCGCGGGCGGCGGCGCGAAGTACGTCGAGCGGCACCGGCGGCGCGGCAGACTGCTCGCCCGCGAGCGGATCGAGCTGCTGCTCGACCCCGACACGCCGTTCCTGGAACTCTCTCCGCTGGCCGGGTGGGGCAGCGACTACACCGTGGGCGCCTCGCTGGTCACCGGTATCGGGGTCGTCGAGGGCGTGGAGTGCCTGATCACCGCCAACGACCCGACCGTGCGCGGCGGCGCCAGCAATCCGTGGAGCCTGAGAAAGGCGCTGCGGGCCAACGACATCGCGCTCGCCAACCGGCTGCCCTGCGTCAGCCTCGTCGAGTCCGGCGGCGCCGATCTGCCGTCCCAGAAGGAGATCTTCATCCCCGGGGGCGCCGTCTTCCGGGACCTGACCCGGCTGTCGGCGGCCGGCATCCCGACCGTCGCCGTCGTCTTCGGCAACTCCACCGCCGGGGGCGCGTACATTCCCGGCCTGTCCGACCACGTGATCATGGTCAAGGAGCGGGCCAAGGTGTTCCTCGGCGGTCCGCCGCTGGTGCGGATGGCCACCGGCGAGGAGAGCGACGACGAGTCCCTGGGCGGCGCCGAGATGCACGCGCGCGTGTCCGGTCTCGCCGACCACTTCGCCCTCGACGAGCCGGACGCCCTCCGCCAGGCCCGGCGGGTCGTCGCCCGGCTCAACCACCGCAAGGCGTACCCCGATCCGCCCGCCGCGGCGCCGCCGAAGTACGACGAGGAGGAGCTGCTGGGGATCGTCCCCGGCGATCTGCGGATCCCCTTCGACCCGCGCGAGGTCGTCGCCCGGATCGTCGACGCCTCCGTCTTCGACGAGTTCAAGCCGCTGTACGGGACGAGCCTGGCCACCGGCTGGGCCACCCTGCACGGCTATCCCGTCGGCGTCCTCGCCAACGCGCAAGGCGTGCTGTTCAGCGAGGAGTCGCAGAAGGCAGCCCAGTTCATCCAGCTCGCCAACCAGCGGGACGTACCGCTGCTGTTCCTGCACAACACCACCGGCTACATGGTCGGCCGCGAGTACGAGCAGGGCGGCATCATCAAGCACGGCGCGATGATGATCAACGCGGTGTCCAACTCGCGCGTCCCGCACTTGTCCGTCCTCATGGGGGCGTCCTACGGCGCCGGGCACTACGGCATGTGCGGACGGGCCTACGATCCCCGCTTCCTGTTCGCCTGGCCCAGCGCCAAGTCCGCCGTCATGGGGCCGCAGCAACTCGCGGGCGTGCTGTCGATCGTGGCCCGGCAGTCGGCGGCCGCCAAGGGGCAGCCGTACGACGAGGAGGCGGACGCCGCGCTGCGCGCGATGGTGGAGCGGCAGATCGAGTCCGAGTCGCTGCCGGCGTTCCTGTCCGGGCGGCTCTACGACGACGGCGTCATCGACCCGCGCGACACCCGCACCGTTCTCGGCCTGTGCCTGTCGGCCGTCCACACCGCCCCCTTCGAGGGCGTGCGCGGCGGCTTCGGCGTCTTCCGGATGTGAGGGATCCCTTGATTTCCACGTTGCTCGTCGCCAACCGGGGCGAGATCGCCTGCCGTGTCTTCCGCACCTGCGCCGACCTGGGCATCCGGACGGTCGCCGTGCACTCGGACGCCGACGAGGACGCGCTGCACACGCGCGTGGCCGACATCGCGGTGCGCCTGCCGGGCGTGACGCCCGCCGAGACGTATCTGCGCGGCGACCTGATCGTGAAGGCGGCGGTGGCGGCCGGCGCGGACGCCGTCCACCCGGGGTACGGCTTCCTCGCCGAGAACGCCGGCTTCGCGCGGGCCGTCCTGGACGCGGGCCTGGTCTGGATCGGTCCGCCTCCGGGGGCCATCGAGGCGATGGCGTCCAAGACCCGCGCCAAGGAGCTGATGGGCGTGCCGCCGCTGCGCGAGGTCACCGAGGCCGACCTGCCGGTCCTGGTGAAGGCCGCCGCGGGCGGCGGCGGACGCGGGATGCGGATCGTACGGCGGCTGGAGGACCTGGACGCCGAACTGGAGGCGGCGCGCGCCGAGGCGCTCGGCGCCTTCGGCGACGGCGAGGTGTTCGCCGAGCCGTACCTCGGGGGCGAGGCGGGCGGGCGGCACGTGGAGGTGCAGGTCCTCGCCGACACCCACGGCACCGTGTGGACGCTGGGCACGCGCGACTGCTCCCTCCAGCGGCGCCACCAGAAGGTCGTCGAGGAGGCCCCGGCGCCCGGACTCCCCGCGGACACCGAGCGGGAACTGCGGGAGCTGACCGTACGGGCGGCTCGGGCCGTCGACTACACCGGCGCGGGCACCGTCGAGTTCCTGGTGGCCGGCGGCCGTGCGCACTTCCTGGAGATGAACACCCGCCTCCAGGTGGAACACCCGGTCACGGAGGCGGTGTTCGGCGTGGACCTGGTCGCCCTGCAGATCCGCGTCGCCGAGGGCCACGTCCTGGACGCCGAACCGCCCGCCGCGCGCGGACACGCGGTGGAGGCCCGCCTGTACGCCGAGGACCCGGTCGGCGACTGGGCCCCGCAGACCGGCACCCTGCACCGCCTGTCCGTCCCCGGCGTCCGCCTGGACACCGGCTACGGCGACGGGGACACGATCGGCGTCCACTACGACCCGCTGCTCGCCAAGGCGGTCGCCCATGCGCCCACGCGCGCGGAGGCGCTGCGCAAGCTCGCCGGCGCGCTGGAGCGGGCCGCCGTCCACGGCCCGGTCACCAACCGGGACCTGCTGGTGCGGTCCCTGCGTCACGAGGAGTTCGCCACCGGCCGTATGGACACCGGCTTCTACGACCGCCACCTCGCCGAACTGACCGCGCCCGCCCCCGACCCGTACGCGCCCCTGGCCGCCGCGCTCGCCGACGCGCACGGCCGCTCCCGCTTCGGCGGCTGGCGCAACGTGCCCTCCCAGCCGCAGGTCAAGCGGTACCTGATGGCGGGCGAGGAGCACGAGGTGCGCTACCGCCACACCCGTACGGGCCCGGCCCCCGACGCCGTGGGGGTGCGGGTGGTGCACGCGGACGCGCACCTGGTCGTGCTCGAAGCCGGCGGTGTCCGGCGCGGGTACGAGATCGCCCGCTACGGCGAGCGGGTGTACGCGGGACCGACCGCGCTCACCGCCCTGCCCCGTTTCCCCGAACCCGTCGCCCAGCACGCCCCCGGCTCACTGCTGGCCCCCATGCCCGGCACCGTCGCACGCGTCGCCGACGGACTGGCGATCGGCGACACCGTACGGGCGGGACAACCGCTGCTGTGGCTGGAGGCGATGAAGATGGAGCACAGGATCGAGGCCCCGGTGACGGGCACACTCACAGCCCTGCACGCGACCCCCGGACAACGGGTCGAGGTCGGCTTGCTGCTGGCGGTAGTGCAAGCCCCTTAGGGGCGCGGGGCTGCATCGACATGCGGCTCCGCCGCGTGAGCGCGAGCAACCACACCCAACTCGCACCCGGGAGACGACCATGACCCCCGTCACCGAATCCGAAGAGCACAGGGACCTGCGCGCCGCCGTGGCCGCCCTCGGCGAACGCTACGGCCGCGCCTACCTCACCCGCGCCGTCGCCGAGGGACGTCCCCTCACCGAACTCTGGTCGGAGGCAGGCAAGCTCGGCTACCTGGGCGTCAACCTGCCGGAGGCATACGGCGGGGGAGGCGGCGGAATCAGCGAACTGGCCATTGTCCTGGAGGAGCTGGGCGCCGCCGGCTGCCCCCTGCTGATGATGGTCGTCTCGCCCGCCATCTGCGGCACCGTCATCGCCCGGTTCGGCACGGAGGAGCAGAAGCGCGCCTGGCTGCCCCCGCTGGCGAACGGCACCCGGACCATGGCCTTCGGCATCACCGAACCGGACGCCGGCTCCAACTCCCACCGCATCACCACCACCGCCCGCCGCGACGGCGCCGACTGGGTGCTCACCGGCCGCAAGGTGTTCATCTCCGGTGTCGACATCGCCGACGCCGTCCTGATCGTCGGCCGCGCCGAGGACGCGCGGACCGACCGCCTCAAGCCCTGCCTGTTCATCGTCCCGCCCGACGCGGAAGGCTTCCAGCGGCGGCCCATCGACATGGAACTCACCGCCGCCGAGAAGCAGTTCGAGCTGGTCCTGGACGAGGTGCGGCTGCCCGCCGACGCGCTCGTCGGTGGGGGCACCTCCCACGCTTTCGGCAGTGGGGGAGAGGACGTGGGCCTGCTGCAACTGTTCGCCGGGCTCAACCCCGAGCGCATCATGACGGCCGCCTTCGCGATCGGCATGGGGCGGCACGCGCTCGGCCGGGCCGTGGAGTACGCGCGCGAACGCACCGTCTGGAAGGCCCCCATCGGCTCCCACCAGGCCATCGCCCACCCGCTCGCGCAGGCCCACATCGACCTGGAACTCGCCCGCCTGATGACGGGCAAGGCGGCCCGCCTGTACGACGCGGGCGACGACGTGGGCGCGGGCGAGGCCGCCAACATGGCCAAGTACGCGGCCGGTGAGGCCTGTGTGCGGGCCGTCGACCAGGCCGTGCACACCCTCGGCGGCAACGGCCTCACGCGCGAGTTCGGGCTCGCCTCACTGGTAACGGCCGCCCGCGTGGCCCGTATCGCCCCGGTGAGCCGGGAGATGATCCTCAACTACGTCTCCCACCAGACCCTGGGCCTGCCCAGGTCGTACTGACCGCCCCGCCCGCCACAAGCGAGGAGGAACCATGATCCGCGGCGAGTGGGAGCAGCGGCCATGACCCTGATCGGACGTACACGCGCGCGTGCCGTAGAGACGCTCGGCCTGGACTCGCCGGGCAACCGCAACGCCCTGTCGGCGGCGCTCGTCGGGCAACTGGCCGCCGCGTTGGCCGACTGCGCCGGGGACGGCGGGGTACGCGCCGTCGTCCTCACCCACACCGGCACCACCTTCAGCGCGGGCGCCGACCTGCGCGACCCTCCCCGGCCCGAGGCGCTGGTGGACCTGCTGCGGCAGATCGTCGAACTGCCCAAGCCGGTCGTCGCCCGGGTCACCGGACACGTTCGCGCGGGCGGTCTCGGGCTGCTCGCGGCCTGCGACATCGCCGTCGCCTCGCACCGGGCCACGTTCGCGTTCACCGAGGTGCGCATCGGGGTGGCCCCCGCGGTGATCTCGCTGCCGCTGCTGCCCCGCGCCGACCCGCGCGCGCTGGCCCGCCACTGCCTCACCGGGGAACGGTTCGACGCGGCCGAGGCGGTCAGGACCGGCCTGCTGACGGCCGCCGGGGACGACGCCGACGCCGTACTGGAGCCGATCCTCGACGGCCTGCGCCGCTCCTCACCCCAGGCGCTGGCCGAGACGAAACGACTGCTCACGACTAGGGTGCTGGAAGCCTTCGACCGGGACGCGGCCGCCCTGACCGCGCTCTCGGCCCGGCTGTTCTCCTCCGCGCAGGCGCGCGAGGGCATGACGGCCTTCCTCGAACGACGGGATCCCGAATGGGCGGTGTGACCACACACGACCGCGCGGAACGCGCCCCCAAGCAGGACCGCAGCCGGGCCACCCGGCAGCGGCTCCTCCAGGCCGCCGTGGCCTGCCTCGCCGAACACGGCTGGGCCGGGTCCACGGTCTCGGTGGTCGCCGAACGCGCCGGTGTCTCCCGAGGCGCCGCCCAGCACCACTTCCCCACCCGCGAGGACCTGTTCACCGCCGCCGTCGAGTACGTGGCCGAGGAACGCTCCACCGCCCTGCGCGACCTGTTCCCCGAGGGCGCGGCCGGCGACCGGCGGGCCGTGGTCGCCGCGATCGTCGACCTCTACACCGGGCCCCTCTTCCGCGCCGCGCTCCACCTGTGGGTGGCCGCCTCCAACGAAGACCAACTACGCCCCCGCGTGACCGAGTTGGAGGCCCACGTGGGCCGGGACACGCACCGGATAGCGGTCGAGTTGCTGGGCGCGGACGAGGCCCGTCCCGGCGCCCGCGAAACCGTCCAGGGCTTCCTCGACATGGCCCGCGGCCTCGGCCTGGCCAACCTCCTCACCGACGACACCGCCCGCCGCGAACGCGTGGTCGCCCAGTGGGCGGCCCTCCTGGAGGAGGCGCTGGGCCGCGGTCCGGCCACCGCGTGAACCGGGCCACACCGCTGTCGCCCGCCCCGCAGTACCCTGTGCGCATGTTCTTGCCGCTCGTGCGACGCCGCCACGTGGACTACGTGCGCGTCACGAGCATGGGCTGTCGGCGCTCCGCCTGACCCTGCCCCTTCCGCGGCGGCCGATCGCCCCGCACCTCTCACCCGGTTTCCCTCCTCCGGAACCCGTGCCGCGCGCCCACCCACGGCGGCCGCCCGGGACCCGTACACCCTGCGGACGTGACCCATGACGAACACGGCGACGAACCCGTCGTACGACCAGCTCCCCATCATCGACCTCGCAGCCGCCGACCGCGGTCCCCGCGAACGGGCGCTGCTGCACGAGCAGTTGCACGGTGCCGCCCACGACGTGGGCTTCTTCCAGCTCGTCGGGCACGGCGTCACCCGGGCCGAGACCGACGCGCTGCTCGACGCCATGCACGCCTTCTTCCGGCTCCCCGAGGCCGACCGCCTCGCCCTGGACAACGTCAACTCGCCCCACTTCCGCGGCTACACGCGCACCGGGGACGAGCGCACCGGCGGTGCCCGCGACTGGCGCGACCAGCTCGACATAGGCGCCGAGCGACCCGCCCGCGTCCCCGGCCCCGGCGAGCCCGCGTACTGGTGGCTCCAGGGCCCCAACCAGTGGCCGGCCGCCCTGCCCGAGCTGCGCACCGCCGCGCTCGCCTGGATCGACCGGCTCGGCGCCGTCGCCCGCAGGCTGCTGCACGAGCTGCTCACCGCCATCGGCGCGCCCGCCGACTTCTACGACCCCGTCTTCGGCGAGCACGCCCACCCGCACCTCAAGCTCGTCCGTTACCCGGGCAGCGCCGGCGACGGCACCGACCAGGGCGTCGGCGCCCACAAGGACTACGGCTTCCTCACCCTGCTGCTCCAGGACCGGATCGGCGGGCTCCAGGTGCAGCGCGCGGACGGGCTCTTCCACGACGTGCCGCCGATCGAGGGCGCGTTCGTCGTCAACCTCGGTGAGCTGCTGGAGGTCGCCACCGACGGCTACCTCGTCGCCACCAACCACCGGGTCGTCTCCCCGCCCGGTGCCACCGAGCGGTTCTCGGTGCCGTTCTTCTACAACCCGCGCCTGGACGCCCGCGTCGCCCCGCTGCCCTTCCCGCACGCCTCGACCGCGCCCGGTGTCACGGACGACCCGGGCAATCCGCTGTTCGCCGAGTACGGCTACAACGAGTTGAAAGGAAAGGTCCGCGCCCACCCGCTGGTGGCCCAACGGCATCACGCGGAGCTGCTGAGCCCCGCGTGATGCCGCGCGTGCCGGCCGGATGCGATGCCGCACGTGCCGGCCGGATGCGGTGAAGTGCCCGGTCAGTGCGAGATGTTGTCGTAGCCCGCGATCTCCCGCGGGCTGCGCGGGCCGGGACCGACGTAGCGGGCGGAGGGGCGCACCAGGCGGCCGGTGCGCTTCTGCTCCAGGATGTGCGCCGACCAGCCCGCGGTACGCGCGCACGTGAACATCGACGTGAACATGTGCGCCGGCACCTCGGCGAAGTCCAGCATGATCGCCGCCCAGAACTCGACGTTCGTGGCCAGCACCCGGTCCGGCCGGCGGTTGTGCAGCTCCTCCAGGGCGGCCTTCTCCAGGGCCTCGGCGACCTCGTAGCGCGGGGCTCCGAGCTCCCGGGCGGTGCGGCGCAGCACGCGCGCGCGTGGATCCTCGGCCCGGTACACCCGGTGGCCGAATCCCATCAGCCGCTCACCGCGGTCCAGGGCGTTCCTGACGTAGCCCTCCGCGTCCCCGGTCCGCTCGATCTCCTCGATCATGCCGAGGACCCGGGAGGGCGCGCCGCCGTGCAGCGGGCCGGACATGGCGCCCACCGCGCCCGACAGGGCGGCCGCCACGTCGGCGCCGGTGGAGGCGATGACGCGGGCGGTGAACGTGGAGGCGTTCATGCCGTGCTCGGCGGCGGACGTCCAGTACGCGTCGACGGCGGCCACGTGCTTGGGGTCCGGCTCGCCCCGCCAGCGGATCATGAACCGCTCGGTGATGGAGCGGGCCTTGTCGATCTCCCGCTGCGGCACCATCGGCACGCCCTGCCCACGCGCCGACTGGGCGACGTACGACAGCGCCATGACGGCGGCCCGCGCCAGATCGTCGCGCGCCCGCTCCACGTCGATGTCCAGCAGCGGTTTCAGGCCCCACACCGGGGCGAGCATCGCCAGCGCCGACTGGACGTCGACACGGATGTCCCCGGAGTGCACGGGGATCGGGAACGGCTCGGCGGGCGGCAGGCCCGGGTCGAAGGCGCCGTCGACCAGCAGCCCCCAGACGTTGCCGAAGGAGATCTGACCGACGAGTTCCTCGATGTCGACGCCCCGGTACCGGAGGGCGCCGCCCTCCTTGTCCGGTTCGGCGATCTCCGTCTCGAACGCGACGACTCCTTCGAGACCGGGTACGAAGTCGGACATCAGGCGGCTCCTTGTGGTCTGTGCGACAGAGGGTGCGACAGAGACTGCGACGGGACGACCGAGGTGACGAGGACCGATGGGGGCTGGGGCCGAGGGGATTACCGGGACTGCCGGGACGACGCCCCGCGCGGTGGGCTGTCACCCGACCGGATCGACAGCAGCACCATAACCCCGAGTGCCACAAAAGGGGAGTGGGGCGGCACTCAGTGCCACCTCGGATCCCGGTGGAGGGCGAGGGTACTCCGCAAGGGCGACCGCCGGATACGGCAGGATGACCGCGTGACCGACCGAGAAGCCGGTGAGACCGCCCCCTTCGACCTCGCCTCCATGCGCATGCACTACCGGGCCGAGGGACTGGCCGAGGACGAGTTGGCCGCCACCCCCGTCGCCCAGTTCGCCCGCTGGTTCCAGCAGGCCGCGACCGAGGCCCGGCTGTTCGAACCCAACGCCGTGGTCGTCTCCACCGCGGACGCCGACGGCCGGCCCAGCTCCCGCACGGTGCTGCTGAAGTCCTTCGACGAGCAGGGCTTCGTCTTCTACACCAACTACGACTCCCGCAAGGGCCGCGACCTGGCCGGGAACCCGCATGTCTCCCTGCTCTTCCCCTGGCACCCCATGGCCCGCCAGGTCATCGTCCAGGGCGTCGCCCGCCGCACCGGCCGCGACGAGACCGCCGCGTACTTCCGCACCCGTCCGCACGGCTCCCAGCTCGGCGCCTGGGCCAGTGCCCAGTCCTCGGTGATCGCCGGCCGTGCGGAGCTCGACGCCTCCTACGCCGAGCTGGCCGCCCGCTACCCCGAGGGCGAGCAGGTGCCCGTCCCGCCGCACTGGGGCGGCTTCCGGGTCGCCCCGCGCTCGGTGGAGTTCTGGCAGGGCCGCGAGAACCGCCTGCACGACCGCCTGCGGTACGTGGGCGAGCCGGACGGCGGCTGGCGCGTGGAGCGGCTGAGCCCCTGAGGCGGCCCCGTCGCGGACGGCGCCGTATTGACACGGCTCTGGTCCAGACCTCACCGTGATCCGCGACACACAGTCGCCCCGAAGGGACGGACCACGCATGAGCGACCGCACGCCGGCCGGCCAGTTCCTCGACGCCGCCATCGGCCTGCTCCAGCGGGTCAGGGACGAGGAGGCCGAGCAGATCGCGGCGGCCGGGACGCTGCTCGCCGACACCGTGGCCGCCGGCGGCCGCCTGTTCGCCTTCGGTGCCGGCCACTCCTCCCTCGCCGCCCAGGACCTCGTCTACCGCGCGGGCGGGCTGGCCCTGATGAACCTGCTCGCCGTTCCCGGCACCGTCGGCGTCGACGTCGTGCCCGCCACCCTCGGCTCCGCCCTGGAACGCGTCGACGGCCTCGCCTCCGCCGTCCTGGACACCTCTCCCCTCCGCTCCGGCGACGCCCTGGTGGTCATCTCGCTGTCCGGGCGCAACGCCCTGCCCGTGGAGATGGCCGCCCGCGCCCGCGCCGTCGGCGTCCGGGTCGTCGGCGTGACCTCGGTGGCCTACGCGACCGAAACCACCTCACGGAACGCCTCGGGGACGTTCCTGAAGGACCACTGCGACATCGTCCTCGACTCCAAGATCGCGGTCGGGGACGCCGAACTCACCCTCGACACCGTCGCGGCCCCCTTCGCGTCCGCCTCCACCGTCGTGACCTCCGCCCTGCTCCAGGCGGTCATGGCCACCGCCGCCGCCGTCCTCGCCGACCGCGGCATCGAACCGCCGCTGCTGCGCTCGGGCAACGTCGACGGCGGCCGCGAGTGGAACGCCCAGGTCTTCGACCGGTACGCCGACCGGATCTTCTACCGGCACTGACCTGTCCCGATCGACCCGTCGCGGGGAATTTCCGCGGACGGTAATTCCTTCAATGTTCTGGGAACCCGGTGTGTGCTGGGTCACGTTCGAGTTGAATGATGACCAGTGAGCGAAACGACGCGCCGTACGTGCGGACGCAGCCTGCAGGGGGTCCAGGTGAGTGCTTCCCGGCGTAGTGGGGCCACCGACGAGCTGGGGCCCGACGAGCCCGAGCCGGAGCGGGACGGCCCGCGGGGCTCCGACATGCATGACGGCTCCGATCTGCTGGCCGCCCTCCTCGACGGCATGGACGCGGCCCTGTGCGCCTTCGACGCCGACGGGGTTGTCACCCACTGGAACCGCGAGGCCGAGCGCATCCTGGGCTGGTCCGCCGCCGAGGCCGTCGGACGGCACGGCTTCGCCGGCTGGGCCGTGCGCAGCGCGGACACCGAGGAGGTCGAGGGGCGGCTGATGTCCGCCATGCACGCCCCCGGACGGCAGGTGCACGAGTTCGCGCTGGTCACCAAGGACGGCGGCCGTGTCCTGGTGCGGACCCAGTCGGCGGCCGTGCACGGGCCCGACGGCAAGCCCGCCGGCCTGTACTGCGCCTTCAGCGAGGTGCACGCGCAGATCGACCTGGAGCGGTCCATCGCACTCAGCGAGGCCCTGTTCGAAGAGGCGTTCTGGGGCGTCGTCCTCGTCGACGCCGACCTGCGGCCCGCCGTCGTCAACGCCTACGCGGCCCAGGCCCTCGGCACCGGCCGCACGGCGGCCCTCGGCCGGCCGCTCGGCGAACTGCTCACCCAGGGCCTGGAGGAGCTGGAGAGCGCGCTCACCCATGTCCTGGCCGAGGGCGCCCCGCCCGCCCCCGCCGAGCTGTGGGTGGGCGTACGCACCCCGGAGGGCGACCGGCGGCGCTGCTGGCGCAGCGGATTCGTCCGGCTCTCCTCACCGCTCGCCGAGGAACCGGTACCGCTCGGCGTCGCCTGGCTCTTCGCCGACGTCACCGAGGCCAAGCAGGGCGAGCAGGAGGCCGCGCTGCTGCGGTTCCGCGGCAACCAGCTGCACCGGGCCGCCCGCGCCGCCGCCGAGTGCGAGGACCCGGGCGAGGCCGTCACCGTCCATCTCGACTTCGCCCTGGCCGGCTTCGCGGACCACGCCCTGATCGACCGGGTGGCGGGCGTGGCCCCGGCCGATCGGGTGACGGGCGGAGCCGTCCCGGCCGACCGCCTGGCGGGCGGGACCGTCCCGGCCGACTCCGAGACGGCGGCCCCGGTCCGGCTGGTCCGCGCCGCGGCCACCCCGTCCGGCGGCCCCGGGCCCAGCCTGCTCACCGGCCGGGCCGGGCTGCCCGTCCGCTACGGAACGGGCCACCCCGCCCTCCAGTGCGTCGAGCGCGCCGGCTCCGTGCGGGCCTCCGCCGGGGCCGTGCCGGCCGACCGGGCGCGCGAGTGGGCCGAGGCCCGGCAGTGGCCGGGGGACGCCGTGCACGCCCTGTGCGCGGTTCTGCGCAGCCGGGGCCGCACCCTCGGCGTCGTGACCTTCCTGCGCGGCTCCGCCCGTACCCCCTTCGAACGCGGCGACGCGACCTACGCCGAGGACGTGGCCGCCCGGATCGCCACCTCCCTCGACCTGGCCCTTCTGCCGCACGACGGCCACACCTGAGCGCGCGAGAGGGGCTCGGCCGCGGCGGCGTCCCCGTCGCGCTCGAAAAAACCTCTTGAGTATCGCCGGTCCGCTTCCTAGGGTGTTGTGCACACACGAAGGGAGGTGATCCGGTAGATGAGTGAGACCCGGACGCGTGAGGTGGCTGCGGGCTAGCGGCCCGTCACCCCACCCTGTGCGGTGCCGGACCAGCGCGTGACAGAGACGTGCGGCCGGCCCGATTCCAAGCAGTCACCCGACCCGCGAGCTGCCGGTACGTCCGGCCGGCTCCTCCGCCGAGGCGGAGGGACCCAGCTCGCGGGTCGTCTGCGTTTCGCGCGGGCAGCCCGCTTGTCAGTGGGATGCGTCAGAATTGACTCCAGGGCCAGCGCACGCGCCGGGGAGCCGCCAGGCTCCCGGCCGAGGTAATCGAGGGGCACGTATGTCCGGACTGATCGACACCACGGAGATGTATCTCCGCACCATCCTCGAGCTGGAGGAGGAAGGCGTCGTGCCCATGCGCGCCCGGATCGCGGAGCGCCTGGACCAGAGCGGGCCGACGGTGAGCCAGACGGTCGCGCGGATGGAGCGCGACGGCCTGGTCTCGGTGGCGCCGGACCGGCATCTGGAGCTCACGGACGAGGGCCGCCGGCTGGCCACGCGCGTGATGCGCAAGCACCGGCTCGCCGAGTGCCTGCTGGTCGACGTGATCGGCCTGGAGTGGGAGCAGGTGCACGCGGAGGCCTGCCGCTGGGAGCACGTGATGAGCGAGGCCGTGGAGCGCAGGGTGCTCGAGCTGCTGCGGCACCCGACCGAGTCGCCGTACGGCAACCCGATCCCGGGCCTGGAGGAGCTGGGCGAGAAGGACGGCGCCGACCCGTTCCTGGACGAGGGCATGGTGTCGCTCGCCGACCTGGACGCGGGCGCCGACGGCAAGACCGTGGTCGTCCGCCGGATCGGTGAGCCGATCCAGACGGACGCGCAGCTGATGTACACGCTGCGCCGCGCGGGCGTGCAGCCCGGCTCGGTGGTCAGCGTGACGGAGTCGGCCGGCGGGGTGCTGGTCGGCAGCAGCGGCGAGGCGGCAGAGCTGGACGCGGAGGTCGCCTCCCACGTGTTCGTCGCCAAGCGCTGAGCCGGCCGCCCGTCCGGCTCGCCGTCTTCCCCCGTCCGTGGTTCAGCGCGTCGAAGCGCAGCGCGCGGGCGCCGGGCGTGCGAGGCTGGGCCGGGAGGCATGGGGACCGAAGGGGTGGGGAGATGTGCCGCAGACATGGGGAGAGCCCCGGCGCCGTGCGGCGCCGGGGCCTGTCCTCCCCTTCGGCGACCCGGAGCCCCGAGCTCTCAGGGTCGTCCCCCTCGGACCGCTTTTCCCCGAGTGGTCCGCCTCCCGTTGAAGATCTCCCCCTGGGGGCGGCGATCAATCCTGGCCAGGCGTCACTCGAACGAGGGGTGTTGACGGCAGAGCCAGCGTTTTCGAATGCGTATTCGATAGCCTGAGTGTCCGCGTGAGGGCCTCATGGCCCGCGCTCGCTACAGAATGTGCACGACGGAATACGGAAGCTGAACACGGTTCAGGGGGGTGCCAGGACCAATGGTGCGGCGCATCGACGTGACCGGGTCGGGCGGTGTACGGCTCGCCGCCTGGGAGTTCGCGGAGCCCCCGAAGGCCGTGCCGGGGCAGGGGAGGGAGCCGGCACCCGGGCGGCCCGACGTGTCCGGGCGGTCCGACGGCGTGCTGTTACTGCACGGTCTGATGGGCCGCGCCTCCCACTGGGCCGCCACCGCCCGCTGGCTCTCGGGCCGGCACCGCGCCGTCGCCCTCGACCAGCGCGGACACGGCCAGAGCGAGAAGACGCCGCAGGCCGCCTACGGCCGTGAGGCCTACGTCGAGGACGCCGAGGCCGCCCTCGAACAGCTCGGCCTCGGCCCGGCCGTCGTCATCGGACACGCGATGGGCGCGCTGACGGCCTGGCAGCTCGCCGCCCGCCGCCCCGACCTGGTGCGGGCGGTGATCATCTGCGACATGCGCGCCTCCGCGCTCGGCGCCGCCTCCCAGCGGGAGTGGGAGGACTGGTTCCGTGCCTGGCCGGTGCCCTTCGCCGCCCTCGCGGACGTACGGAAGTGGTTCGGCGAGGACGACCCCTGGGTGGAGCGCCCCAACCCGGCCCGCGGGGAGTTCTACGCCGAGGTCATGCACGAGAGCGCCGACGGCTGGCGTCCCGTCTTCGAACCGCAGCAGATGCTCACCTCCCGCGAGGCCTGGGTGTACGACGCCCACTGGGAGGAGCTGGCCCAGGTCCGCTGTCCGGCCCTCGTGGTCCGCGGCCTGGACGGCGAACTCGGCCGGGCCGAGGCCCAGGAGATGGTCCGCGTCCTGCCGCGCGGCCAGTACGCGGAGGTGGCCGACGCCGGTCACCTCGTCCACTACGACCAGCCGGAGGCGTGGCGCATGGCCATCGAACCCTTCCTTGACGCGGTGCTCACCGGATGAGCGCCGCCCCCGCGTCTCCCACGGCGTCTCCCGCCACGTTCCCAACCGTGCCCACGGCCGTCCAGGAGGCCTTCCTCAAGGCCTTCCCCGCCGAACACCCGGCGGTCACCGCCGACGCCTTCGTGGCCGGGCGATCGCCGGACGGGCGATCCAGCTATTGGATCCTGAGCGACCGGGTGGCCGGCGCCCGGCGGGTCCTGGACCTCGGCTGCGGCGACGGCGTCCTGCTGGACCTGCTGGCCCGCACCGAGGGGCGGCGCCTCGCCGGTGTGGACCTCTCGCCCGAGGCGCTGGCCCTCGCCCGGCGCCGCCCGTCCCTGCGCACCACCGCGCTGGCCCAGGCCAGGGCGCAGCGGCTGCCGTTCGCCGACGGGGCCTTCGACGCCTGCGTCTGCCACATGGCGCTGATGCTGATGGGCGACGTCGACCGGGTCGCGGCGGAGATCGCCCGGGTGCTGTCGCCCCGCTCCACACTGGCCTGCGTGGTCGGCGGCGGCGCTCTCGGCGGGGAGGCGTACGAGCTGTTCAGCGGCCTGCTGAGGGCCGCCGTCGAGCGGGCGCCCGCCGAGCAGCGCATTCCGCCGCTCGGCGACCGCAGGACCCGCAGCCGCGAGGGCCTCGGCGCGATCCTGGAGCCGGCCGGGTTCGGCGCCCCGGACCGGGAGACGGTCCCGATCGATCTGAGCGGCCCGGTGGAGCAGGTCTGGGCGGCCCTGTCCGGCATCTACGACGTCGGACCGCTCGACCCGGCCGCCGTCTCCCGGCTGCGGGAGAGCTTCGTACGGGAGGCGGCCGGACTCGCCGGGCCGGACGGGCGGGTTCCGTGCGGCTTCACCGTCCACGTGGTGACCGCGCGCCTGCGCTGAGCCTGGCCCCTCCCGGGCCCCGCTCAGCCCTTGCTCACCGCCGTGAGGATCTCCGGCAGCCGGGCCGCCGTGCGCGGCGCCGCCAGCCGCAGGCCCAGCAGCGTGATCGCCGCCCCGTAGCCCGCGCCCACCGGCAGGAGCACCCAGCTCCAGCTGCCGCCGGTGGCGCTGACGTTCGACCAGATGACCAGGGCGATGAACGGCAGGCACAGCAGGGCCGCCGCGACCATGCCGCCGAGGATGGAGACGAAGGCGAGACCGGCCTGACCGGGAGCCACGTTCTTGTGGCCCTCCTGCGGGATGGAGTACGGGAAGCGCGCCGACGTCCACGCCCCGGTCGCCAGCATCGCGCCGAGCAGGGCGAAGGACAGGCCGAGCACGTCCGGCAGCCGGCGCCACTCGCCGAGCAGGCCCGTCGTCAGCACCGTGACCAGGGTGGCGTACGGCAGGGTGATCAGCAGCAGCGCCAGCGCCCGCGCGCGCAGCTCGACGTGGGCGTCACGCGGTGCCGAGATCGTCAGTGCGACCTGCCAGAAAGCGGAGGTGTCCTGGCCGAACTGGTTGTACATCTGGATGCCGAGCATCCCGGCGGCGAAGCAGGAGAAGTACGGCGAGCCGGTGCCCTGGACCGCGTTGAACACCGGGACGATCAGCCCGATGGCGAGCGCGGTCACCCAGGCCGCCTTGGTCTTCGGGTCGCGCCAGACGTAGCGCAGGCTGCGCTCCATGACGGTGCCGGTGCGGCCGTCCGGCAGCCACCCCGCCAGGCCGCCGCCCTCGCGGGCCCGGGCGCGCTCGGGAGCGCCGACGGGCTGGAGGGTCGAGGAGTCGGGCGAGGTCATCAGCCGGGTCAGGCTGCGCGCCCACATCGCGAGGAGGGCGGCCAGGGCGGCCGCGGTCAGCGCGAGCTGGGCCACCGCGACGCCGTAGGAGCCCCTGCTCACCGAGTCCACCGCGCCCACCGCCGACGCGGGAGGCAGCCACCGCAGCACGTCCGCCACCGGGCCGAGCTGCCCCAGCCCGGCCGAGCCCAGGCGCTGCATGCCGAAGTTGACGACCTGCGCCCCGACCGCGATGACCAGTCCGCTGAGTACCGCGAGATCCCGTCCCTTGCGGCTGGTCAGCAGCCGGATGTTGGCGGCGGCCACGGCCCGCGCCAGGGCGACGCACACCAGCAGCGTGAGGACGAGGGCGAGGACCGCGACGACGGACGCTGCCGCCCCGTGCGCCACCGCGATCACGCAGCCCACCAGCAGCAGCACTGTGAACAGCGGCCCGATGCCGACCAGGGACGCCGCCAGCAGCGCGCCGACCAGGGGTCGCGGCCGCAGCGGGAGCATCACCAGCCGGGTCGGGTCGAGGGTCTCGTCGCCGGTGGGGAAGAACAGCGGCATCACGGCCCAGCCCAGCGCCAGCACGGCCACGCCCAGGACGGCCACGGAGTCGATGTGCGCGTGGCCGCGCAGCGCGATCAGGCCCACCATCTGCAACGCGGCGAACAGCAGCGCGAAGACGGCCGACGCGATGAACGCGGCCCGCCGCCCGCCGGACTGCCTCAGTCCGTTGCGCAGCAGTGACAGCTTCAGGCGTACGACGACGGGCGTGATCGAGGGGGCCCCGGCGTTCATCGGGAACCGCCGCCCAGCCAGTCCAGGTCGGAACCGGCGTCCCGGCCCTGCGCGCCGACGAGTTCGAGGAACGCCTGCTGAAGGGTGGGAGCCTCGCCGCGCACCTCGGCGAGGGTGCCCTGGGCGCGGATGCGGCCCGCGGCCATGACGGCCACCCAGTCGCACAGGGACTCGACAAGTTCCATGACGTGCGAGGAGAACACCACGGTGGCGCCGGAGGCGGTGTACCGCTCGAGGACGCCGCGGATGATCTGCGCGGACACCGGGTCGACGCCTTCGAAGGGCTCGTCGAGGAAGAGGACTTCCGGGTTGTGCAGCAGAGCGCAGGCGAGACCTATCTTCTTGCGCATGCCGGTCGAGTAGTCGACGACCAGCTTGTGCTGCGCGCCCGCGAGGTCCAGCACGTCCAGCAGCTGCGTGGCCCGCCGGTCCACCTCGTCCCCGGGCAGCCCCCGCAACCGCCCGGAGTACGAGAGCAGTTCGCGCCCCGACAGCCGCTCGAAGAGCCGAAGCCCCTCGGGCAGCACGCCGATCCGTGCCTTCACCGCCACCGGGTCCCGCCACACGTCGTGCCCGGCGATCTCGACGGTGCCCTGGTCGGGCCGCAGCAGCCCGGTCACCATGGAGAGCGTGGTGGTCTTCCCCGCTCCGTTCGGCCCGACCAGCCCGATGAACTTCCCGGCGGGCAGCGCGAGATCGATCCCGGCGACGGCGACCTGCTGCCCGAACCGCTTCCAGAGCCCCTGCACGTGTACGGCGCTTGTACCCACTGTCACTGCTCCCTCCGTCAGCACGAACCCTACGGGGGACCCTGCCCGAGGGGTGCGGGACCGTGCTGATCTGCGGCTCCACCGGGCGAGGTCGGGCCACCACGGGAGCCGGAGCCGGAACGGGACGGGTGGCTAGCGCCGGTCCCTGCCGCATGCGTAGGCCAGCGGCGGGACCAGCTCCTCCACGTCCGGCAGCCAGCGATTGGCCGGTGTCGGCCGGCAGGCCCACTGCACCGCCCGCGAGCCGTACCGCGTGGGCGGCGCCACCACGTACGCGCCCTCTCCGAGCGCGACCAGGTCGAGGGAGGCCGGCGACCAGCCCAGCCGCCGCAGGAGGTCCGGCAGTTTCACGGACGCGCCCGGCAGCACGAAGAACTGCATCCGCCGCTCGGGGGTCAGGATCACCGGGCCCAGCGCGGACCGCAGCCGCTCCAGCCGGGCCAGCGCGAGGAACCCGGCCGTCTCCGGCACGGAGATCGCGTCGAACGTACGGCCCGTGGGCAGCAGGATCGACGCCGTCGGCTGCCGCTGCCACATCCCGCGCACCGTGCTCGCACCGCCGGTCGCCAGGGACGCCCAGCCCTCGCGCGCCGGGTGCGCGCCGGGCGCGGCGCACCGCGGGTCCCCGCAGGAGCAGTGCTGCACCCCGCCGACCGTCACCAGCCAGGTGCCGGGGAACACGTCCCAGTGGCGTTCCTCGGCGTAGCGAACGGCTGTCTCCTGCAGCGACTCCCCGCGCTGCTGGGGGACGTGACCGGCCACCCGGCCGGCGCTGTGTGCGGCTTCCGCGCCCGCGATCGTCTCTTCCACGCCCCACTCAACTGCCGCGCCCACCTGGAGTTACGGGCGGGTCGGGTGGTCGGACGCGCCGGGGAGGAGCACCCTTCCGTGCTCGGGGCGCATGGGTGCATGTGTGGGGGCGCGCAGGAGGATCGCCGGCGGGCGCTGGGTAGTTCGGTGGGGGGCGGCAACCGCCTTCACCCCGGCAATCCTCACATGTCCCGCATTTTCGGTATGTCCACGGGGCATCGATCTTCACGGCCGGAACTTTTCGCCGGGGCGCGGATCGCGTCCGGCCGCGCAAGAGCCGTCAACTCGGTGCGTGAGCAGGCACCGCAGCTTCAGGGGGTTAACGCCATGGCCGCCAGGCCTCTCGTCGCGCGGCAGCCGAACGAACGGCTGCAGGCGCTCATCCAGGAAGCGGGCTGCTCGAACGCCGGGCTGGCCCGCCGGGTCAACATGTGCGGTGCCGAGCACGGTCTCGATCTGCGCTACGACAAGACGTCGGTGGCGCGCTGGCTGCGCGGACAGCAGCCGCGCGGACGGGCCCCGGCGATCATCGCCGAGGCGCTCGGCCGCAAACTCGGCCGTACGGTCACGATCGACGAGATCGGCATGGCCAACGGCAAGAACCTCGCCTCGGGCGTGGGCCTTCAGTTCTCGCCGACGGTGCTGGGAGCCATCGAGCAGGTCTGCGAGCTGTGGCGCAGCGACGTGGGCCGCCGGGACTTCCTGTCCGGCTCCTCCGTCGCCGCCTCCGCGCTGGTCGAGCCGAGCCGTGACTGGCTGATCTCCGCGCCGGACCCGCAGGTGGCGCGGGCGGCGGGGTCGCGGGTGGGCCAGTCCGACGTGGCCGCCGTACGGGCCATGACGCAGGCGCTGGTCGAGCTGGACCACAGCCACGGCAGCGGGCATGTGCGCCCGGTGGTCGTGCACTACCTCAACAGCGTCGTCTCCGGGCTGCTCGCCGGCTCCTACCGGGAGGCGGTGGGCCGCGATCTGTTCGCCGAGGTCGCCCGGCTCACCGAGCTGGCCGGGTACATGGCCGTCGACACCGGCCAACCGGGCCTGGCCCAGCGGTACTACATCCAGGCGCTGCGGCTCGCCCAGGCGGCCGGGGACCGCGGCTACGGCGGCTATGTGCTGGCCGCCTCCATGAGCCATCTCGCCGCGCAGCTCGGAAACCCGCGGGAGATCGCGCAGTTGGCGCGCGCGGCGCAGGAGGGCGCGCGCGGTCGTGTGACTCCGCGCGCGGAGGCGATGTTCTACGCGGCCGAGGCGCGCGGCCACGCCCTCATGGGCGACGCGCGGGCCGCGCAGTTCTCCGCCGGACGGGCGGTGAGCGCGCTGGAGGCCGCCGAACCGCACTCCGGGGACGACCCGGCGTGGATCGCGCACTTCGACGAGGCGTATCTCGCCGACGAACTGGCGCACTGCCACCGGGACCTGGGGCAGGCGGAGGCGTCCGCGCGGGCGGCCGAGGAGTCGCTGGCCGGGCATCCCGCGTCACGGGCGCGGCGGCGGGCCATCGGCTATGTGCTCCTCGCCACGGCGCAGGTGCAGCAGCGGGAGGTCGAACAGGCCTGCAGCACCGGGCTGAAGGCGGTGGAGCTGCTGCGGACGCTGCGCTCCGACCGCGGCGCGGAGTACCTGGAGGACTTCCAGCAGCGCCTGGAGCCGTTCCGGGACGAGCCGGTGGTACGGGAGTTCGGGGCGCGGCTGGAGACGCGCGTGGCGGCGTGAACGGGTGCCCGCCGTGAGACCTGGCAGATAAGCAGCGTGCGGCGGGCGGGTTTTGTTACTGCCGTCACAGGGAAGGAGGTCTGGTCCTGTGCTGCGTGGCACGGGGCTCCGGGGACCCGGTAGCGTGAGCCGACGATTCCGAAGGTCCCCCATTCGTAGGAGTCCCGGTGACGCAGAGTGGACAGGGCGAGGAGCCCTCGGCGCGACCCGCGCACGAAGGCATCGTGCTGCCCTCCGACGGTGGTGAGCCCTTGCTGCCGGGCATGACCGGCGGGCCGGGCGGCCATCAGGGCGGAGCGGGCGGTCAGGCCCCGGCGGCGACCCCGGCCGGCGGTCAGGCCTGGGGCCAGCCGTGGGGCCCCGACCAGCAGCATCCGCCGCAGCAGGACCAGGGCTGGCAGCAGCCGTGGGGCTCTCCGGAGCCGTACCCGCAGGGCCAGTGGGACGCGCAGGGCCAGGCCCCGCAGCACCCGGGCGCGGGCCCCCTGCCCCCGGAGAACGCCCCGGCGTACCAGCAGCCGGGTGCCGACCCCTACGGCGTCCCCGCGCACGCCGGGCACGGGCTGCCCCCGGCCGGCGCCGGCCCGTACGCGGCCGGGCACGGGATGCCGGGCGCCGACGAGGGTGCGACGCAGTACATCCCGCCGGTCCCCGCGGGCTCCGCGGACGAAGGCGCCACCCAGTTCCTGCCGCCCGTGCCGGGCGCGGGGATGGACGAGGGCGCGACGCAGTACATCCCGCCGGTGGGGCCGGGAGCCCTGCCGCCGGAGGGACCGGGCGGCGGCCCCGCCCCGTACCCGGGCCAGGTGCCCCAGGGCGCCGCGCCCGGTCACCCCGACGCCGAGGCGACGCAGTTCATGGCGCCCGTGGACGCCGGCGGGCGGCAGACGCCCGCCGAGTTCGACAACCTCTTCCGCAGCGACTCCGGCGGCGCAGCCCCGTCGACGCAGCAGATACCCCGCTACCAGCAGGGCCCGCCCGACCAGCCCCACGCCCGGTCCATGTCCGCGCCGCCCGGCGGGTACGACGACGACGGCGGCGGCCGGGGAGGTCGGCGCACCGGCTCGCGCATGCCGGTGATCGCGGCCGTGGGCGTCGGGATCGCCGTCCTCGGCATCGGCGCCGGGGCGCTGCTCAGCGGCGGCGACGGGGACGGCGACAGCGCCGACAAGAACACCACCGTCGCGGCCACCGCGCCCGCCACCGACGACGCCTCCGCCGCGCCCGCCGCGGATCCGGCCAAGGAGCAGGCGGTCGCGCTGGACAAGCTGCTGGCCGACAGCGGCAGCAGCCGCGCCTCCGTCATCAAGGCGGTGGCCGAGGTCAAGAGCTGCAACAACCTCGGCCAGGCGGCCTCCGACCTGCGCGCCGCGGCCGAGCAGCGCAAGGGCCTGGTCACCCGTCTGGGAGAGCTGTCCGTCGACAAGCTCCCCGGCAACGCCGATCTGACGGCGGCGCTGACCAAGGCCTGGCAGGCCTCGGAGTCGGCGGACCGGCACTACGCGGCCTGGGCCGACCAGGTCGGCGGCAAGAAGGGCTGCAAGAAGGGCCACGCCCGGTACACGGGTGAGACCCAGGCCGGCGACCGCGAGAGCGGGACGGCCACCGCGGAGAAGGCCAAGGCCGCCCAGCTCTGGAACGCGATCGCGCAGACGTACGGCCTCACCCAGCGGCAGCCGACCCAGCTCTGAGGCCCGCCGGCGCGGGAGGGCGGCGGACTCAGCCGGCGCCCTCCAGCGTCTTTCCCACGTTGACGAAGCCCTTCGTGGCGGGCACCAGCCGACCCTGCCGCACCGTCTGAAGGGACACGTCGGCGTTGGTGAGGCGGGCGAGGCCGGTGGAGGCGAGCAGGTCGGACAGGCGCCACCGCAGCGGCGGGGTCAGCCCGCCGGTGCGGACCTCCAGCCCGCCGTCGAGGGCGCGCCGCACGGTGGAGGCGCTCACCTCCCCGTCGCCGATCTGCTCCAGGACGGTCCGGAGCACCGTGTAGGCGATCCACGTGGTCTGCACCCCGGCGTCCTGCGGGTCGACGCGGTTGTCGCCGAAGGCCGCCTCATTGATCACCTTCTTCATCGGCTCCCAGCGCGAGTCGCCCGCCACCGGGTACCAGCCGGTGAGGTACGACCCCTCGTACGGGCCGGACTTCCCGCCGCTCGCGTCGATCACGGTCTGGTCGACGCTGCCGAGCACGGCGGCGGTGCGCACCTGCGGATAGGCGTCGCGGGCGCGGCGGAAGGAGTCCATGAAGATGTTCGTGCGCTCCCCGAGGGCCGGGATCACGCAGCCCGTGCGCGCCGGTTCGGCGCTCGACTGCCGCAGCGCCTGATCGGCCTGGCCGGAGTATTCGGTGGCGTCCTCGGCGGCCCGCTGGTCGTGGGCCGGTTCGTGGCCACCGGCCCGCAGGCCCGCGTTGAGCAGCCCGGGCAGCTCGTCGCCCGCGATGCTGTCGGGCCGTATCAGCGTGACCGGGCCGCAGTGCGGAGCGAGCTCCTTGCCCAGACCGGCCAGCAGCGCGGGCTGGCCGCCGTTGACCGGGTAGGACAGGGCGCGGGTGAACTCGGTGGTGGTGACGCCGTAGCCGCCGATGTACGGGATGCCGGCCCCCTCCAGGGGCGGGAAGAAGGAGTCGCTGTACTGGCTGTAGGAGCCCACGACTGCGACCGCGTTCTCCTTCACCGCACGCCGGGCGCACTTCGCCGCGCCCACGCTGTCGTTGCCTTCGTTGCAGGTCAGAACGTTGAGCTTGCGGCCGGCGACACCGCCGTGGGAGTTCACCCAGCGGGCGTAGGCACGGGCCATGGCGGGCATGCCGGGTTTGTTGGTCGCCGGGGTGTTCTCCGGCGCCCACGTCATCACGGTGACGGAGCCGTCCCCCGAGCCCCCCGTGGCACCGGGGACGACGCCGCAGCCGGCGGCGAGCGAGGCGCACGCCAGCAGAACTCCCACCGGCGACAGGGTTCTTCTCACGGACCGGGTGAGGGTGGAGAGGAACGGGCCATGGGAACTTCGCCTGCCGGTCATGCTCCGCACGATTCCGTCACATCACCAACCCGGTGATGACTCTCGGTCAATGGGTGGTGACGGATGAGTGAATTACGGGGGCAGGTGGGGCCCCTGGGGCGGGGAACGTACGATCGGTGACCGTGCAAGGTTCGGAGAACTCTTCCCGTCGCGGCCGTCGCTCCTCCACCATGGGCGGCATGCCACTCAACGACATGCCGTGGTGGCGCTGGCGCAGCAATGTGCGCTCCGCGCTGCACATGCTCTCCGACCCGGTGTTCCAGCGGGACGTCTGGCTGGCAGGCGTCGAAGGGTACGGCGACGTGACCGACGCCGTCTACCGCCTGGTCGAGGACACCTGGCTGGACAACTGGTCCGCCGAGAAGTACGTCGGCACGATCTTCCGGGACTCGCAGGAGGCGGCGCTCGTCGACACCGCGGTCCTGCGGGTGCTGCGGATCATGCACCAGGTCGGCCCGGACGCGCCGGTGTCCGCCTACCTCGACCACGACGCCTGGCCGGAGGCGGTGCGGGCGGCCCACGACGCGCATGTGCGGCTCGCGGCGAGCGACGGCGAGGACCCGGACACGCCGCCCCGCAGCCTGGAGGTGCTGCGCATCATGACCCGGTCCGCCTAGCGGACGACGGACCACTTGCGGGCCCGGACGTGAGACGCTGTCACGCATGAGCGAGCAGTCCTCCCGAGCCGCCGAGGCGCCGGCCGAGCAGTACATCCTCATCCTGTCCTGCCCGGACAAGAAGGGCATCGTGCACGCGGTGTCCAGCTATCTGTTCATGACGGGCTGCAACATCGAGGACAGCCAGCAGTTCGGTGACCACGACACGGGACTGTTCTTCATGCGGGTCCACTTCTCGGCCGAGGCTCCGGTGACGGTGGACAAGCTGCGCGCCAGCTTCGCGGCGATCGGCGACTCCTTCGGGATGGACTGGCAGATCCACCGGGCCGACGAGAAGATGCGTGTCGTGCTGATGGTCAGCAAGTTCGGGCACTGCCTGAACGACCTGCTCTTCCGCGACCGGATCGGCGCGCTGCCGGTGGAGATCGCGGCGGTGGTGTCCAATCACACCGACTTCGCCGAGCTGGTGGGGTCGTACGGCATTCCCTTCCACCACATCCCGGTGACCAGGGACACCAGGTCCGAGGCCGAGGCGCGGCTGCTGGAGCTCGTGCGCGAGGAGAAGGTCGAACTGGTCGTCCTCGCCCGCTACATGCAGGTCCTCTCCGACGACCTGTGCAAGCAGCTCAGCGGCCGGATCATCAACATCCACCACTCGTTCCTGCCGAGCTTCAAGGGCGCCAAGCCGTACCACCAGGCGCACGCCCGGGGCGTGAAGCTGATCGGCGCGACGGCGCACTATGTGACCGCCGACCTCGACGAGGGCCCGATCATCGAGCAGGAGGTCGAGCGGGTGGGCCACGATGTCACCCCGGACCAGCTCGTCGCGATCGGCCGTGACGTGGAGTGCCAGGCGCTCGCCCGCGCGGTCAAGTGGCACGCGGAGCGCCGGATCCTGCTGAACGGTCGCCGGACGGTGGTCTTCGCGTAGCGCGGCCCGACGGCGGTCCAAGGGGCCGTCCGGCGGCAGCCCGTGGGGGCCGGCCTGCAGCGGTCCAGGGGGCGACCGACGGCGGTCCGTGGGGGCCAGACCAGTCGGTGGCGGTCCGTGGGCAGTCGGTGGCGGCCGACTGGCAGCGGTCCGTGGGGCGGTCGGCGGCGGTCCGTGGGGGTCAGGCCGGTCGGCGGTGGTCCGTGGGGCCGCCCGATGGCGGTCCGTGGGGCGGTCGGTGGCGGCCGACTGGCAGCGGTCCGTGGGGCGGTCGGCGGCGGTCCGTGGGGGCCAGGCCGGTCGGCGGTGGTCCGTGGGGCGGTCGGTGGCGGTCCGTGGGGCGGTCGGTGGCGGCCGACTGGCAGCGGTCCGTGGGGCGGTCGGCGGCGGTCCGTGGGGGTCAGGCCGGTCGGCGGTGGTCCGCAGGTCCGCCCGATGGCGGTCCGTGGGGCGGTCGGTGGCGGCCGGCCTGCAGCGGTCCGTGGGGCGGTCGGCGGCGGTCCGTGGGGGCCAGGCCAGTCGACGGCGGTCCGTGGGGCGGTCGGTGGCGGTCCGTGGGGCGGTCGGTGGCGGCCGACTGGCAGCGGTCCGTGGGGCGGTCGGCGGCGGTCCGTGGGGGGCAGGCCAGTCGACGGCGGTCCGCAGGTCCGCCCGATGGCGGTCCGTGGGGGCCGGTCTGCGGCAGCCCTGGGGCCGGTCGGTGGCCGTCTCACATACGGCTGAGTGACGCCGCCGCGCACAGCACGTCCCGGATCGCCTCACGGTCGCCGACCTGGCCGGCCGCCGCCTCCCGCGGTGTCACGTGCCCCGCCGCCAGCCGGCAGAACTCGACGCCGTCCAGCGCCACATGGGCCACCTCGTGGTCCGCAGAGCCCACCGCTCCGGGCGAGTCGAGCGGGATGAACCACTGGCCGCCGCCCAGCCCCTCGATCTCAAGGCGCAGACTGCGCCCGGGGTCGCCCGCGGTCACCAGATGCCGGGTGCGGGCGGGGGAGGCGAGCCCGGCCTGCCGCCGGGCGGCCAGCACCCCCGGCAGCATCCGGGCGGCGAGGTCGATCATCCGGTGCAGATGGCGCGGGGCCGGCGGATCGTACGGGTAGTCCACCGCCTCCGCGATGTCCTCGGCGTGCACCCAGCACTCGAAGGCGCGGTCCAGCATCGCGTCGGGCAGCGGCAGCGCGAAGGCGCCGTACGGCACCGGCGGCTCCTTCACGGCGTTCGCGGCGAAGGAGACCGTGCGGACCAGGTCGTGCGTCTGCTCCCGCCACGGCGCCCGCACCGAACGGGCCGGCGGGGAGTGCGCGACCCGCCAGTACGCCTCGGTGCGCGCCGCGGGAGAGGGGCCGTCGGCGGAGGTCGCGTCGCCGAGCGGGTCGTCCAGGCCGAGGGCCACCGCGACCAGCCCGTCGACGCTCATCAGGTGCGCGATGACCCCGGCGACGGTGGTGCGCCGGCTGGTGGCGTCCTCGCCCTCGAACCACCGCAGCCGCACCGGCGCCTCCCACTCGGCGTCACCCATGTCCTGGAGCAGCGCGTCCAGGCGGGCGGTCTCGGCGTCGTAGGGCGCCGCCCAGCCGGGCACCGGGATGTGCGGCGGCCGCCGTTCGAGACAGCCCGCCAGGACCCGGGTGCGCAGCCCCGGGTCGAGGTCGAGCGTGTCGGGCCGGTGCAGCAGGGTGGCCGCCTCCCGCAGCCCCAGCGCCTCCTCCGCGCACGTGCCGCACTCGCCGAGGTGCTCCTCCACGGCCGCCGTCTCCTCCGGCGAACACGCGGCCAGCGCCCACGCCCCGAGCAGCGACTTCAGCAACTGATGCGCCGCCCCGTCCCGGTCCTCCGGCGCGCCCCGGTCCTCCGGCTCCCGGGGGTCGTTCGGGGTCATGCGGCGCCTCCGTAGTGGGAGGGCGCGCCGGGGACGTCCGTGTGGTGGGCGGTGGAGAGGAGCTGGAGGCCAAGGCGCAGGCGGCGGCGGGCCTCGTCCTCGGTGACGCCGAGGTCGGCGGCGGTCTGCCGGTAGTCGCGGCGCTGGAAGCAGGCGAGTTCCAGGGCGGCGCGCAGCGGGGCCGGCATGGCGTGGACGATGTAGTCGGCGCGGGCGGCGGCGGAGGCGCGGCACACCCTGTGCTCCAGCTCCTCGGCGGAGCCCGGCCCGCCGCGGGCCAGCGCCGCGGTCTCGGTGGCGCGCAGCCGCTGTACGGCGAGGCGGTGGGTCAGACCGGCCACCCAGGCGCGCAGCGGGCCCTGCCGGGGGTCGTAGGCGTCGGGGTGCTCCCAGACGTGGGCGAACACCTCGCGGGTGATGTGGTCGGCGGCCTGCTCGTCGCCGAGGACCCGGTGGGCGAGGCCGTGCACGAGCGAGGCGAAACGGTCGTAGAGCTCACCGAGGGCGGCCGCCTCTCCTCGCAGGAGCCGCTCCCGCATTCCGCGGTCCCAGTGGGGCGGTGCGTCCTTCTTCGCCATACGGCCCCCTCCGTGCCCGGCCGTGCCGCGCCCCGCGTCCCGGCCCGCTCCCGTCCAGCTCCGTGTCCGACCGTGCGTCCGACGGTGTTCAGCGTGTCCGACGTGGTCGTCTCGAATGTAGTCGGCATGTCCGACAGCGCACGCCCCTTTATGACAATGTGCGCCCCCTGAAGAGCCGCTGGTGATAGGGGGAGCGAGAGGTGTTATGGCACCTGGCGAGTGACTTGCCCCTTCTGTCCCGCCTGGCCTTTCGCTTTCATGTCAACCCGGATAGAACACGACCGAAGGTGACTGAAACAAGCCCCTGGTGGATCGGTCTCGGTTTGCTGTACGGCGTTTGGGGGAACGGCCGCTGGGCAGCCGCGCGGAAAGAAGCGTAGGGACTGGTTCCGTTTCCGGGCGGTTCCGGGGAAGTTCCGGCTGACGGAGGGCGGGCCGTGGCGTTCAAGGTGACCGACGACGAACAGGGCGAGTGGAGCGTGCTCCGGGTCGCCGGTGAACTGGACCTGGTGACCTCGCCGGTCCTGCGCCAGAGAGTGCACGAGGTGGTGGCCCAGGGGCGGCACGACCTCGTCCTGGACCTCTCCGAGGTCTTCTTCTGCGACTCCAGCGGCGTCGGTGTGCTCATAGCCGCCCGCCGTCTGATCCGCTCCTGCCAGGGCCGGCTGCGCCTGATCCTCCCGGCCCGTGGCGCGGTCGACGGCTCCCACGTCAACCGGGTCCTCGGCGCGCTCGGTGTCCGGCGCCTCTTCGACGTCTACGCGGATCTGGCGGCGGCGGTGGACGACGAGCCGCTGTCCGCCTGACGGCCGTCCGCCCCGGCGGTCACCGCCGCTCCCCTCTCACGGGCAACCCCCCGTTGTCCCGGAATTCGCCCGGTCCTTACCCGACCGTGGTGTTCGCGCCCCGGAGCGCTGTGCGCGTCGTACGCTCCCTGCCAGACGCAACCCCACCCGTAAGGCGGCCCGTAAGACATGGTCAGCAGCGAGTACGAGCGCAGGATCGCGGTGCGGTTCGCCACCTTCGACCAGGACGGCAACGGCTACATCGACCGCGAGGACTTCAGCGTGGCGGCCCGCTCGCTGCTCGCCGAGTTCGCCACCGCCGCCCGCTCCGACAAGGGCCAGGCCCTGTACGCCGGCGCGGAGGCCTTCTGGCAGGGCATGGCCGGGATCGCCGACCGTGACGGCGACCAGCGCATCACCCGCGAGGAGTTCGTGACCGGCGCGGTCAAGCGCCTGCGCGACAACCCCGAGCGGTTCGCCGAGATCGCCCGCCCCTTCCTGCACGCCGCCCTGGCCGTCGCGGACGCCGACGGCGACGGCGCCGCCACGATCGAGGACACCGTGCGCGTGCTCCGGGTGCTCGGCGTGCCCGAGGGGGCCGCCGGGTTCATCGCCGCCGCGCTCGACACCGACGGCGACGGCAGGGTGGGCGAGCAGGAGATCGTGCCCGCCTTCGCCCGCTACTTCACCGTCCCCGAGTAGCGCCGGCCCCACCCGCCCCCAACAACCTGCGAGAACACCGTACTTGAGCCCCCTCTGCGGCGCCCCGCCCCGCCGAGGGGGCTCGCACGTTCGCGTACGGGCCGAGTCGCGCAACACGCCCGGGCGCACGAGCAGTTCGGAACGCCGATCGGTGCCTCGGCTGCCGTGCGTCGTGCCCGCGTGCGGTGACACCGGCGGTCCTGGGCGGCCCCGGCATCGTGGTCCCCCGCGGGCGAATGTCACTGATCGTGGCATTCAATGATCACGGAGCGTGGTGCCGGGTTGTGTCCCGCGCGCGACTCGTCACGTCCCGGAGTCGCCGTCGCGCTCGGGTACCTTGTGTGAAATGCGAGTGGTTCCGAGCTTGAGCCATCCCATGACGGGTGTCGCACAGTATGCCGCACGGGTACTCCTTCGCGCGGGAATATGCCCGAAGCGCTTGTTGCGGTGACGGTGCGTCAACCATGCTGTCTCTCCAGGGAGTCACGTTCCGTGACACTTGCTCTGGCTGTTGTTCTGGTCATGCGGAAAATGGCTACGATCGTGGCCTCGTGAGGCGCGAGGCTGTGTGTCCGCCGGTTCGGATGGTGTGAGCGGTGCAGGTGCTTCAAGTGCAGCTGGAGATCCGGCCCGACCCCGCGGAGGTGGGGCGTGCCCGGCGTTGGGCCCGCTCCCGGCTCGCCGGGTCGGGGATAGCGGCGGATGAGCCGCTCGCCGAGACCCTCGTCCTGCTCGTCTCCGAACTGGTCACCAACGCCGTGGTGCACACCGGTTGCCCGGCCGTGCTGCGGCTGTTCCTGTCCGGGGAGCCGGCCGGGGCGGCCACCGTGCGCCTGGAGGTGGCCGACGCCAGCACCCGGGCCCCCGTGCCGCGCTGTCCCGGTGACGAGTCGACCGGCGGCCGCGGCCTCGCCCTCGTCGACGGTCTCGCCGACCGGTGGGGCTGGTGCCCGGAGGGCGTGGGCAAGCGCATCTGGTGCGAACTCGACAGCTGCACCAAGGCGGTTGACGCGGCGGAGACGTCGGTGCCGGCGAGCTGCGGCCGCACGTCCCCGGCGTACGAGGGTCTGGCGTACGGGGGGTACGGCGCCTACGGCGGGCTCGCCTACGGGGCGGTATAGCCCCGTAACCCCGTAACCCCGTTGTCCCGGCGGCGAGGCCGTGCGCCGGGAGATGCTTCTGTGCGCGCCCCGTTGCGAGCGGGCATAACGGGTAAATCGTCAGGGCGGTGTTGACGCCTCGTGTCCGCTTGATCACGCTGGTGGTCAGCGATTCGCCGCGAGGGGACGACGAGGGCTGGGGCACCGGAAGTCCTCGACGAGTGTGGGTCGTGATGTCGGCGCCGACCGGTCCCTTCAGGGTTCGAGGGGGTGGGACCGGTGTGCCGGGATCGGAGGGCGGCGCGCGCTGCCGCGTGGGGGACGGGCAGGGGCGCGCCGCCGGCCGGGCCCGCCCTGCCTTCCGGAGCACCCGGACGTCATCCACAGGCTGTGGACAACTCGCGGGACCCTAGACCTCCGCTTCGGCCCTCGCCGATCCGTTCACCCGGAAGGTCCGCCGGTAGGCCGTCGGTGTCACCCCGAGTGCCGTCTGGAGATGCTGCCGCATCGACTGCGCCGTGTTGAAGCCGGCGTCCCGGGCCACCTGGTCCATGGACAGGTCCGTGGACTCCAGCAGGTGCCGGGCCCGTTCGACGCGCTGCTGGGTGAGCCACTGCCCCGGACTGATCCCGGCCTCCTCGCGGAAGCGCCGGGTGAAGGTCCGTACCGACATCGCCTCCCGCGCGGCCATGTCCTGCAACCGGATGGGCTCGTGCAGGCGGCCCAGAGCCCACGCGCGCGCGGTGGTCGTGGTGGCGCGCTGCGGGTCGGGCACCGGCCGGTGGATGTACTGCGCCTGACCGCCGTCGCGGTGCGGCGGTACGACGGTCCGCCGGGCCACCTCGTTGGCGACCGCCGTGCCGTGGTCGCGGCGCACCATGTGCAGGCACAGGTCGATCCCGGCCGCGACGCCCGCCGAGGTCAGCACGTCGCCGTCGTCGATGAAGAGCACGTCCGCGTCCACCCGGACCCGCGGGAACACCCGCTGGAAGCGGTCGGCGTCGGCCCAGTGCGTCGTGGCGCGCCGCCCGTCCAGACGCCCCGCCGCGGCCAGCACGTACACGCCCGTGCAGATGGAGGCGAGCCGGGTGCCGGGCCGGATGTGTGCCAGGGCGGCGGCCAGTTCCCCGGTCAGCACCCCCTTCTCGTAGACCGGGCCGAGCTCGTACGAGGCCGGGACGATCACGGTGTCGGCGGTGGCCAGGGCCTCGGGGCCGTGCGGCACGTGGATCGAGAAGTCGGCGTCCGTCTGCACCGGTCCTGGCGGCCGGACCGAGCAGGTGACGACCTCGTACAGCAGCCGTCCGGCGGCGTCCAGGGGCCGCCCGAAGATCCGGTGCGGGATGCCCAGCTCGAAGGGCAGCAGCCCGTCGAGGGCGAGGACGGCGACGCGGTGCGGGCGGAAGTCCGTGGCCTGGTCCATGGCCCGATCCTAGCGAATGCTGTCCTTCGGGCCAGTGGAGGAGATTCGGGCCCTTGCCGCACGCTCTATGGCGTGACCCAGACAACCGAACCCGCCTCCGACACCCCCGCGTCCGACGCCACGGCCCGGACGCCGTCCGCCCGCCGCGCGGCCCGTGTCCACCGCGCGTGGTTCGTCGCCGCCGTCACCTTCGTCACGATCACCGGCGCCGCGGCCTTCCGCTCGCTGCCCGGCCTGCTCTTCGACCCGCTCCATCAGGAGTTCGGCTGGTCGCGGGGCACGATCGGCGCCGCGGTCTCGATCAACCTCGCGCTGTACGGGCTCACCGCGCCCTTCGCCGCCGCGCTCATGGACCGCTTCGGCATCCGCCGGGTGGTCGCCGCCGCCCTCGTGGTGATCGCCGCCGGGTCCGGTCTGACCGTGTGGATGACCACCGCCTGGCAACTGTGGCTGTGCTGGGGCCTGCTGGTCGGCCTCGGCACCGGCTCGATGGCGCTGGCCTTCGCCGCGACGGTCACCAACCGCTGGTTCACGGAGCGGCGCGGCCTGGTCACCGGCATCCTCACCGCCGCCTCCGCCTCCGGCCAGCTCATCTTCCTGCCGGTGCTGTCCTGGACCGTCCAGTCGCACGGCTGGCGCCCGGCCGCCGTCACGGTGTCGCTGGCCGCCCTCGCCGTCGTGCCCTTCGTCTGGCTGCTGCTGCGCGACCACCCGGCGGACGTGGGCGTCAAGCCGTACGGCGCCGACGAGTTCGTGCCGAAGCCCGTGCCCGTGCCGGGGGCCGCCCGTCGCACCCTGGCCGTCCTGTCCTCCGCGGTGCGCACCGGGCCCTTCTGGCTGCTGGCCGGCACCTTCGCCATCTGCGGCGCCTCCACCAACGGCCTGATCCAGACCCACTTCGTGCCCGCCGCCCACGACCACGGGATGCCCATCACGGCGGCCGCCTCGCTGCTCGCGGTCATCGGTGTGTTCGACGTGGCCGGCACCATCGCCTCCGGCTGGTTCACCGACCGCTTCGAACCACGCCGCCTGCTCGCCGTGTACTACGCGCTGCGCGGTGTCTCGCTGCTGTTCCTGCCGATGCTGCTGGCGCCGAGCGTGCACCCGCCGATGATCTTCTTCATCGTCTTCTACGGCCTCGACTGGGTCGCCACCGTGCCGCCCACCCTCGCCCTGTGCCGTGAGCACTACGGCGAGGACAGCGCGATCGTCTTCGGCTGGGTGCTCGCCTCCCACCAGGTCGGCGCGGCGCTGGTCGCCTACCTCGGCGGTCTCGCGCGGGACGTCTTCGGCTCCTACGACGTGGTCTGGTACGCCTCGGGCGCGCTGTGCGCCGCGGCGGCCCTGATGGCGCTGGTGATCCGGCGGCGGCCGGGGGTCCTGAGCCCCGCGGCCGCCTGAAGCCCACGACCCCGACGGATGTGACGGGGCGCCAGGCGGATCAGGCCGGCAGCCGGGAGACCTTGCGGCCGTCCTTGCGGGCGTTCTCCTTCGCGATGGCACCGGCGATCCGCTCGGCGTCCAGGGCCAGTTCGCGGAGCATGCCGCTGATGGGGTTCGTGAAGCCGGTGAAGTACAGGCCGGGCGCGTTCTTCGGCGTGCGTCGACCGCGGACCACCGGCCTGCCGCGGGAGTCGAGCACGTCCAGATGGCCGACCAGCCCCTCCAGGGCGCGGACGTAGCCGGTGGCGGCGATGACGGCGTCCGGCTGGATGCGGGTGCCGTCGGCGAGGAGCACCTTGCCGCTCTCGAAGCCCTCCACGGCGGCCACGATCTCGACCCTGCCCTTGCGGACCGCCTTGAGGAGACCGACGTCCTGGACGGGGATCGCGCCCTGGGCGACCCGCGAGTACAGGCCGGTGCGGGGGCGGGGCAGGCCGTGCGCCGACAGGTCCGGCACGCTCACCCTCGCCACCGGTCGCGCGAGCACGTCGACGAGCCGGACCGGCAGCCGCCGCACGAGCACGCCCGTGTACTGGGCGGGCCACCCGGCGGTCGACCGGCGCACGATGTGCGGGGGAGTGCGCACCGACAGCCGTACGCGCTCGGCCCCGCCCTCCACCAGGTCCACGGCTATCTCCGCGCCGGTGTTGCCGACACCGACGACCAGCACGTCACGCCCGGCGTACGGTTCGGCGTTGCGGTACTCACCGGCGTGCACCAGCTCGCCGGGCCCGTTCTGGTAGGTCTCCCGGCCGGACCAGTCGGGCAGGCGGGGCGTGTGGTTGTGGCCGGTGGCGACGACCACCGCACCGCCGGTCAGCTCCCGTCCGCCGGAGGCGCGCAGCAGCCAGCCGGTGCCGTCAGGGGCGGGTTCGACGCGGGAGACCTCGACGCCGGTCACGATCTCGAGGCCGTGGTGCTCGGCGTACTTGTCCAGGTAGCGCACCACGTCGTCGCGCGCGACCCACCGGCCGAACCGGCGCGGCATCGGCAGCCCCGGCAACGCGGAGCTGCGCCGGGTGGTGTGCAGGCGCAGCCGGTCGTAGTGGCGCCGCCAGGACGCCCCGACCCGGTCGGACCTCTCCAGGACGACCGCGCGTATTCCCCGTGCGCGCAGCGCCTGCGCGGCGGCCAGGCCGCCCGGACCGCCGCCGATGACGTAGACGGGACGGTCGGCGTGCCGCGCCGCGGAGACGGTGGTCGAGTCGGTCATGGGCATGAGGGTAATCGCCTGCCGGGTTGAGGGGACGCGGTCAATGCTGGTATCGGTTGCGGATTGATCACGAATGAACACCTGTGCGATCCGGGTGCGGTGCGGTGTCTAATGGGCCGGTGACCGCCGACCCGCATGACATACGGAACCTCGCCACGGCACGGACCTCGGGGAACGGGCTGCTGCTGCGTCCGTGGGACCCGGAGTCCGACGCCGACGTGCGGTCGTGGCTGCGCGGCGTCACCGACCCGGAGTTCCGGCGCTGGAACACACCGCTCGTCCCCGTCACGGACCTCACCGGCGCCCGCGACTCGCTGCGGGCACGCGCCCTGCGCGCGGGGGAGGGCGCGGCCGCGTCCTTCGTGATCGCGGACGCAGGGAGCGGCACGACGCTCGGGCACATCGGCGTCAACGACATCCGCCCGCTGCTCGGCGTCGCGACGACCGGCTACTGGGTCCTGCCCGAGGCCCGTGGCCGCGGGGTCGCCACCCGGGCGCTGAGGCTGGTGGCGGACTGGGCGTTCGGCGAACTGGGCCTGCACCGGCTGGAACTGGACCACGCCGTGGGCCACGGGGCGTCCTGCCGGGTCGCCGAGCGCTGCGGTTTCCGGTACGAGGGCACGATGCGCGGCGCGATCTTCGAGCCGGACCGCCGCGACGCCTTCCGGGACGCGCACCTGCACGCGCGTCTGGCCACGGACCCGGAGCCGGAGCGCCCCTGAAATTCGCGGGCGCCGGACGGCCGTGGGCGGGACCATGGGGCATGACTTCCGGGACGACCACCGATGACTGGCACCTGACCGACGACGTCGGGCAATTCCTCGCGCGTGGAGGGGAGTTCCTCCGCTCACGGCCCGCACCGCACACCATCCTCCTCACGGTGACGGAGAACCTGCGCCTGAGCGGCGACCGGCACTACGGCGACGCCGCACCCGAGTTCGGCCTGCTGGACGGGGCCGGCGGGGCGGGCACGCGGGCCGCCTTCCTGCGCACGCCGCCCCATCCGCTCCTGCTCACCGTCCTGACCGAGGAGGAGGCCGCCGTGCTCGCGGCCCGGCTCGCCGACGCGGGACACCAGGTGTCCGGTGTCACCGCGGACCGCGACACCGCCGCCGCCTTCGCCGGGGCCTGGCGCCGGATCACCGGCGCCGAGGTACACCTGCGGCAGCGGGTGCGGCTCTACCGGCTGGGCGAGCTGACGGTGCCGCGGCAGGTTCCGCCGGGCCGGGCCAGAGTGGCGGGCGAGGCGGACCGCGAGCGACTGGCCCGGTGGTTCGAGGAGTTCTCGGTCGCCGTCGGCGAGCCGGGCGTCCACGACCCGCAGCGCTGGGCGGACGAGCGGGTGCGCCGCGGCGACGTCATGTTCTGGCAGGACCCGGACGGGACGCCCGTCGCCATGGCGGGCACGACTCCTAAGGTCGCCGGGCAGGTGCGGGTGGTCGCGGTCTACACACCGGCGCACCTGCGGGGGCGCGGGTACGCGGGCGCCGTCACGGTCGAGGTCAGCCGGGCCGCGCTGGAGTCGGGGGCCGAGGAGGTGCTGCTGTTCGCCGACCTCGCCAATCCGACCAGCAACGGCCTCTACCAGCGGATCGGCTACCGGCCGGTGTCCGACTTCGCGATGTACGACTTCGGCTGAGCCGGGTCAGGGCCACAGCAGTTCGCGCGCCCAGCCGTCCGGCGTACGGCGGTAACGCAGCCGCACGTGGCGGCGCCGGGCGTCGCCCTGGAAGAACTCGGCCTCGGTGGGCCGGAGGCGGTAGAGGGTCCAGGAGGGGACCTCGGTGTCCGGGGCGCCGGCGGCCCGCTCCCAGGCCGACTCCGAGGCCCGGGCCAGCTCGTCCAGGGAGTCCAGGACCTCGCTCTGCCGACCGGTGAGGGCGGCGGCCAGGGCGCCCGTCGAGCGGGCGTGCAGGTCCGCCTGCGCCTCCTCGGGCGGGGCGAGAGTGACCGGGCCCCGGACGCGGACCTGGCGGCCCAGGACCGGCCAGTAGAAGGCGAGGGCGGCATGCGGACTCGCGGCGAGCTGGCGGCCCTTGCGGCTGCCGGCGTGGGTGGCGAAGGACCAGCCCTCGGCGTCCGCGCCGTGCAGCATCACGATGCGGACGTCGGGCCGGCCCTCCTCGTCCGCCGTCGCCAGCGACATCGTGTGCGGCTCGGGCTGCCCGGCCGCCGCCGCCTCCGCCAGCCACCGCGCGAAGAGGGGCAGCGGGGCGGCGGGTGCCGCCGCGGGGTCGAGGGCGGGCAGTTCGGTGAGCTCCGGGTCCCAGACGCGAAGTGACGTCAGCAGCTCGTGAAGATCCGGTTCCATGCCCCGAGTATCGCCCCGCCCCGCGCCGGACCTCAGCTCTTCCGGGCCTCCGGGGTCTCCGGGGCCTCCTGGCGCTCCGTGACCTCCTCGGTCTCCTCGGCCTCCTCAGTGGTCCGCTGCTCGCGCAGCGCCTGTTCGACCGCGTCCCGTACGCGGGCGTCCTCGCGCAGCTTGCGGCGGGCGCGGCCGCGGCGGGTGCGGACGACCGCTCCGACGGCGACCGCGATCAGCAGGACGAGGAGCAGCAGCAGCGTCCACGGGACGGCCCAGCCGTGCGCGGTGGCCGTCACCGGGTCGAGCGTGGTGGTGGAGCCCGACGCGTCGGTGAGCAGGGGAGTGAGGGTGGCGGTCGCGGTCAGGACGACGCCTGGCACCACGCCGTGCACGGGCACCTTCACCTTCCAGCTCTCGCCCGGGAGCAGCTCGGGCGGCGAGGGGATCCGGCCCGCCTCGGTGCGCAGCCATCCGAACGGGCCCGAGACCGACACCGCCTGCCGGGCCGAGAGCACGGCGTTGCCGGTGTTGTGGATCGTGTACGTGACGGTGGCGTCGCCCGTGGCGAACGGGTTGGCCGAGCCGGAGTGGTCCACGTGCAGGTTCTCGACCGCCAGGGCCGGTCGGAGGTCGCCGCTGACGCGCAGCTTGACCCGGATGCCGAGGCGCCGGTCCACGTTGATGCCCTCGGCCTCGTCGGACTGCCGCAGCGAGGTCAGGACGCCGCCCACGTAGTCGCCGGGCGTGGCGTTGCCGGGCACGGTGACCGTGAAGGGGACCTTGACGGACGTGCCGGGCTTGAGGACGACGCTCGTGCGGTCGGCGTGCACCCAGGCGCCGATGCCGACGGACTTCTTGTCCTTGGTGAGCAGGTCGAGCTGGCCGGTGTCGGTGGTGAAGCCGTCGGCGGCGTACACGGCCAGGGTGAGCGGGGACTTGCCGCGGTTGGAGACCACCATGGCATCCTCGACGCGTCCACCGGGGTTCACGGCGTAGCTGAAGCTGGACCGGTCGGCACCGTAGCTGTTCGGCGCCGTCCTGACCGTCCAGGTGACGTCGCCGCCGTCCGCCGCGGCCGGGGCGGCCCGCAGCCCGGTGAGGGCGAAGGCCAGGAGCAGGGCCAGGGCGGCGGTGCGGGCGAGTGCGGTGACCGTGGTCTTCCGGCGCGTTGCGGGCAGGGGCATCTCGGGGTCCTCGGGCGGTCTGGTGCGGGTCTGGAACGAGTGGCGGGGGGTGGGCACCGGAAGGTGCCCACCCCCCTGGTCAAGCGGTTACGGTCAGCTGCTCAGAGCGGTGATCGTGAGAGTGGCGCGGTAGGCGCCCTTGTCGACGCTGCCCGGGATCCTCAGATCCAGGTCGGCGCCCAGCTTGGCCTTGCCCTTGGGGTGACCCTGGTCGGCCCAGCCCAGACCGCGCGAGACGGACAGACCCGCGCCGCCACCGTCGTAGCCGGAGGCCACCTCCCCGCTGGCCTTGGCGCCGGCGCCCTCCTGGAGCACGTTCGGCGTCCAGCCGAGGTAGGCACCGGAGAACACCTTGTCGGCGTCCTTGAAGTCACCCACGCTGGCCGAGATCGACCACGGGGCGAGCGAGCGGCGGCTGTCCGACACGAGGATCGGGTTGATCCTGCCGGTGGCCTGGAAGTAGTCGCCGTCGTGGTCCTTGGCGGTGCCGAGGTCCACCAGGCCGTTGTAGCCGTCGATCGTCCAGCCGAACTCGCCCGGGGCGGCGTTCGGGACGTTCACCTGGATGTCCTGGCCGTCGCCGTGGTACGGGTGCACGGTGACCTTGTCGACGACCGAGCCGACCGGCTGACCGGAGGGCGTGTTGACGCAGGAGGACTGGCCGAGCTCCACCGCGGCGTTGGGCGCCGCGCAGGTGCCGCTGCGCAGGTTCTCGACGACGAGCTTGTCGTTGCGGACCTTGACCTTGACGTAGCTGCGGACGTTCTCCTGGTTCTGGACCGAGTTGAACCAGTAGTTACCGGGGTTCAGCGGGTCGGCACCGTTGCCGGCGCCGCTCGTGCCGCTGGTGTCCGGCTTGGTGATGCCGTAGTACTTCGAGCCCGAGGCCGAGTTGGCCGTCACGTACAGCACACCGCCGGGGCCGGGGTACACGTCGGCGGCGCCGGGCTGCTCGTCCTTGTTCTGCTTCTCGCTGTTCTTCAGCAGGTAGCTGCGCGAGTAGGCGTGGTCGTGGCCGGCCAGCACCAGGTCGACACCGAGCTTGGAGAAGGCGGCCGGCAGGTCGCCTCGGCGGACCTTGGCGTCGGAGTCCTTGGCGTGGGACGCCGGCGAGTACATGGCGTGGTGGAAGACGAGCACCTTCCACTTGGCCTCGGAGCCGTGCTTGTTGATGACGTCCGTGACGTAGCCGATGTGCGCGGCGTCGCCGCCGCCGCCCTGGCTGGTGGCGTAGCTGTTGCTGTTGATGTCGATGAACAGCACATCCTTGTAGATGTACCAGTAGTTGCCACCCGACGTGTTGGAACCCGGCTGGCCGTTGGAGTACAGCGGCGCCGAGCGGTCGGTGTTCGGCGTGTAGAGGTGCTGCTCGTACGCCTTGCCGCCGACGTCGTGGTTGCCGATGGTGGCGGCCCACGGGTACTGGCGGAGCTGGTCGGGGGCGAGGAAGGCGTTCCACTGGGACTCGGTGTTGGCGGTCTCGACGTGGTCGCCGCCCGACACCAGCAGCTCGCTGTCCGGGTTGGCGCCGAGCGCGACGTCGAGGGTGTCCTGCCAGCCGGCCTGGTCCTTGCCGGTGTTGCCGGACGAGCCGATCTGCGGGTCGCCGAAGAACAGGAAGTCGTAGTCGCCCTTGAAGTCCTGCGTCTTGAAGGAGTACGCGGAGGACCAGTTGCCCTCGGAGCCGACCCGGTAGGAGTAGGCCGTGTGCTCACGGAGACCGGTGAGCGTGGCGTGGCGGTTGTAGCCGCCGCTGGTGGCGATGTTCTCCCCGCCGAGGGCGTCGAAGGTGATGGCGGAGGCCGGGAACTCGCCCTTGTCCACCTGCGCCGTCGGCGCGAGCTGGACCTTCTGCGCGGTGTCGGCCGAGGAGTACCAGGTCACGGTGCGCTGGGACTCGTTGGCGCCGACGCCGAGGATGATGCCGGTGAACGTGCTGGTCTCGGCCGCCTGGACCGGGGAGGCCAGGCCGCTGCCGAGGGCCACCGTCAGGCCCAGGAATGCCGCGGCGGCACCCGTGGCCACGCGGCGCCGCGCCGACCCGGAAGCCGACGAGGAGGGTCTCGAAATCATCAGATTCGTTCCTTTGGTGCACGGAGGTGCATGGAATGGAGGCCATCAAGGTCTCCGGATTTGGTAAATCAATCGCAAATGCGATCTTGGAATCAGCTGAACTTCGCGCTAGACCTGCGCTGTTCTCAGCCTTCGAGCACCCGCTGTACGAACCACACCGAACCCATGACGGCCACCCCCGCGCACAGTGCGCCGGTCGCCCACATGCCCGCCCTCGGCGCACGGTGACGCAGCAGCGCGAGGAGCGGGAAGACGATCACGATGATCCCCAACTGCACTGCTTCGATACCGACGTTGAACACCAGCAGGGACCACAGCAGGGTCCACGACCACGGCTCGTCGATCCCGAGGGCGCCTGCGAACCCCAGGCCGTGCACGAGGCCGAAGCAGAACACGACCCCGAGGCGCAGCCATCCGGCCCGGTCCAGGCCCAACGGGCCCTGTTCCGCGGGTCCGGCGAGCGTGGCCACGTCGTCGTGCCGCCGGAGCCGCAACAGGTGCCAGCCGGCGACGACGGCGATCGACAGCGCGATGACGGGCTCCACGATCCGCTCCGGCGCCTCCACCAGGCCGAGGGCGGCGAGCAGGAACGTCACCGAGTGGGCCAGGGTGAAACTCGTGGCCGCGAGCACGATCTCGCGCAGGCGGCGGGACCCGGCGATGAGCGCCAGCAGGAACAGGATGTGGTCGACTCCGGTCAGCAGGTGCTCGGCGCCCAGGCGGAAGAACTCCCAGAACCGCTCGTACCACGACTGACTGATCGAGAAGGACGGATGCCCGGCGTCGAGCGCGGCGCTGCCGGAGAGACCGGTGAGGTCGTAGGTGGCGATCGTCCTGGTGCCGCGTACGTAGCCCTCGGAGTCGGGGAAGAGCGTGCTGCGCACCTCGCGGTCGCCGCCCTCCGCGGGGCAGGCCCACTCCAGCGGCAGGGAGGCGTACGGGACGCCCTCCCGCCGGCCCATCGTGACGTCGCCGGCCCGCGACGGTGTGCAGGCCTTGCCGCCGGCGGCGACCGAGAAGCGCCCGGTGACGTACGTGACGGCCGAGGCGGCGTGCGACTCGAGCGCCGCGGCCTGCGCCCGGGCGTCCTCGGCCTCGAAGGCGGCGGTGCCGGCCCGGAAGAGGGGGTCGTCGTGTTCGGCGTCGGCGGCGGACACGACGAAGAGGTCGTACTCCAGCTCCAGCACCGTGCGTATGCGTCCGCCGTCGCCGCCCGTGATGTGGACGTACACGACGGACGAGAATCCATGGGCCGAGGCCGGTTGCCCGAGGCCCAGGAAGGCGATCACTGCCGCGGTGATTCCGACGAGGGCGCGGCGGACCCGTGATGACATGGTGGCTCCTTGGGGTTTCCCGTGCACGGTGCATGTCATCGGTGAACAAACTCCGGCCCGTCGGCGAACCGTTGAGAAACAAGCCCCGTATCGGCCCTCGCGGGGGCGACCCGTGGCGGTCGCGGATAGCAGGATGGCGGCGCACCCACGATCACTCGGAGGACGATCGCCTTGCGCTCCCCGCTTCGGGCCGTTGCCACGCTGGCCGCGGCCGCCGCGCTGGTCACCGGATGCGGCTCCGGCGACGACTGGTCACAGCCGCACGCGAAGCCCACCGCCGTGGGCATGCTCGGCGCGGGGTTCACCGACCCCTCCGCCCCGCCCACCCCGGAGGCCACGGTCACGCCGCGGCCCGGTTCCTGGAACGGTGTGCACCCGCCGAAGGGCTACCGCGTGGTGCTGCTCACCGCGGGCGACGACCGTCCGACCAGGGCCCTGGTGTCGGCGGTGAAGGACTGGGCCGCGAGCGAGCACGTGAACCTCAGGACGGTGACCGCCGACGGCCCCCACGACCTCGTTCCCGCCATCGACAGGGCCATCGGCATGGGCCCTGACCTGGTCGTCGGCGCGGGCAACGATCTCGTCGACCCGCTCGCCGTGGTCACCGCGAGCCATCTGTCGCAGCAGTTCCTCGTCGTCGGCGCGGAGCTCGCCGAACCCACCCACAACGTCACGGCGGTCGACTGGTCCGGTGCCTCGTTCCGGGGCGAGGGACTCGGCATGTCCTCGACCTACGACCCGGAGTCGTTCACCGCCGCGCGCTGCGCCGCAGCCGTCCGGGCGGGCGTCGCGGCCGTCCTCCACGACCTGACGGGCATCGTGATCTGGCTCGACCGGCTCTAGGGTCGTTCGGGTTTCTCCCCGCACATGGCAGCAGGCGGCGGTCCACCCGGGTGGACCGCCGCCTGCCTGACAGGACTTGGGGCCCGGACGGAGTCCGAGGCCGGTGCACGGGCTATCGCGTCGGCTTCTTGCCGGTGACGCCCAGGTGAACCAGGAGCGCCAGGTTCGGCCTCAGCTCGGCCTGCTTCACCCCCGGGGCGAAGCCCTTCTGGTGGGAGGCGACCGCCGCGAGCATAGCGACCAGCGAACCGGCGATCGCGGCCGGATTCACATCCTTGTCGACCCGGCCCTTGGACTGGAGTTCGGTGACAGATTCCGCCAGGGAGTTGTTCACGGAGTTCAGGATCTTCGAACGGATCTTGTAAAAGCGCTTGTCGCCCTCGGCGGCACCGAGATCGATCACGCGCAGAATGGCGTCGTTGTGGCGCCAGAACTCGAGAAACCCGTCCACGAGTTCCTGCGCCGTCTGCCAGCCGGCCTTCCCGGCCCACGACCGGCCTTCGAGCAGCTCGGCCAACCCGGCGCCCTCGGCGGCCATTTGCTCGGCGATCTCCAGAACGGCGCCCTCGACATCGGGGAAGTACTGATAGAAGGTCGCGGGCGAAGTCCCCGCCTTCCTGGCGACATCGATGACCTTGACGTCCCGGTAGGGGGAGGAGCTGAGCATCTCGCTGAGGCAGTCGAGCAGCTTCTGCCGGGTCGCCTGCCCACGTCGACCGGCCACGCGGCCGTCGACGGTACGCACTTGTCCTGTCATGTCGTCAGCTTACCGAGCAGTGATCGGAGCGCGATTCGGCCGACTGCAAATGGGGTGCATGAGCTCGGAGAGGCTGGTGTGCCTGGTCTGCGGGCTGCGCGTGACCCGGCTACTTTGGCGACATGGCCGAAAACAGGGCATCCGCGAGCACAGAGGGCGTCCCCTGCTGGGTGGACGCGCAGCTTCCCGACGTCGAGGCGGGAAAGCGGTTCTACGGTGAGCTCTTCGGGTGGAGCTTCGCGGAGGAGACGTACGGAGCGTCCGTACCGGCCCGGCTGCACGGGGAGCCCGTCGCCGCGCTCTCGCCGAAGACGGACGGCCGTATGCCCACCGTCTGGACCGTGTACTTCGCGACCCCGGACATCCGGGCGCTGGCCGAGCGGATCGGGGCCGGCGGCGGGCAGATCGTGATCCCGCCCGCCCGGGTCGACGGCCTGGGCCTGGCCGCCCTCGCCGCCGATCCCGAGGGCGCCGTCTTCGGGCTGTGGCAGCCGGACAGCCACCAGGGCTTCGGCAGACGCCACGAGCCGGGCACCTTCGTCTGGGCCCAGCTCTACGCCCGCGACACCGAGGCCGCCAACGTCTTCTACGGCGGACTGTTCCACGACGCCCTGTTCGGGCCGGGCGCCGAGCCCGAATTCGGCCGGGCCGCCGTCTCCGACGTCTTCCCGGCCGAGATGCCGCCGCACTTCCTCGTCCACTTCCGGGTCGCGGAGCTGGAGGAGGCTCTCGGCACGGTCGCCCGGCTCGGCGGACGGGTGCAGGTGCCGCCCTTCGGGACGTCGTACGGAACCGTCGCCGTCGTCGCCGACAATCAGGGGGCGTCCTTCGCCCTCCTGGAGAGGTGAGGGAGCGGCGATCGGAGAGGTGAAATCCGCCCCCCGACCGGGAAGAGGGGGTTTTGCGGCGTGACATCCCGATGTGTCGCCGGGTTCGCAACCTGTGCGCCGGACAGGAAGAATCAGGGTGCGTGCCGCCACGGCGGTGCGGTGGTGAGACGCTGCACTTCGGTCGCGTACATATGTGGGTGGCGCGGCTCGTACGGGGAGGTGGCAGGCAAGTGGTGGATCAGCTGACGCAGCACGACCCGCGGCGGATCGGGCCGTTCGAGGTGCTGGGACGGCTGGGTGCCGGCGGCATGGGGCTGGTCTATCTCGCGCGCTCGGCGTCCGGCCGGCGCGTGGCGATCAAGACGGTCAGGACCGAGCTGGCCGAGGACCAGCTCTTCCGGGTCCGCTTCACGCGTGAGGTGGAGGCCGCGCGGGCGGTCTCCGGCTTCTACACGGCCGCGGTCGTCGACGCCGACCCGCGCGCCGCCGTGCCGTGGCTGGCCACCGCCTACGTCCCGGCGCCCTCCCTGGAGGAGATAGTGACCGAGTGCGGTCCGCTCCCGGCCCAGGCGGTGCGCTGGCTGGCGGCGGGCGTCGCCGAGGCGCTCCAGTCCATCCACGGCGCCGGGCTCGTCCACCGCGACCTGAAGCCGTCGAACGTCCTCGTCGTCGAGGACGGGCCGCGCGTGATCGACTTCGGAATCGCCTCCGGGGTCTCCAACACCCGGCTGACCATGACGAACGTCGCCGTCGGCACGCCCGCGTACATGTCCCCGGAGCAGGCCAAGGACTCGCGCAGCGTCACCGGCGCCAGCGACGTCTTCTCGCTCGGCTCGATGCTGGTGTTCGCCGCCACCGGGCATCCGCCCTTCCACGGCGCCAACCCCGTCGAGACGGTCTTCATGCTGCTGCGCGAGGGCCCCGACCTGGAGGGACTCCCGGACGAGCTGCGTCCGCTGATCGACTCCTGCATGCAGATGGAGGCCACCGGGCGGCCCAAGCCGGCCGACCTCCAGGCCCAGCTCGCGCCCCATCTGTTCGGCTCCGGCTCCGACGACAGCGGTACGGCCTCCGCCTGGCTGCCCGAGCCGGCGGTCGGCCTCATCGAGTCCCGCCGCGGCGGCCGCCTGGCCCTGCCGCCCGCCCCACGGGTCGCCGTACCGCCGCCGCCGTCGCACAGCCCCGCCGTCCCGGCCCCGGCCGTACCCGCGCCGGTGGGCATCCCCGACTCCGGTCCCGTGCGGCTGGCCGGCGCCCAGGTGCCGATCGGCCCCGGTCCGCGCGTCGCCGACGCCCGTGCCGCCGCCGTCAAGGCGCCCCCGCCCGAGGCGGGCCTGGCCGCCACCTGGTCCCGGCCGCACCCCGGCGTCAACGGCGCCGACCCCGCCGTACCGGCCATGCCGCCGGAGACGCCGACCGGCTGGCGCCCGTGGCGCTTCCGCATGTCCAACGACGTCTGGGGCACCCCGTCCGTCGCCGACGACCTCGTCTACGTCACCTCCTTCGAGGTGCACGCCCTGGACGTGGCCACCGGCCGCCGCCGCTTCAAGACCCGCGACGTGGCCTGGTCCATGGCGGTCGCCGACGGCCGGGTGCACGCCTCCGACGGGCCCACCCTGTTCGCCCTGGACGCCCGCGAGGGCACCGACCTGTGGCGGGTGCAGACCGACGCCTGGGTGTACTCCCTCAAGGCCGACCGCGGCACGGTCGTCACCGGCACCCGCGGCGGGGGCGTCCAGGCCTGGGAGGCCGCGGGCGGCCAGAAGCTGTGGGAGATCGCCGGCTGCCAGACCGACTTCGAGTCCCCCGAGGCGGGCCCCGTCGTCCACGACGGCACGGTGTACGTCTGGCAGGACGCCCGCCTGCGCGCCCTGGAGGCCCGCACGGGCGAGGAGCGCTGGTCCTACCCGATCGGCGACGCGGCCTCCTGCGGCGGCGTGCCGGTGCGCGTCACCCCGGCCCCGGACGGCTACGTCTACGTCTGCGCCGGCACCCGCGTGCTCGCCGTGGACGTGGCGAGCGGCCGTGTCCGCTGGCACTTCGAGGCGCCCGCGGTCTTCCTCTGCCCGCCGGCCTTCGCGCCGGGTCCGGCGGTGAGCGGCGGCGGCGTCTACCTCGCCGACTACCTCGGCACCGTCTACGCCCTCGACGCCACCGACGGCCGCGACCGCTGGCGCATCGCCACCGAGTCCCGGGCCTCCGTCGCCCCGGTCCTGGTCGCCGCCGGGCACGTCCACGTCGGCAGCGGCCGGGGCCTGTACACCCTGGACGCGGTCACCGGAACGCCCAAGTGGCGCTTCCAGGCGGGCGGCGAGATCGTCGGTGCCCCGGCGGTCGCCGAGGGCCGTATCCACTTCGGCTCCACCGACCACCTGCTGTACACGCTCAAGGCCGACGACGGCCGGCTGCGCTGGAAGCTCGCCACCGGCGGCGAGATCACCGGCTCCCCGGTGGTCAGGGACGGGGTCGTGTACGCGTGCAGCAAGGACCGCTGCGTGTACGCCCTGGACGCGGAGAAGGGGACGGGCACCGCCCGCACCACCTGAACCCGCGCGGGGAGGTGGGGGTGACGGCCGCCGTACGGGATGCGCGGAAGGGGCGCTCGGACGACGGCCGTCGGTCCTGGCCGACGGCGCTCTTGGTCACCACCGGCGCATACGACGCTACTCCGCGTGCGGCACCGCCGCCACGCGAGTCACACCGAGCCGCCACTGCGCCGACCGGGTGACGCCGACCCGCCCCCGGACACACCTCGGCCGCGGCGGCTCCCCCTCGGTGCCACCGCGGCCGATCCCCGTGTGAGAGGGCGTTCTAGCTCGGGTTGGACGTGATGTGCGTGTTGTCCGGCTTGGCCGTGCCGCCGTCATCCACCTTCTCGACGTCGGTGATGTGCGTGTTGAGCGGCTTGACCTCGGTGCCGGCCTCGGCGTCGGTGATGTGCGTGTTGGCCGGCTTGACGACCGGCTTGTCCTTGCTGGTCTCGCTCATGCTGCTGTCTCCCGTTGCTGTGTGCCGTTCGAGGTGGTTGGGGGCCCGCCGGTCACTCCCCCGTGGGTGGCCGGACGGGCCCCTTCGAGTCGCCCGCTCCGGATGACGAGTGCGGCGACCTCACCGGCGATTCGTCTGCCCCCCGACGCGACGAAACCGACAAGGAAGAGGATGCCGGGCCGCGATAAACGAATGATGAACGCCTCGGCCGCGGCGTCACGCCACGGCGGCAGGGGCCAGCAGCGCGCGCACCTCCGCGACCTCGGGGGAGCGTAGCCGCTCGTAGATCTCCAGTGCCTCCTGCCAGCACACCCGGGCCCTCCCGGACTGGCCCAGCCCGCTCAGGGCCGTGCCGAGCACGGTGAGGACGTTGCCGCGGCGCCAGTCGCCGCCGATGCCCCGCAGCGCGGCGAGTGCCATCTCGGCGTTGGCGGCGGCCTGCGCGGGATGCTGGGCGAGGAGATCGACCTCCGCGAGCCGGAAGAGGGCCATGCCCTCCCACAGGCGCTGACGACTGGTGCGGAACACCTGGAGCGCCGCACCGAGATGGGCGGCGGCGTCGGCCACTTGACCGTTCTTGCCGAGGGCCATCCCGAGGGCGTAGTGGCCGTTCGCGACCTTGAGCGAGTGCCCGAGTCGCTCGTACATCTCCACGCCCTGCCGTGCGAGGCGCGCGGCGCTCTCGGCGCGCTCCGTCTCCAGGTGCAGACGGGACAGGTTGCACAACGCGGCCGCCGCGCCGGCGAGGTCGTCGCAGGCGCGGAAGTCGCGGATGGCTCGCTCCAGGTACTCCTCGGCCTCCGCGAACCGGCTCTGGTAGAAGGCGAACGCCCCCAGGATGTTCACCGCCCAGCAGCAGGGCAGCGGATCGTCCGCGGCCTCCGACAGCGCGAGTGCCTGCCGCGCCTCCTGGTCGGCCCGGTCGAAGTGGCCCGACCAGTGGCGCGCGTTGGCGAGGACCAGGATGGCCCGCCCCTCCGCCCGGCCGTCCGACGCGGCGCGGGCCGCATCGCGCAGTGCCGCCGCGGTCGCCTCGTACTCCCTGGAGTTCGCCCCCGACTCCGCGAGATCGACCGCGGCCCACAGCAGGTCGACAGCGCGGCGGAGTGTGGCGGCGCCGGACGACTGCCGTACGCAGGCCAGGAGCGGGACCGCCTCGCAGTAGAGCCAGTCCTGCGCGGCGCGACGGTCCGCGAAGTCCAGTCCGGCGTAGCGGGGCTCCTCCAAGTGGTCCACCAGCATGTCTCCGGGCCGGTCGATGGCGAAGACCCGGGCCGCCGTCGCCAGGTAGAAGTCCAGCAGCCGCGACATCGCAGCCGCGCGCTCGCCCGGCGGGTGTTCGTCGCGTTCCGCGCAGGCGCGGGCGTAGAGGCGGACCAGGTCGTGGAAGCGGTAACGGCCGGGGGCCGCCGACTCCAGGAGCGAGGTGTCGACCAGGGACTCCAGCAGGTCCTCGGTGTCGTCCGCCGGCAGGTCCAGTACGGCGGCCGCCGCGTCCAGGGACATGTCCGGGCCGTCGGCCAGGCCCAGGAGGCGGAACGCGCGGGCCTGCGCGGGCTCCAGCTGCCCGTAGCCCAGCTCGAACGTCGCCTTCACCGCCAGGTCGCCCGCCTGGAGCTCGTCCAACCGCCGCCGCTCGTCACCGAGTTTCGCCGCCAGGACCGACACCGTCCAGGTCCTGCGCGCCGCCAGCCGGGACGCCGCGATACGGATGGCCAGGGGCAGGAAACCGCAGGCGGCGACCACGTCGAGGGCCGCCTCGCGCTCGCCCGCCACCCGCTCCTCGCCCACGATCCTCGTGAACAGGGACAGCGCCTCGTCGGGGCTCATCACGTCCAGGTCCACCAGGTGCGCGCCCGCCAGGTCCACCATCCGCACCCGGGACGTGATCAGGGCCGCGCAGCCCTCCGTCCCCGGCAGCAGCGGCCTGATCTGGGCCGCGTCCCGCGCGTTGTCCAGCAGGACGAGGACCCGGCGGCCGTCGAGCACCGAGCGGTACAGGGCCGCGCGTTCCTCCAGGGAGTCCGGGATCGCGGAGTCCGCGGTGCCGAGGGCGCGCAGGAAGGAGCCGAGGACGGTCTCCGGCTCGGCCGCTCTGGCACCGGCGCCCTGGAGGTCCACGTACAACTGGCCGTCCGGGAAAGCGGCCCGCGCCTGGTGGGCCACGTGGACGGCGAGCGTCGTCTTGCCCACGCCGCCGATCCCGGCCACCGCCGACACGGCCATCACACGCCCGTCGGCCGAGGCCAGCACCTCGCTCAGCTCGGCCACGAAGGAGCTGCGGCCCGTGAAGTCCGGTACGGTCGCCGGGAGTTGCGCGGGGCGTACGGCGACCACCGCCGGTTCGGCCACCGGCGAGGACGGCTCGGCGAGGGCCGGGTCGGCCTGGAGGATGCGCTGTTGCAGTTCACGCAGTTCCGGGCGGGGGTCCACGCCCAGCTCGTCGGCCAGGAGGCGTCTGGTGTCGGCGTACACCGCCAGCGCCTCCGCCTGCCGGCCGCTGCGGTACAGCGCCAGCATCAGCAGCTCGCGCAGCCGTTCCCGCAGCGGGTGGGCCGCCGTCAGCGCCGTCAGCTCCGAGACGGCCTCCGCGTGGCAGCCCTGTTCCAGGTCCATGTCCAGGCAGGACTCGAGGAGTTGCAGTCGCCATTCCTCCAGGCGCACCCGCTGTGCCTCCGCGTAGGGACCGGGCACCCCGGCCAGCGGCTCCCCGTCCCACAGGGCGAGCGCCCGCCGCAGCAGCTCGCGCGCCTGGCACAGGTCCCCGGCCGACCGGGTCTTGTCGGCGAGGGCCGCGAGCTCCTGCGCCTCGGCCAGGTCGAGCGCGCCCTCGCCCGCCCCGCGCACGGCGTATCCGCCGGACTCGCTGACCAGCACCCCGGGGTCCAGCGCCTTGCGCAGCCGGGAGGCGTACGTCCGCACCGCCGCCAGCGCCTGCGACGGCGGCTCCTCGCCCCACAGCGCGTCGATCAGCTCGGCCGCGGTCGCGGTGCGCCCCTCGCGCAGCAGCAGCGCCGCCAGCAGGGCGCGTTGCTGCGGGGAACCGGTGGGCAGAGGCTGCTCTCCGCGCCAGGCGCGCACCGGACCGAGCACGCTGAAGCGCAGCGTCGCCGATTGCTCGGGACACCGCTGCTCAGGTACTCGCGGTACACCTTCCATCGCTGCCCCCTGGCCCCCTGTCGAACCGTCAACAAGCAAGGCCAGTTTGCCTTGTTCACGGCAGATGCGTCAGCTCCCGAGACGGCGATCACAGCCACGCACATCCCACGACACAAGGCCCACACATCCTCTCCGCACGCTCTTGGCCCCGACGGCCGGGCGAGCGGGCGCCGTCCGCCGGTCAGACGTGTCCGCCCGCGCCCAGAAAGATCGGGTTCGTGAGCGCCGCCATCACCCCGGGCAGCGGCCCCACCGCCGTCTCATGGCGCACCTCGGCCCGTACGTACGCCGCGTACGCCGGGGTCGTGCGCCACTCGACGGCCCCCGAGCCCGGCACGGGGAACGGGTCGCTGGTGAGCAGCACCCCCTGGTCGGTCACGAGGCGGACCGTGCAGCGCGGTACGCCGGAGGCTTCGAGGCGGACCGTCACCGGGGTGTCCGGGGCCACCCGCAGCCGCTCCCCGATGCCCGCCCGCTCGCCCCCGGCGCCCGTCGCGGTGAAGGCGAGCGACACGCGCCGGGACTCGGCGACGTACGAGCGGCCCGCGCGGATGCCGTCCTGGACGGCATCCCGGGTGAGGTCGTCGGCCAGGACGACCGTCTGGGGCAGGCCCACGGAGTCCGGCGGCCGGTGCGCGTCGCTGCTGCCCATCGCGGGCAGCCAGCGCCGGTCCTCCCGTGCCGCCGCCACGAGCGTGGCGTCCCACGCGGCCACCGCCATCTCGTCGTCCGGGGTGAAGGGGCCGTTCCACACCTCCACCGCGTCCGCCTCGCCGAAGCCGAACTTCCAGGCGCAGCCGACGCAGGTGGCGTGCGGGTGGGCGGGCACGACCAGGCCGCCCGCGCGGCGGATCTCGCGGGCGAAGCGGCCGAAGCGGCCCTCCCGCGCCCGGTAGCGCCAGTCGACGAAGGTGCCCGGGTCGGTGCCGAGGGCGAGGACGTGGCCGTTCCTCGTCGTCACCTCCTCGCCCAGCATGATCAGCAGGTCGTCGCCCGCGTGGTCGGCCCAGTGCGCGTGCGAGGCATGGGTGTTGTGGTCCGAGCTGTTGATGAAGTCGAGGCCGGCCGCCCTGGCCCGCGCGGCGATCTCGGCGGGGGTGCGGCGCCCGTCGGAATGCCAGGAGTGCAGGTGGCAGTCCCCCCGGTACCAGGCCCGCCCCCGCCCCCTGGCCCACTGCGGCGGGTACACGGGCGCTACGGCCGTGCCCGGGGCGCCGTGGGTCAGGGTGACGTCGAGCGTGTACGACAGGCCCCGCGGGGCGACCGTGTAGGGCCCGAGCACGATGTGCCAGACACCGGCGCCGACCGGCCCCGCGATGTACCCGGGTGTCGCGTCGTCCGCGCGGACGAAGAACTCCGTACGCGCCCCGCCCGACCAGCCACGGAAGCCCTCGCCGCCCGGCTCGATGCCGCGCTGGTCGAAGATGCCGATGTCCAGCGCGTTGCCGGGCGTGCCCGCGGGAACGGCCGGCCTGTCGTAGGTGTACGAGACCTTGATCTCCCGCACCCCGTCCGGAACGTCGACGGGAACGTACACGTAGTCGGCCGCACCCGGCGCCAGCGTCCCCCGGATCGTCCGGGTCACCTGCCCGCCGTCCGCGCCCCTCGCGAAGGTCACGCTTCCCAACGTAGGCGCCACGGAGGCGACCGTCACGACGGGAGTGCGCCGTCCGGGTCCACGGCCGGACCACCGGCGCCACCGGCCGGTCCTTCCTTGATCGGCCCTGGTGACCGCGACCGTATGCTCGAAGGATGACGACTTCCGTGCTCTCCGGAACCGGTCCCACCGAGAACTCGCTGCGTCGTGCGCTCAAACGTGCCCGGGACGGGGTCGCGCTCGATGTCGCCGAGGCGGCGGTGCTGCTCCAGGCGCGGGGCGAGCACCTCCGGGACCTCGCCGCCTCCGCGGCCCGGGTGCGGGACGCCGGTCTGGAGGCCGCCGGCCGTCCCGGCGTCATCACCTACTCCAAGAGCGTCTTCATCCCGCTGACCCGGCTGTGCCGCGACAAGTGCCACTACTGCACGTTCGTCACCGTGCCGGGCAAGCTGCGCCGCGCCGGGCACGGGATGTTCATGTCCCCCGACGAGGTCCTCGACATCGCCCGCCGAGGCGCCGAACTCGGCTGCAAGGAAGCCCTGATCACCCTCGGCGACAAGCCGGAGGACCGTTGGCCGGAAGCGCGCGAGTGGCTCGACGCGCACGGCTACGACGACACCATCGCCTACGTACGCGCCGTCTCCATCCGCATCCTGGAGGAGACCGGCCTGCTGCCGCACCTCAACCCGGGCGTCATGACCTGGACGGACTTCCAGCGCCTCAAGCCCGTCGCCCCCTCGATGGGCATGATGCTGGAGACGACCGCGCGCCGGCTGTGGTCCGAGCCGGGCGGCCCCCACCACGGCTCCCCGGACAAGGAACCGGCCGTGCGGCTGCGGGTCCTTGAGGACGCCGGCCGTTCCTCCGTCCCCTTCACCTCCGGGATCCTGATCGGCATCGGCGAGACGTACGAGGAACGCGCGGAGTCCCTGTTCGCCCTGCGCAAGGTCGCCCGCGCCCACCACGGCATCCAGGAACTGATCATCCAGAACTTCCGCGCCAAGCCGGACACGGCCATGCGCGGCATGCCCGACGCCGAACTCGACGAGCTGGTCGCCACAGTGGCCGTCGCCCGGCACATCATGGGCCCCTCCGCCTGCCTCCAGGCCCCGCCCAATCTGGTCGACGCCGAGTACGAACGGCTCATCGGCGCCGGCATCGACGACTGGGGCGGCGTCTCCCCGCTCACCGTCGACCACGTCAACCCCGAACGCCCCTGGCCCCGGATCGAGCAGCTCGCCGAGAAGTCGGCCGCGGCGGGCTTCGAACTGCGCGAACGGCTCTGCGTGTACCCGGAGTTCGTCACCCGCGGCGAACCCTGGCTCGACCCGCGGCTGCTGCCGCACGTTCGTGCCCTGGCCGACCCCGAGACGGGCCTGGCCCGCCCGGACGCGGTGGTCGAGGGCCGTCCCTGGCAGGAGCCCGACGAGGCCTTCACCGCCACCGGCCGCACCGACCTGCACCGCACCATCGACACCGACGGCCGCACCGCCGACCGCCGGGGCGACTTCGACGAGGTGTACGGCGACTGGGGAGCCCTGCGCGAGGCGGCCGCCCCCGGCATGGCCCCGGAACGCGTCGACACCGACGTACGGCAGGCCCTGCGCACGGCCGCCGACGACCCGACGAGGCTCACCGACGACGAGGCCCTGGCGCTGCTGCACGCGGACGGCCCGGCCCTGGACGCGCTGTGCAGGATCGCCGACGACGTCCGCAAGTCCGTGGTGGGCGAGGACGTCACGTACATCGTCACGCGGAACATCAACTTCACCAACGTCTGCTACACCGGCTGCCGCTTCTGCGCCTTCGCCCAGCGCCGCACCGACGCGGACGCCTACACCCTGTCCCTCGGCCAGGTCGCCGACCGGGCCCAGCAGGCCTGGGACGTCGGCGCGGTGGAGGTCTGCATGCAGGGCGGCATCCACCCCGACCTGCCGGGCACGGCCTACTTCGACATCGCGCGCGCGGTGAAGGAACGCGTCCCCGGCATGCACGTGCACGCCTTCTCCCCGATGGAGGTCGTCAACGGCGCCACCCGCACCGGCCTGTCCATCCGCGAGTGGCTGACCGAGGCCAGGGCGGCGGGCCTGGACAGCATCCCCGGCACGGCGGCCGAGATCCTCGACGACGAGGTCCGCTGGGTCCTGACCAAGGGCAAGCTGCCCACCGCCACCTGGATCGAGGTCGTGACGACCGCCCACGAACTGGGCATCCGGTCCTCGTCGACGATGATGTACGGCCACGTGGACCAACCCCGCCACTGGCTCGGTCACCTGCGCACCCTGGCCCGCATCCAGCAGCGGACCGGCGGCTTCACCGAGTTCGTGACGCTCCCCTTCATCCACACCAACGCCCCCGTGTACCTGGCGGGCATCGCCAGGCCCGGCCCCTCCGTACGGGACAACCGCGCGGTGACGGCGATGGCGCGGCTCCTGCTGCACCCCTGGATCCCCAACATCCAGACGAGCTGGGTGAAGCTGGGCGAGGCGGGCGCCGCCGAAATGCTCCGCTCCGGCGCGAACGACCTCGGCGGCACGCTGATGGAGGAGACGATCTCCCGCATGGCGGGCTCCTCCTACGGCTCCTACAAGTCCGTCAAGGACCTGGTCGCGGTGGCGGCGGCGGCCGGACGCCCGGCGAAGCCGAGGACCACGCTCTACGGCGAGGTCCCGGAGGAAAGGCGGCAGGCCGCGGCCGCGTCGGACGGCCACCTCCCGGACCTGCTGCCGGTCCTGGACTGAACCGAGTAAGACGCAGCTCGCAGTACGATGATCCGACCCCCGTCGGAGGGGTCGAGTAGCACCGAGGAGATGCGTGCCCATGGCGGCCCGAATACCTTCGTGGGTCTGGGTCAGCGGCCTGACCGTGGGCGCGGTCGCGGCGGTGGCCGTACTGGCGGCGAAGGCCGACCAGGGTGCCCACCCCACGGCCCCGGCCGCCGACCACCGACCCGTGTCCTCGGCGAGCGCGAGCCCCTCCGCCAAACCCAAGCCCAAGCCGTCGGCTCCGCCTGCCGTCCCGGCCGACTCGGGCGTGGGCCACCGGATCGTCTACGCCCTCGCCCAGAAGCGGGTGTGGCTGGTCGACGAGAGCGACAAACCCACCCGCACCTTCCCGGTCTGGCCGGGCACGGTGAGCCCCGACCCGGGCGCCTACGTGATCTCCCAGCGCGTCCCCTCGACGACCGGCTCGGACGGCGTCCAGATCGAGCACATCATGTACTTCGCGGGCAAGTCCGGCGTCTTCATCGCCTTCAGCAACGCCGTGGACGGTGCCTCACCCCCACCGGCCGCCGCCGACGCCAAGACGGGCGGCATCCGCATGGGCAAGCCCGACGGCACGGCCCTGTGGGCCTTCGCGGACCCGGGCACGAGGGTCGAGGTCGTCAACTAGAGCTTCGACCGGCGCGGTTCACGGCGCGGCCCGGCACACTGAGCCCGTCGGCCGGTGCGGTGGCCGGGCGCTGTGCGGTCCGTCAGCCCAGGTCCGCCAGGAGGGCTTTCAGTTCGCTCTCCTGCTGTGCCGGCGACATCGGCGGGTTCGAGTGGTCGATGCCGAAGGTCTTGAGCACTTTGTCCATCTGGGCGTCGACGGAGGTCCAGCCGGTTTCGTCCAGCGGCTCCAGCGAGGCCTGGTCGGCATCCCACAGGTCACGCAGCGACTGGGCGGCCGCATGGGCCCCGGCCGCGTCCCCCGAGCGTGCGTCCTTGAGCGAGGTGGACGCGAGGGTCCGCAGCGCGCCGACCTTCGCGGGCGGGAAGTGCTTCACCGCCTGACCGGGAGGCAACTGGACGGCGGAGGTGGTGTCGGTCTCCGGCGCCGGGCCGACGTGCGGCTGACCGTGGGCCCAGACCAGCAGGGCCGCGGTGGCGACGGCCAGTAGTCCGAAGCCGGCCAGCGCGACGCGCTCCTTGCGCGGGTCGCCGGTGACCCGTGCGGCGTGGGCCGCCTCGAAGGTCTCGGTCACATCCGAGCGCGTCACCGTCAGGTAGACAACCGTCGCCAGGATCAGGCCGAGGAAGATCAGGCTGGTGGTGAACGTGCCCAGCGCGAGACCGGTCGGCTCGCCCGGGCTCTCGGCGACCTTGGGGGAGGCGAGCCAGTCGCCGATGTTCGCGCCCAGCGGGCGGGTCAGGATGTAGGCGAGCCAGAAGGACAGCACCGGGTTCGCGCCGAACCTCCGCAGCATGGTGATCGCCGCGATGAGGCCGAGCGGCAGCAACACCGAGACGCCCGGGCTCCAGCCGGTCAGCTCCAGAGTCCAGTCGCCGGTCGCGGTGCCGAGCGCGAAGGTGACCAGGACGGTCAGCCAGTAGAACGACTCCCGCGAGAACGTGGTGACCGAGTGGATCGACAGCGTGCGCTCACGCAGCCACCACACGCCGAAGACCACCGCGAGCAGCACCGAGAAGACCGCGGAACTGATCCACAGCGGCACGTTCAGCCGGTCGGTCAGGATGTCGGTGTACAAGGTGCCCGTCACGCTGACAACGACCACGGTCAGCCAGTAGGGGAACGGGACGTACCGCTTCAGCCACAGCTGGACGGCCAGGACCACCACCAGGACCGCGGTGAAGATCCAGGCCGTGTTCACCAGCCCGACGCCCAGCTGGGTGTTGATCCAGTCGGCGAAGCTCTCACCGACCGTCGTGCACAGGACCTTGATCACCCAGAACCAGATGGTGACCTCGGGGACCTTGTTGAGCATGAGCCGCCCGCTGCGCGTGCGTGCTTCCGTCGTCGTTGTCATGCGGGGAGGTTGACGCGGGGAACCTGCACACAACCTGACTACGTGGCCGCACGCGCGGCCGGGAGCGTCACCTCGACGTGACCGCGGCCGTCCGCGATCGCGCGGACCTCCACACCGGCCGAGGCGGCGATGCGCCGGACCACCGGCAGCCCCAGCCCGTACCCGCCGACGCCGGTCACACCCGCTTCGAAGACCCGGTCGACCTCCGCGGAATCGAACCCGGGGCCGTCGTCCAGGACATCGACCACGATTGCCTCACCCTGGACGCGCGCGGTGATCCACACACGCGACCGCGCATGCCGCAGGCCGTTCTCCAGCAGGGGCGACAACAGCGACACGGTGACGTCGGCCGCCACGGCGACCTCGGCCTTCGCGGGAAAGTCGACCTCGACCGCGCGGCCGGCGATCGCCTGCCGGGCGGCGGAGCGCAGATCGCACCGGGTCCCGGCGTCTCCCTGTGCGCGCGCGGCGCGCAGAATCGTCGTGATCGCCGCATCGAGGCGGTCGACCTCGCTCAGCACCGCCTCCGGCGTCACCGGCTCGCCGGACAGCTGCGCAAGCTGCGCCTCGCCCCGCAGGACCGTGAGCGGTGTCCGCAGCTCGTGGGCGATCTCATCAGTGAGCCGGCGCTCGTCCGCCAGCGCGTTGTCCACGCGCTCCAGGAGGTGGTCCAGGGTCCGCCCCAGTTCCCCGAACTCGTCGCGGGGGACCCCGAGGTCGAAGCGGCGCCCGGGTTCGTGATGGCTCCAGTCGTCGGCGAGCGCGGCCATCTCGTGCACGACCCGCAGCGCGCGGCGCACCACGAGGTGCGCGACAACGCCGGCGAGGAGGATCGCGAGGCCGCCCAGGATCAGCGACAAGGTCAGGCTGTGCTGCTCGGATGTCTCGTAGGGCGTGAGGTCCACCCGGACGATCACCATGACGTTGTGGCCGTCGACCGGGACCTTCCGCGCGTACAGGAGGTAGTTGTCGACGGCGGCGGTCTGCGATCGCCGTGAGCCTGCCAGCGCCTCGACGCGCTCGACCATGCCCGCCGGTACGTTCCCGTCGATCAGGTGGCCGTCGGCATACACCCAGGCGACCTCGTCCAGCGCCTCACTGCTGTTCTCCGTCAGCACGACACGGCCGCCCACGGCGGTGACGTTCGCCGCGACCGCCTCGGCGCGGGTACGCGCCAGATCGTGCGCGTCGGCGTCCGTCACCCCGCTCAGCAGCACGTGCGAGACCACGACCAGGATCGCGACCACGGCGGTGGCGATCAGCACAGTGAGCGCGACGACCCTCCTGCGGAATCCCGTCACTGCCATCGGTAGCCCACGCCGCGGACGGTCGCCAGACGCTCGGCCACCCCCAGCGGACCGAGCTTGGTCCGCAGCCGGCGCACGAAGGAGTCGAGGGTGTTGTCGCTGACCTGCGCTCCGTGCGGCCAGCCGGCGGCGATGAGGGCGTGGCGGCGTACCGCGTCGCCCTGCGAGGCGATCAGGCGGCCCAGCAGCCGGAACTCGGTCGGGGTCAGGCTCTCGCTCACCGAGTCGTAGGTCACCACGTGCTTCGCCGGATCGAGGACGACCTCGCGCGGTGCGGGCGCCACGGTGGCCCGGCGCAGCAGCGCTCGGACGCGGACCAGCAGTTCCGGGATGTCGAAGGGTTTGGTCATGTAGTCGTCGGCGCCGGCCTCGAAGCCGCCCACCTTGTGATGCAGGCCGTCCAGGGCGGTGAGCATCAACACCGGCGTGTCGACGCCGCGCGCCCGGAGGGCCAGGCAGACGTCGCGGCCGTCGGCGTCCGGGAGCCCGAGATCCAGGACGACCAGATGGGGCGCCGGTGCGAGCTGCCGCAGCAGGCTGTCGGCCGTGGCGGCGACGGAGACGGTGTGGCCGTCGTGCTCCAGGGCGCGCTTGAGTACGCCGCGGACCGCCGCGTCGTCTTCGCATACCATGATGAAAGCCACGTGCCGACCCTAGATACTCCCGGCCCAGTTCTCCATCTTCCCTGGTCAGCGGCCGGTAGGAGTGCGCTGCCGTTCCGACGTTACGGGGCGACACCGTCCAGGAACGCGCTCCAGGACGCACCCCCGAACACGAGCCGCGCACCGTCCCGGTCCTTTGTGTCACGGACGTGGACGGTGGTGGGGGAGGGGGCGGGGGTGGCTATGGCGACCTCGACACAGTCGGGGCCGTCGTTGCTGCTGTAGCTGCTCTTGAACCAGTTGAGCGTGGTGGTCATGTCTCTTCTCCCAGAATCTTCTCGATGAAGGACAGCGACTCCCGAGGCGAGAGGGCCTGCGCACGGATCATTCCATAGCGCATGTCGAGGATCTGGGCCTCTCTCGGGTCGCTGATCACCCGGCTGTGCAACTGGGCCTCCCAGTGCCCCAGCGTCTTGCCGTCCCGGAGCTTCAGGAGCCGCAGCGGTCCCGCCATGCCCGCGTGGTCCTCACGGTCCGTGGGCATCACCTGGACCGAGACATGCCGCAACTGCCCGATTTCCAGCAGGCGTTCGAGTTGCTGTCGCAGAACCATTCTGCCGCCGATCGGCCGCCGTAGCGTCACCTCCTCCTGGACAAAGGTGATGAGCGGCCGGGGCACTCGCTCGAACACGGCCTTGCGTGCCATACGCGCGGCGACGTGGCGCTCGATCTCGTCCTCCGTGTACGCGGGGCGACGCATCGCATACAGCGCTTGGGCGTACGCCGGAGTCTGCAACAGGCCGTGGATCTGCTGATTGTCGTAGGCGCCCAGCTCGACGGCCTCGCCCTCCAACTTCGCCAAGTCCCGTACCTTCTTCGGGTACCGGGCCCGCTCCACGTCCGCCTTCATCACGGAGAGCTTCCCGCCCGCGCCGAGCACCTCGTCGGCCTTGTCGAGGAAGTCGGGCTTGGGGATGCGGCGTCCGCGTTCGACCGAGGAGACCATCTCGTCGCCGTACCCGATGGCGGCGCCGAGTTCTCCCTGCTTGAGCCCGGCGGCCTCGCGCCACATCTTGATCTGCCGGCCGACCGTCCTGAGTACGGCCTCGGCCTCTTCGTCCTCCATGTCATCCCTCCCGACGTACGAGCCGGACGACTCCGCCCTGCGTGCGTACAGTCACGTTGCGTACCGTGGTGATGGCTGTTCAGCGTAGGGATGGATGACGACTCTGGGTGACATGAGTAAGAAATTCCCCCTATCGATCGCTGCTCCGTCGGCCCATTTCGCCGTGCAGCTCTCCGCGACGCGCAGAGGTGCGCGACTGGCCCGCCTGCTGGCGGAACGCCAACTGGACGACTGGGGAGTGGGCTTGGCGGACGCGGTGCAGATCGTGGCGGAGCTGGCGGCGAACGCGGCGTTCCACGGGCGGGTCAGGGGGCGGGACTTCCGGCTGGCGATGAAGCTGCACGGGGACGGCACCCTCCGCATCGAGGTGACCGACGCGCGCGGTGACCGGCTCCCGAGGATCGCGGACCCGGTGGCGGCGGACGCGGAGTCGGGGCGTGGCCTGCTGCTCGTGGCCGCGCTCGCCGACCGCTGGGGCGTCACCGAGGCACCCGCCCACGGCAAGACGGTCTGGGCCGAACTCGCACCGCGTCGCGGAGACCGGTGACCCGGCGGCGCCCGACGCAAAAGACCAAAGAACCGGGGAAAGAACCGAACCCGCCCCCACCGCCCCCGTCCATCACCCGGCGGAGTGAATATGCCCCGCTCGGCTGGCGTGGCGAGGTGATCGTGGTGCAGCGTCTGTTCCACCGACCGCACACATGCATCGGCCCTCGCGGGGACTGCCATCCCACAGCGAGGGCCTGATCATCGGGAAGGGCCGCCTCCCCGATGACTGGAAGGAAGCAGCCGCTTTCCGATGACTGATCAGCACCCTAACGCGCCCGCACGCGCCAAGTCCGGCCATTCCGGCGGCGTCATCCACATGAACGAACCGCATCACGAGAACTTCACGGTGGTCGGCAACCACTTGGCCCAGCACGCCGAGTTGTCCCTGACGGCGATCGGCCTGGCTGTGCACATCCAGTCGCTGCCGAAGGGCACCCCCATCGGGATCAAGACGCTGGCCGGGAAGTTCCCCGAGGGGGAGATCCGCATCGCCGCGGCCCTGCGGGAGCTGGAGGAACACGGCTACCTCTCACGCGCCAAGGAGCGTCTTCAATCGGGCCGAATGACGACCCGGACGACCTCGTACAACTGCCGCCCATCCGCCGCGGCCGCCTAGGAAGCCCCGGAGATGAGCCGGATGCCAAGCACTGTCCCCGCGTCGTGCCACCGGCCACACCGGTACCGTACGAGGACCGACGCACCAGTACCGGAGGTCACCGTGAGCGCTCAGACCGATGGCCCTTACGGACCGCTGATCCCCATGCCAGAGCTCACACCGGTCGCGCTGCGGGCGGCGGTCGCGCGCATCGCTCCGAGCAGGGTTCCCGTCCTCACACAGCACCTGTTCGAAGCCACGACGAACGCGCAGCAGACGCAGAGCCTCGCGCCGCTGAGGGCCTTCGTGCACTCCTGGGCGGTGTTCGTGGCGATCGAACGGCACCCGGAGCGGGCCGCCCGGCTGCGTGAGCTGGAACGGATTGTGGACGCGGGAGAACAGGATCCGGCTCAGGCCATCGCCGAGATCCGCACCATCCGAGAGGCGGCCGAGGCGGAGGCCGGGCTGTGACTGACTGGGCGTGGGACTACAACCCCGATGCCGAGTACGTCACGGATGGGCTACCGCCGGGTGTGGTCGCCGAGGTGGAGCGGATCGTCACCGAACTGGCGGCGCTCGGCCATGACTCGGTGAAGATCGGCAGGCCCTTTGACCGGGAAGGCGGTCTGCGTGAATTCGACATCCTCGGTGGCCGCGGGTTCGTCAGCTTTCTGTCCGTGCCCCGCCACGAGTGCGTCTACGTGTGCAATGTGACCTGGTACGGCTGAGAACGATCTTTCTGGACCGCACCCATCACGAATTTCCCACCTTTCCGTCTCCTCAACTGACCGTCCCTGTTCGATTACTGTGCTGAACTGTTGGGCGTACGGACGGGTAACTGCCGGGGAGGTCTCAGCGTGGGTGCGACGTCCGGGGGTCTCTGGGGGCGTGGCGAGCAGCAGGACTTCCGGAGTCGGGTGCGGGGGACGCTGCTCGGGGTGGCCCTGGGGGACGCGCTCGGCGCGCCGGTGGACTGCCTGGGCCTCGGAGCGATCAGGCAGGCCCACGGACCCGAGGGGCTCCGGGAGCTCGTGCCCGCCCACGGCCGCCGCGGTGCCGTCACACACGTCACGCAGCTCACCCTGTTCTCCGTCGACGGGCTCATCCGCGCGCAGGTCCGCCGCGACACCGGGGCCTGGCACCCGCCCACCGATCTGCACCGCGCGTACCTGCGCTGGGCCGCCACCCAGCGGGACTGGGGACCGGACGAGCGGCGCGAGGAGGACGGCTGGCTGGCTCGTGAGGAGTGGCTGTACGCCCGGCGCGGTCCGAGCCGGCCGCTGCTGATCGGGTTCGGCGACGACACCATGGGCACCCTGGAGGCGCCCAAGAACCCCGCCGAGGCCGGTCCGGAGGCGGTCGCCAGGTCGGCGCCCTTCGGGCTTCTCGTCGGCTGGGAGCCGCAGCTCGTCACGCAGCTCGCCGTCGAGTGCGCGGCGCAGACCCACGGGCACCCCACCGCCTGCCTCGCCGCCGGCGCCTACGCGGTGATCGTGCACGCCCTCGCCCGCGGCGACGACCTCGACGGCGCCGTGCAGAAGGCGCTGGCGCTGCTCGCCGCACGCCACGGGCACCAGCCGGTGTCGGAGGCCCTGCAGCACGCGCTGGGCGCGGTACGGCAGGGCATGCCGACCCCGGACCGGGTGGAGGAACTGGCGGGGCAGGGGACGGCGGCGGGCCTGCTCGCCGTGGCCGTCTACTGCGCGCTGGTGAGCGAGGACGTACGCCACGGGCTGTGCCTGGCGGTGAACCACAGCGGGTCCTCCGGCGCGGCCGGTGCCCTCACCGGCGGGCTGCTCGGCGCCCTGTACGGAGAGACGGCCCTCCCGCCGGCCTGGCTGGCCGAGCTGGAGGGCCGTCCCACTCTGCTGGTCCTGGCGGACGACTTCGCGATGGAGATGACCCAGGGACCCGCGCTGCACGGGCCCACCGGATCCTCCCCGGCGTGGCTGGCACGCTATCCGCGCGGGACCCGGTAGCCGCACGGGCCGCGCGCCGCTACGGCTGCTTCCCCACCACGTCGTCGCCCGCGCCCGCCGGAGCCGGTACCGCGGCCGCCGCCAGGTCCCCGTCCCCGTCCGTGTTGACCTTCTCGATGACCGCGAGGCGTTCGGGTGTGTCCTCCGGCTTGACGAACCCGATGCCGATGTAGAGGACCAGCGAGACGGCGAGCGGTACCGACACCTGGTACTGCAACGGCACTCCGCCGTCGACGTTCCAGTTGATCGGGTAGTTCACCAGCCAGAAGGCCAGCAGGCCCGCCGCCCAACTGGTGAGCGCCGCCGTCGGACCGGAGCGGCGGAACGGGCGGAGCAGGCCCAGCATCATCGGGATGGCGATCGGTCCCATGAGACCGGCGACCCACTTGATGACGACGGTGATGATGTCCTTGAAGGTCGGCGAGTTGACCTGCGTGGCCACCGCCATGGACAGCGCGAGGAAGACCACCGTGGTCAGCCGGGCGGCGACCAGCCCGCTGCGCTGGTTCCAGGCCCGCGCCCGCGCGGAGACGACGGGCGCGATGTCCCGGGTGAAGACGGCCGCGATGGCGTTGGCGTCGGAGGAGCACATGGCCATCGTGTGCGAGAAGAAGCCGACGATCACCAGCCCCAGCAGGCCGTGGGGCAGCAACTGCTCGGTCATCAGGGCGTAGGAGTCGGAGCCGTCCGGCTTCTGCGCGTGGACCAGCAGCGGCGACATCCACATCGGGAAGAACAGGACGAGCGGCCAGACCAGCCACAGGACGGCGGAGAGCCGCGCGGAGCGGGCGGCCTCACGGGCGGACGCCGTGGCCATGTACCGCTGCGCCTGGTTGAGCATTCCGCCGTTGTACTCGAACAGCTTGATGAAGAGGAACGCGAGCAGGAACACCGTCCCGTACGGGCCGACCAGCGGCTTGGCGTGGCCGTGCAGCGCCGGGTCGTCCCAGACGCCGAAGAAGCCGCCGTGTGGGCCGAGTTCGGCGACCACGGCCACGAACATGGTGATGCCGGCCAGGAGCTGGATGACGAACTGGCCCAGTTCGGTGAGGGCGTCGGCCCACAGACCGCCGATGGTGCAGTAGAAGGCGGTGATCACGCCGGTGATCAGGATGCCGTGGTTGAGGGACATGCCCGTGAACACGGACAGCAGGGTGGCGATGGCGGCCCACTTGGAGGCCACGTCCACGACCTTCAGCAGCATCCCGGACCAGGCGAGGGCCTGCTGGGTGGGCAGGTTGTAGCGGTTCTTCAGGTATTCGAGCGGCGAGGCCACGTGCAGCCGGGACCGCAGCCGGTTGATCCGCGGGGCGAACAGCCTCGACCCGATGGCGATGCCGAGCGCGATGGGGAAGGACCAGGTGACGAAGGACGTGACACCGTAGGTGTAGGCGATGCCGGCGTAACCGGTGAACATCACCGCGCTGTAGCCCGACATGTGGTGCGAGATGCCCGACAGCCACCAGGGCATCTTGCCGCCCGCGGTGAAGAAGTCGCTGACGTCGTCGACGCGCCGGTGGGACCAGACGCCGATGGCCACCATGACACCGAAGTAGCCGATGAGTACGGCCCAGTCGAGACTGTTCATGGGTTCATGGCTCCCTTCCAAGGTCCGCCTTGTGAACTCCGCTCAGCTGGCTGGCACTTCGCCTGAACGGGGTAGGGGCGAGGAAGGTCGCGAAGCGCCCGCTCATCGTGGGTTCGATGGCGCGGGCACGACAAGCAAGCGTCAGGTCAAGAGCGGGCAAAGATGTTCGCCTTGCTGACCTTGGTTCATGTACGTGAATGAAATCGGACGGGGTCGGCGTCCGGGCACAGCGGAGCCCCCTCGGCAAGGACGGCGAACTCGTCGAGAGGGCTCATCAGCTGGTGCTTGTTGCAGTTGTCGTGCGGTTGTCTTCTCAAGCCTTGAGCGACGTCACGAACGTGTTCCATGCGGCGGCGTGGAAGTCGAGCACCGGTCCCGAGGAGACCTTGGAGTCCCGGACCGCCATGGCCGCGACCACCGGTGACTTGACTTCGACGCACGCGCCGTTGCCCGTGGAGTACGAGGACTTGGTCCACGTCTCCCTGGCGCCCTGACGAATTGCCATTTCTGCTCCGGATTGCGAGTGGAGTGGATTGCGCCACCGTTGTTGATCGATGGCGTGATCGACGCTACCCGCCGCACTCCGGGTCCGAAGGGACTATTCATCCTTACGGATGGCATATTCCAATGGAGTCTTCCGCTTTGGCCTGGTGAAGGTGTACCGTGCGGCACCTTCAAGCTGCGGCACTCAATGCGTGTGTTCCTTGGCGATATTCGCGATGAACTGCCGTGACTGCTCCACGTTCAGCGCCTGCGCCCGCAGGTGCTCGTACATCACGCTGTACTTCTGTACGTCGTTCGCCTTCTCCAGGTACAAGTCGCTGGTGACGCCCTCGATGTAGACGACGCTGGAGTCCGCCGTGTCCGGGAACTCCAGGATCGCGTACTGCCCGTTGAGGCCCGGGTGCGCGCCCATCTCGAAGGGGATGACCTGCACGGTCACGTGCGGCAGCCGGGTCTGCTCGACCAGGTGCTCCAACTGCTCCCGCATCAGGGCGGGGCTGCCGACGACCCGGCGCAGGGCGGCCTCGTCCAGGACCGTCCACAGTCGCAACGGGTTCTCCGCGGCGGAGATTCGTTCCTGCCGCCGCATTCTTACCTGCACCCGCTTCTCGATGTCGGCGGGCGCCGTCTCCGGCAGGGCGCCCGCGATGAGCGCCTCCGCGTACTGGCGGGTCTGAAGCAGTCCGGGAACGACCTGGGGGTCGTAGATCCGCAGGCTCGCCGCGTCCGTCTCCAGGCCGATGTAGACGCTGTAGGGGATGTCGCCGAAGGAGTGCCACCAGCCCTGCTGGCGCGAGTCCTTGGCCATCTGCATGAGCGAGTCGACGATCCGGTGGTCCTCCACCTCGTAGACCCCGCACAGATCGCGGACGTCACGCTGGCTGATGCTGCGCCGGCCGTTCTCCAGGCGGCTGATCTTCGACTGCGACACCAGCAGCCTCTCGGCCACCTCCTCGGCCGTCATGCCCTTGTTCTCGCGCAGCTTGCGCAACTCCTGGCCTAGTCGGCGTCGCCTGACAGTGGGATTGACATTGGACGCCACGGGACGTGCACCTCCGGCCGCATGCCTCTACTTTGCGTATCTGCTGCTGAGCAGATTGCCACCAAGGTGCTTACTACCGCTGGAAAACGCCGGATATGCAGCGAGTACACGTCAGTTCGGCAACGCCCTGTGCACCCGGACGTGGCTGCGAGGGCGGCGGGACGCGTACGAGGTGTACGGTCCCGCCGCTCCTGTCGAACCTGCGGCTCCCGGACCGTCGTTCCGGGACGGGGGACTGCGGTGCGGCGTTGTCGCTCTGCGGTGCTGCGTCGTGCGGTGTGGCGCTGTGCTGCGCGGCTCAGTGGGCCACGGCACGGGCCATGGAGCCGTGGCGTGGCTGCATCGGAACGCCGCGAGCGGGTTCCGCCGCGGGCCTGGCGCCCGCCCCGCGGCGCGGCTGTGCCCCCACGCCGTTCTGGACGTCCATCACGGCGTGCGCCACGAGGCCGCCCATGGGGTCGTGCCGGATCAGGTCCCTGAGCCGGGACCGTGACGACCGTCCCTCGTTGCCGGGGTACAGGTGCTTGCCGAGGCCGACCGCGTGCGCCAGCGCGGCGAGCGCCGCGGTCCGCGGGTCCGGCGGTACGCCGGTGCGGATCGCGGAGTCCAGCCGGGCCCTGATCTCCCGGCTGATCTCGGTGTCCGTCGCCTGGTAGCGAGTTGTCGGCAGCACCCCGCACATCTGGCCGGCCACGGCATGCACCATGCCGCACCGCTCCAGATGCGAGAGATACGTCTGGCGGAGCCCGAGACGCGGCCCGCCGATCCAGTGGACGGCGCGAACCGGAGCGCCGCGCCTTCGCAGCAACTCCAACGCGCAGTCCAGAGTTGGATCTCCTGTCGGCCGTGGCGCCACCACGGCGATACGATCCCCGTCTGGGGCTATCCGTCCGGCCAGCGCCAGCTCCACTAGCTGCGCTCCGGCCAGACCCAGGTCGAGCGACTGCGGCTGTGCAGTGGTACCCGTGGCCGGGTCCAATGCCAGCAGCAGAAGCTCCTCCGGAAGTGTTCTGCGGCTCCTGCCCATCCATGCCTCCCCGCGTGGATGAAAGACAGGGTGACCCCTCTCACATTGGTCTGTCGAGGGTGCGTGACCGGTTCGTAAGGGAACCGGTAGCTATGTCGTTCTCGTCTACCGCGTGGGTTTGGCCCGTACACAGGACACTGGTACATGGTTCGGACAGCGGTACGGCCAACGGTTCGGCTGCGTCGTCCGGGTGGCGGTTCAGATCGTGATTCACGGTTCGGTAGCGGCACGTTGGGCGTGCGGCACATGAGGAGGCATCGGTGGCGGGCGAGTCCCCCGACAGGTCGAAGCAGCGCGAGTCGTCGGCACGAACGACGTCGGGGAGCGCGGACTCGGTTCCCGAGTCCAGGAACGAGGCGGGCGACCCGCGCATCGCGTTGACCGGGGAGTCGGACGAGGCCGGCGCGTCCGGCGCGTCCGGCGGTTCCGAGGGGCGCGGCGGGGTCGACACGGCCACTCGGGTGCTTTCGGTACGGGATGTGAAGACGAAGTCGGAGACCGACGACGACGCCGACGACACCGGCGACGCGGATGACACCGAGGGTGCCGCGGAGAGCGAGGAGGAGGCCTCCGAGGCCGCCGCCGACGGCGACGAGACCGACGGGGCGGGGGACACACGCCTGCGTGCTGCGGCGGCCGCGCGGGTGGACTCCGACGCGGACGGGAAGGACGCGGAGGCCGCGTCCGGGGACGACACCGAGGAGGCGGAGGCTTCGGAGGCCAAGAAGGACGCCGACGACTCCGACGACGCCGACGACCCCGAGCCTGCGAAGGCCGGGGCCGCGCCCGAGAGCGACGCGGAGGAGCCCGAGGGCGCCGCGCGCGGCAAGGACGAGGCTGAGCCCCAGGACGCCGACGAGGCCGCGGCGGACGCTTCCGACGCGGAGGACGCCGACGCTTCCTCCGACGACGACGACGAGCGTGCCGAGGCCGATACCGAGGCCGAGGCCGGGACCGCGTCCGAGGCCCCCGAGCGTGCCAAGGCCGTGGCTGAGCCCGAGGAGGACGCCGAGGCGCCCGAGGACGGCGCCGGCGAGCGTGCCGAGGACGACGCCCCCGAGGCCGGTGACGACGACCGGGACGGCGACGAGGGCGACGGCAAGCCCTCCGGCGACGGCAAGCGCGCCGAGGACGACAAGGCGCCCGAGGGTGACGCGGGTCCGGGTGAGAAGCCGCCCGTGGACCAGCCCACCACCATGCTGAAGCTCGGCGGTGCCGCCAAGCCCCAGGTCGACCAGCCCACGACCATGCTCAAGCTGGGCGGCGCCAAGAAGCAGGCCCCCGAGGCCGAGGCGGAGCGGACCAGCAAGTTCGTCGCGCTCAAGCCGCACGACGCCCCGCCGGCCCGCAAGCCGCAGCTCCCGAAGTCGCCGACGCCCGCGCAGCCGCCGACGTCCGCGCCCAAGCCCGCGCCCGCGGACCCCAGGGTCGCCGTCCCGCAGCTCGGCCCCGAGCGCACCACCCAGCAGCCGCTGCCGCCCAAGCCGCCGCTGGACCTGCTGGCCGAGCTCACGAACACTCCGCCGCCCCCGGAGACCCCGCTGCGCACCACGGTGCGCCGGGTCAAGATCTGGACCCCGCTGGTCCTGCTCCTGGTGATCGTCTTTGCGGTCGTGCAGTCCGTGCGAACGCTGCCGGAAACCAGCCTCGCGCTGACCGCCGAGGACACCTACACCTTCGACGGCGACCCGGTGAAGCTGCCCTGGCCGGACGAGGGCCAGGGCTGGATGGACGTCGACGGCGTCGGCACGATGGACCACTTCGGCGAGCAGAAGCCGGTCCCCATCGGCTCGGTCGCCAAGACCATGACCGCGTACATCATCCTGCGCGAGCACCCGCTGAAGGTCGACGAGGAAGGCCCGAAGATCGAGGTCGACCCGACGGCCGAGAAGGAGGCCGGCTACAACAAGGACGGCGAGTCCACGCTCGACAACGTCAAGGCCGGCAGCTTCCTCACCGAGAAGCAGGCCCTGTCCGCCGTCATGATCCCCTCCGCGAACAACATCGCGCGCCTGCTGGCCCGCTGGGACGCCGGCTCCGAGGCGGAGTTCGTCAAGAAGATGAACGCCACCGCCAAGGAACTCGGAATGTCCAACACGACGTACACCGACCCCTCGGGCCTGAACAAGACCACCGTCTCCACCGCCGAGGACCAGGTGAAGCTCGGCAACGCGGCCATGAGGATCCCGGCCATGGTGGCCATCACCAGCGCGGCGAGCTGGACGGACCCGACCGGGAAGTACTGGACCAACTTCAACCAGCTGCCGTACACCATCGGCGCGATCGGCATCAAGACCGGCTCCACCACCGCGGCCGGCGGCAACCTGCTCTTCGCGGCCCGCAAGGAGGTCGGTGGCCGGACGGTGACCATCGTCGGCGCGATCCTGGCCCAGTACAAGGCACAGTCGATCCTCGACCTGGTCAACTCGGTCAGCAAGACCGCGCTGCTCGCCGCCCAAAAGGTGCCGACCTCGGCGAAGATCCTGAAGAAGGGCGACGTCGTCGGGTACGTCGACGACCAGCTCGGCGGCCACACGCCGGTCGTCGTCACCAAGGACGTCACCGCGGTCGGCTGGGGCGGCCTGCGGCTGAAGCTGTCCCTCACCACCAAGGACGCGCTGCCGCACACCGCGAAGGCCGGCACGGAGGTGGGCATGCTCACCGTCGGTGAGGGCGCCGAGAGCGCCGTACAGGTGCCCGTGGCCCTCCAGGACGATCTCGCCGAGCCGGGCTTCCCGGCCAAGCTGACCCGCGTCGGCTGATCTCCGCGTCATCCCGGCGGCCGTCGCCGCCCCCGCCCACCCCGTCGGGCAGCCCCACCCGGGAGCTGGCCCGGCGGGGTGCGTGCTAGCGTCACGAAACGGACACGTCGCCGGTCGCGGGACGCGGCCGCGAACAGGGAACAGGACACGGGGAGAGCCGTCAGGTGGCCACAGCGGATCCGACACGCGCCGACGACGCCGATCCGGGCCGCCCGGGGGAGGGACCGCGAATAGGCGCGTCGGCGACGGACACGAATGACGACCACCGTCGGCAGGACGGCCCGGCGGACGGCCCGGCGGACGGCCCTGGAGGCGGCCGGAACGGGGAACAGGACGGCGGAGGGTCCCGTGTCCGGGCCGCGGTCATGGCGGTCCGGGAGCGGATGCTGCGGCACCCCGTACTGTCCGTCACCGCCCTGGCAGGCCTGCTGCACGTCATTTGGTTCTTCACGCTCGCCAACAGCGGCGGCGACCTCGCGGCGCAGGACGCCTGGGCCGAGTTCGTCGGCCGGCACCCCGACTCGGCGTACAACCTCGCCTGGTACGGCGGCATGCACCCGGTGTCGTACAGCGTGGTGTCGCCGTACCTGATGTCCCTCCTCGGCGTCCGTACGACCATGATGATCGCGGGCACCGTCTCGGCGGGCCTGCTGATGCTGGTCCTCATCCGCAGCCCCTCGGTCAGGAACCCCCTGTGGGCCGCGCTGATCGGCGTCTTCGGCCTGCTGTGCAACGCGATGTCGGGCCGGGTGACCTACGGCCTGGGGACCATGTTCGCGCTGGGCGCGGTCGCTGCCGTGTTCTGCTGGCCGCACCGCTGGCGCTTCAAACGCTGGGCGAAGGCGCTGGTCGCGGCCCCGCTGGCCGCGCTCGCCACCATGTCCTCGCCCGTGGCGGGCCTGTTCGTGGGCCTGATCGCGGTCGCGCTGTTCTTCCAGAAGCGCCGCCCGGGTTTCTGGGCGCTCGGCCTGGCCCCGGCCGCGGTGGTGGCCGTGTCGGCATGGCTGTTCCCCTTCTCCGGCACCCAGCCGATGGCGTTCGCCTCGGTGATCCTGCCGCTGATCTACGCCGTGCTCGCCGTCGTCCTCGTCCCCCGGGACTGGAAGACGGTCCGGATCACGTCCGCGGTGTACGGCCTGGCGATCGTCATGGTCTGGCTGATCAGCTCCCAGATCGGCTCCAACATCACCCGGCTGGCCATGCTGTTCGCGGGGGTGGTGCTGGTGGCGGCGCTGCCGTTCGCGGTCCCGCGATCGCGCACCTGGTACGCGATCGTGGTGGCCGTCGTCGGCTTCGTCGGCTGGATAGGGTTCAAGTCGGTCGACGACACCGTCAACACCACTCCCGCCGCCTCCTGGGCGCGTGAGCTGGCCCCCCTGGTCAACCAGTTGCAGCGGGCGGGCGCGGAGAAGGGCCGCGTCGAGGTGGTCCCCGCCCGCTCCCACCGCGAGGCCTCCGCGCTGGCGCCCTACGTCAACCTGGCCCGCGGCTGGAACCGCCAGGCCGACATGCAGCGCAACCCGCTCTTCTACGACGACACGCTCAACTCGGCGAACTACCACGACTGGTTGCAGCGGTGGGCGGTGCACTACGTGGTGCTGCCCAAGGGCGAGGTCGACGGCAACGGCGGCGAGCGTGAACGCGCGCTGGTGCAGGAGGGCATGCCGTACCTGAAGCAGATCTGGGGCGACGCCAACTGGCAGCTGTTCAAGGTCACCGACCCGGCGCCGCTCGCCGAGCCGGACGCGGTCGTCGAACGCGCCGAGCAGGGCGAGATGACCCTCCAGGTACGCAAGGCGGGCCGCATCCTCATCCGCATCCCGTACTCGCCCTGGCTGAGCCTCGTCGACGACCAGGGCAAGAGCCTCAAGGCGCCCCAGGAGACCGACGTCTCCAAGCATCGCGCCGAGGGCGAGCCGAAGACGTACGACAACGTCAACGGCTGCCTCATGGAGACGGAGCAGGACGCCCAGGGCGACAAGTGGACCGAGCTGCTCGCGCCGAAGCCGGGCACGTACCGGCTGGCGGCGCCGTACCAGCTCCCGCGCGGCACTCCGTGCCCGGACGAGCTGAAGAAGTGACCGTCCGCCGGCCCGGGAGCCCTGGCCCCGGGCCGGCGGACCGCTCACCTCAGAGGGAGCGGCTCGTCAGGCGAGCTGCTCCTCGACAGCCGTGACCAGCTCGGCGGCCTCGGGGGCGGTCTGCGGGGAGAACCGGGCGACGACCTTGCCGTCCCGTCCGACCAGGAACTTCTCGAAGTTCCAGCGGATGTCCCCGGTGTACCCCTCGGCGTCGGCGAAGCCGGTCAGACGCTCGTAGAGCGGGTGGCGTCCCTCCCCGTTCACCTCGGCCTTCTCGGTCATGGGGAAGGTGATTCCGTACGTGGCGGAACAGAACGCGGCGATCTCCTCGGCGCTGCCCGGCTCCTGCCCCATGAACTGGTTGCACGGCACGCCGAGCACGGTGAAGCCCTGCGCCGCATACCGCTCGTGCAGTTGTTCGAGTCCGGCGTACTGCGGGGTGAGCCCGCACTTGGACGCCACGTTCACGATGAGCACGACCTGCCCCGCGTACTGCCCGAGTCCGGCCGCCCCGCCCTGAAGGGCGCCGATCTCCACGGTCAGGGGGGAGTCCGGGGCGAGTTCGCTGCTGCTGTCTGAAGTCGTCATGAGCGGATGCTAGTGCCCCGAGAAGCCGCCGCCTCGACGAGGACCTGGCCCGCGCCGGTCCGTGAGTACAGGACCGAGCGTCCGGCCCGGCGGCGTTGCACCAGGCCCGCGTCAAGGAGTACGCGCAGGTGGCGGCCCACGGAGCCCAGGGTCTGGCCGGTCACGGCGGTCAGCTGGGTGGTGCTGAGCGGGGAGGCGAGCAGGAGCAGGACCTCGGCGCGGGCGCGGCCCAGCAGGGCCCCGAGGCCCGTGGGCACGGAGGCGCGGCGCGCGTCGGTGTCGGCGAGGGCGCCGGCGCAGGGATAGACGACGGCGTAGCGGCGCCGCGGCTCGTCCCACGCCACCCAGCCGGTCTTCGGGGTGACCGGCACGAAGACGAGCTGGGCGCCGGAGAGCTCGCGCGGCGGATACTCGTGCAGGTTGACCTGGAACCGGTTCTCGCCGAGCCAGCGCGTGCCCGGCCGCAGGGTGTCCAGCACCGCGGCCCAGCCGCCCCGGCTGACCTGCGCGGTCCGTGCGACGACATCGGCTTCGAGGACGTGCCGCCGCCGGGTCCAGGAGGGCCGTACGGTGTCCGCCCAGACGTACTCCAGGAGCCGGGCCGCACGTTCGGGCAGGTCGTCCCGCTCCAGCGCGGCCGGCAGCGGTCCCGCGAGCGAGGTCCGCAGGTGCGCTCGGGCCGCCTCCGGGTCGGCGGCGCGCACCCGCTCGACGCCTTCCTCGAAGGACTCCTCGTCCAGTGGCGTGGGGGTGAGGAAGTCGGCGATCCAGTCCCGGCCCAGTCCGGCGCGGACGAGGAGCGCGGTGACGGGGTCGCCGACGAGGAGGCGCCGGTAGGCGGGCAGGTGCGCGCGCAGCCACGCCTGTTCGCCGGGGTGGTTGCCGGAGCCCGCGTGCAGCAGTTTCAGGCTCGCGAAGGTCTCGGCGAGCGGTGAGAGCACGAACCGGCTCCCGGCGAGTGTGTCGGCGTTGAAATGCCACAGGCCCATGGACTGCCCCTCCCCGGCGACCTTTCGCGACTGCGCGAAACAATAACCACCGGCCCCGTTCCCGCCCGAGACTCCGGCGCATGCGCAGCTACCAGCAGCTCTTCCGCACCCCGGAGTTCACGCCGCTCTTCCTCGCGTCCTGTGCGCAGACGGTGGCCCAGACGGCGAGCGGACTCGCGCTCGGCACCCTGGTGTACCGGGCGACGGACTCGCCGCTGCTCTCCGCGGTGAGCATGTTCGGGCCCTCGCTGGCCCAGGTGCTCGGCGCGACCCTCTTCCTGTCCGGATCGGACCGGCTGCCGCCGAGGCGTGCGCTGGTGGGCGTCTGCCTGTCCTTCGCGGCGGGCACGGCGCTGCTGGCGGTGCCCGGTCTGGCGCTGTGGGCGGTCTTCGCGGTGATCCTCGCGCAGGGGCTGGTCGCCTCCCTGGGCGGGGGAGTCCGCTGGGGCCTGCTGAACGAGATCCTGTCCAAGGACGGCTATCTGCTCGGGCGTTCGGTGTTCAACATGATGAGCGGCATCATGCAGATCATCGGGTTCGCGACGGGCGGGGTGCTGGTGGCGGCCCTGTCACCGCGGGTCTCGCTGCTGCTGTCCGCCGCGCTCTACGCCGTGGCGGCGGCGGTGCTCCGCCTCGGCCTGACCCGGCGGCGTCCGCGCACCTCCGGCCGCCCGTCCGTCTCGGCGACCTGGCGCACCAACGCCCTGCTCTGGTCGTCCCGCCCGCGCCGTCTGACCTACCTGGGCCTGTGGCTCCCCAACGGCCTGGTGGTCGGCTGCGAGTCCCTGTACGTCTCCTACAGCCCCGCGGCGGCGGGCACGCTGTTCGCGTGCGCGGCGTTCGGGATGCTGGCCGGCGATGTGACGGTGGGCCGCCTGCTGCCTCCGGCGGTACGCCGCCGGGCGGCCACGCCGCTGCTCCTGCTGCTGGCCGCCCCGTACCTGCTCTTCGTCCTCCACCCGTCCGTACCGGTGGCCGCCTGCCTGGTGACCCTCGCCTCCGTCGGCTTCGGCGCGAGCCTGGTCCAGCAGGAGCGCCTGATGGCCTCGACCCCCGACGAACTGGCCGGCCACGCCCTGGGCCTGCACTCCGCGGGCATGCTCACCCTCCAGGGCGCGAGCGCCGCCCTGGCCGGCACGATCGCCCAACTCACGTCCCCCGCCACGGCGATGACGGCAACAGCAGCGGCCTCGACGACGATCACCCTGACCCTCGCCGCAGCCTCCCGCCGCCCTAACCCCGAGAACCCGAACCCCTCCTCACCCACGCCCGACACCCCCACCGCGCGAACAACCCCACCCCCAACGCCCCAAGAAGAGCACCCCAGTCGATGACATGCGGCAACCCGGGAAAGAAGGCGAAGAAGGCAAGGACGACGCCGAACCCCACGACGAAGCCGCAGGGCCCGGCTCTCCGCCGCATCGCGTCGGCTCGCTCCTCCGCCGGTCCAGCCGCCTTCCCCTGCTGCCGCTGCTGCTCGCTCATACTCGGCTCACTTCGTGACGTGATGGCACTGACTCACCCGCCGCACGCCGTTGACGTAGAGGTGGGCGCATGTCTTGCCATAACGAGGAAGCATCTGAGGAGAGTTGCTCCGCATGGGGTCGATCTTGCACTCGTCGTGCGTCCTGCCGCGCGAGGTGCGGTAGGTGCGGTTGCCGGTGTCCGCGTAGGTGAAGTCGATCCGCCAGTTGCAGAAGCCACTGCTGAGCGCCCCCACGAAGGCGCAGTCGCCACCGGCGTTCTGGTAGGTGATCCGGAGTGCGCTGCCGCGGATGATGTGCGTGAACATGCAGCCCGTGGGGACCTTCATGGTCACGCCGCCCACGCTGTACTCGAAGGTCTGAACCGGTGTCGAGCCGAATGGGCCGGCACTGGCGCCCGTCGCCGAGGTGAAAACCAGCGCGATGGCGGCACCAAGGGCGGTGACAAGGCGCGCGACCTGCGGAATGGCCATGGCGATCCCCTCCTGATGGTCTCTTGCCAATCACGGGGGACAACCGCGCCCAGGCAGGGCGGGTTGCGGGGCTCTCATCCGGGTCACCGTCCCAGGTGATCACGGAAAGCCCATGCTGACCTGCAGAAACGTTATGGACGGCGCGGCGGGTTGTGCCGCCCGCCGCGGCGCGCAGGGCCCGCGCCGCTCGGTGGGTGGCTTGGTGTGGTCGTCCTAGTCCTTGACCGCTCCCGCGTTCGCGCCCTGGACGAAGTGGCGTTGGAAGGAGAAGAAGAGGATGGCCACGGGGAGGGTGGACAGGAGGGCCGCGGCGAGTTTCAGGGGGTACTGGGTGCCGCCGCCCAGGCTGCCGGAGACCATGCGGGCGAGGCCGGTGGTCAGGGTTTCGTACTGGCTGGACTGGGTGGCCACCAGGTAGTGGGTGAACTCGTTCCAGGAGCCCTGGAAGGCCAGGATCGTCACGGTGATCAGGGCCGGCCGGGCCATCGGCAGGACGACCGACCAGAAGGTGCGGAAGACACCGGCGCCGTCGACCCGCGCGGCCTCCTCCACCTCCCGGGGGATCGACTCGAAGAACTGCTTCATGATGAACACCTGCGCCGCGTCCACCAGCAGCGGCAGGATCATGGCCGCGTAGGTGTCGAACAGCCCGAAGGCGTTGAGCACCAGGAACCGCGGGATCAGCAGCACCACGGGCGGCACTGCGATGATCGTGAGCAGGAACCCGAACAGCAGGGTGCGGCCCGGGAAGCGCAGCCGGGCCAGCGCGTACCCGGCCATGGAGGCGAACAGCACCCGCCCCGCGGTGATGACGACCGCGACGAACACCGAGTTGCCCAGCCAGCGCAGGAACGGCACACCCTCCCCGGCCTGGCTGATCCCGAACAGCCGCTGGTAGGCAGCGGTCGTCGGAGTGACCGGGAACAGCCCGAGCGGATGGTTCGCCGCGTCCGGGTCCGTCTTGAACCCGGTCGCCAACTGGATGGCGAACGGCAGGACATACAGCAGCCCGAGCCCCACCACCAGCGCGTACCCGAGGATCCGCAGGGGCCGGGGAAAGCGCCCGAGCACCGGACGCCCCTGCGCCCGGGCGGCCGTGGAATGCGCGCTCATCGGTTCCTCCGGGGACGGGCGGCGCGCTCGCGCAGCAGAAGGCGCTGCAGGGCCGTCATGGTCAGGATCAGTACGAGCAGGATGAAGGCGATGGCCGCGCCCTGGCCGAAGTCCGCGTCGTCGAACGCGGTCGAGTAGGACAGGAAGGCCGGCGTGAGCGTCGTGTTGCCGGGGGCACCCTGGCTCATGACGTACACCTGGTCGAAGACCTGCCAGGTGGCGATCAGACCGAGGGTGAGCACGAGGAACAGCACCGGCCGCAGCGCGGGCAGCGTCACGTACCGCAGCAACTGGAAGCGGCTCACGCCTTCGATCGCGGCCGCCTCCTCCAGCTCGCGCGGCACGTCCTGGAGCGCCGCGAGGAAGATCAGCATGAAGGTGCCGGACGTCGTCCACACCGCGAGCAGGATGATCGTGCACATCGCGACCGACGGCCCGGACAGCCACTCGAACCAGGACAGCCCCATGAAGGAGTGGTCGGCCAGCACGCCCGAGGGATGACCGGTGTCGACGACGCCCAGGCCGCCGAGCAGCAGGGACAGCACTCCCCGCGGGTCGTTGAACCAGTTCGGGCCCTTCAGCCCGATCCAGGACAGCGCCGTGTTGACGGCACCGCTGCCCTGGAACAGGAACAGGAAGATGGTGGACACCGTGATCGAGCTGGTGACGGAAGGGAAGAAGAACGCGGTGCGCAGGGCGCTCCGGGCACGCAGCAGCCGCTGATTGACGACGAGCGCCAGACCCAGCGCGAGGAAGGTCTGGAGCGGCACGGTCAGCAGCACGTAGTACACGGTGTTGCGCAGCGAGGTCGCGAACAGGGTGCGGTCGAGGCCGTCCTCGGTGAGCAGCGCCCGGTAGTTGTCCAGGCCGGCGAAGTCCGCCTGCGCGCTGAACGGGTTGGACTGCCCGTCCCAGTGCAGCAGGCTCACCCACAGCGCCATCAGCGTCGGCAGGACCAGGAACAGGCCGAGGACGAGCACCGCGGGGCTGACGAACAGCCAGCCCCAGGCGCCCTCCGAGCGGCGCCCCACCCGCCGGGCGGGCGCCGCCGACTCAGGGCCGGGCCCGCCGGGCGTGTCAGGTTCGCCCGGCGGGCCGGCCGTACGGGACCCCTGGCCGGCGCGGGAACGCGGCTCCGGCCGGGGGTGGTGTGACGTACGCGCGGACACGGTGGGTCAGTTGCCCTTCGTGAGCGCGCGTTCGCCGTTGCGCTGGAGGTCGGCGAGGATCTTCTTCGGGTCGGCGGTGGCCAGCCCCGCGAGGTCGGTGTTGAACTGGCCGAGCACCTTGTCGAATCCGGCGAGCGTCACCGGGCCCTGCGCGTAGGCGCTGCCGTCGACCCACGCCTTGGCAGCGGGGTTCTGCTTCGCGTACTCGGCCAGGGCGCTGGTGCGCGAGGGCATCACACCGAACGCGTCGGCGTTCTTCAGCTGCTGTGCGCTGGAGTTGAGGTACGTCACCAGGTCCACGGCCGCCGACCGGTGGGCGCTCTCGGCGGCCACGCCCCAGCACTGGCTGAAGGCGAGCGTGCCCTGGCCGGCCGGACCGGCGGGCAGCGGGACCACCTTGTACTTCACGTCGGGGTAGTCGGCCTTCATGGCGCCGTCGAGCCAGTTGCCCTCGATGGTCATGGCGGCCTTGCCCTTGCCGAAGGCCTCGCCGCCCCAGTTGGTGTCGACCTGGCTGGCGTACTTCACGGAACCGGACTTCAGCAGGGACTGCACGTACTGGAGCGCCTGCACGTTCTGCGCGCTGTCGGCGGTCATCTTCGTCTGGTCGGCGTTGGTGATCCAGCCGCCGGCCTCCTTCATGAAGACGCCCAGCCGCGCGTATTCGCCGCTGGTGACCAGTCCGGTCACGCCGTGCCCGGTCAGCTTGCCCGCGACCTTCTTCAGCTGGTCCCAGTCCGCCGGGTAGTCCTTCTCGGTGAGCCCCGCCTTCGTCCACAGGTCGGTGTTGACCGCCAGGGCGAGCGTGGAGGTGTCCTTGGGCAGGCACACCAGCTTGCCGTCGTGGGTGAAGGAGGCGCGCAACTGTTCGGAGAAGTCGTCGGCGTCCTTGACCTGGTCACCGTAGGCGTACAGGGAGCCGCCTCTGGTGTAGTTCGCGAACTGGTCGGAGTTGACGTAGAAGGCGTCCGGCGGCTTGTGCCCGGCGAACGCCTGGGCGAGCTGCTGGTTCATGTCCTTCGCGACGTCGACGGTCACCTTGTTGCCGGACTGCTTGGCGTACGCGGCGGCCGCCTCCTTGACGGCCTTGGTCTCGGCGTCGCCGGAACTGGCTATCAGCACCCGCAGGTCCTGGTGGGAGCCGGTGTCCTGCTCGGTCTTCTTGTCGCCGCCGAAACTCGACGAGCAGCCCGCGGTGACGAGCAGTGCCGCGCAGGTGGCGAGGGCCGTGGCAGCCGTGCGGTGGGACATGGATACCTCCAGGATTCGGGGATGGTGAGTGCGGCTCCGCCCGGCGGCACGAAAGACGGCCGGGGGTGGAGGAGAGGAGAACTCGGTGTGGCCGGGGGTGGTTGGACCGACGCGGAGGGGGACGGGTCGGGACGGGGCGGAGACGGTGCCGACCGGGACGGGCCCGGGTCGGGAGAGGGAGGACGGGGACGGGGACGGTGGGGACGGGGGCGGACCCCGTGGGGACGGGGACCGTCGGGGCGGTGCCGACCGGGACGGGCCCGGGTCGGGAGAGGGAGGACGGGGACGGGGACGGGGACGGGGACGGTGGGGACGGGTCCGGGTCGGGATGGGGGACGGTCGGGGCGGTGCCGACCGAGCCGGGGCCGGGATGTGCCGGCCGGGATGGCGCTGATCGGGACAGCCGGCCGGGATGGTTCCGGTCGGGACGGTGCTCGCCGGGGGTGACCGGTGTCCGCCAAGTCCGTCGGTTCGTCGGGCTGTCGAGCCGCCGGGCCCTTGAGCCGTCGGCCCGTCGGCCCGTCGGCCCGTCGTCAGACGGCGGTCGCGGTCGCGGTCCCGTCCGCGACGGGGGCGGCCCGGATGCTGTCCCGGACGACCAGGGACGGCGGCAGCAGGATGCGTTCGGGCGGGGCGTCAGGCGCGGCCAACCGCGCCAGCAGCAGCCGTACGCACTCCCGGCCGACCTCCTCCAGCGGCTGGGCGATGGAGGTCAGCGCGGGCGACAGGAGCCCGGCGGTCGGCGAGTCGTCGAAGCCGACCACGGCGACGTCGCGACCGGGGACGTCCCCGCGTTCGCGCAGCGTCTGGTAGCAGCCGAGCGCCAGCATGTCGCTGGCCGCGACCACCGCGGTCGCCCCCGCGTCGAGCAGCGGCTTCACGGCGGCGCGGGCCGCGTCGATGTCGTTCACGCTCTGCGCGCGCCGCCCGCGCGTCGGCAGCCCGTGCCGTTTCATGGCCCGCTGCCAGCCCTCGGCGCGGTCGTCACCGGCGCCGGATGAGCCGCGCCCCCAGCCGAGGAAGGCGATCCTGCGATGCCCCAGACCGATCAGGTGCTCCACGGCGGCGTCCGTGCCCGAGGCGCCGTCGACGTCGATCCAGTCGCCGATCTGCCGTCGCGACCACATCCGGCCGAAGGCGACGAACGGCACCCCGCGCTTGGCGAGCCAGGCCTGGCGCGGGTCGTTGTGCTCGGTGCCGCTGAGCACGAAGCCGTCGACCTCGTGCTGGTCGAGCAGTTCCTCGTAGCCGTCCAGCGTCGGGGTGCCGGGCCGGCAGGCGAACAGCAGGATCCGGTAACCGGCCTCGTCGGCGGCCTGCGACAGGGCGTGCAGGAACCGGTCGAGGACGGGACTGCTGGCCGGCAGGGGCTGGATGCCGTAGCCGATCAGCCTGCTGGAGCGGGTGCGCAGGGTCTGCGCGGCGCGACTGGGGCGGTAGCCCATCTCGTCGATCACACGGCGGACCCGCTCCAGGGTCTCGGAACGCAGCAGGTCCGGCGAGTTGATCGCGTTCGACACGGTCTGCGGGGAGACCCCGGCCCGGCGCGCGACCATGGCGAGCGTCACCGGGCCGCCCCTGGCGGGCGGGTCGTTGCTGGAGCGGGGCATTGCGGTCTCCGGCATGCAGAGGGAACGAGGAGCAGTTTTAGCGTTCCAAAAGCATTGTCAGCGCTCTGACGAGTCACTTAATGTCTTTGGAACGATCAAACGCTGAGAGGTTCTACTTCCTTGGACTCGACTGTCAAGACCCCGGACGCCAACGGCTCGGTCACGCCGCCCCCCGCGGTGACCGAGGGCCTTCAGCCGTTCCTGCACGACGCGGTCGTCACGCTGTACGCGCCCAGCTTCGTGATCTCACGCGCCGACGGGGCCTTCGACGGAGGCGCGGACGGCTTCTTCCACGGCGACCGCCGGGCGCTCTCGCGACTGACCGTCACGGCCGAGGGCATCCCGCTGGCGCCCGTCGGACACGGGCTGCGCGGGGCGGACCGGGCGGACTTCCGGTCGATCCTGCGGGGGCTCGGAGAGGTGACGGCCGACCCCGCGGTCGCCCTGCACCGCCGCCGGACCACGACGGCCGGAGGGCTGGAGGAGGTCCTCGACGTCACCAACGCGGGCACCCAGTCGGTCCGTTTCCGGCTGACGGTCACGGCCGGCACGGACCTCGCCACCATGGAGCAGGTCAAGTCGGGCCGCCCGGCCCGGGCGGCATCCGCGCAGGCCGCCGGCACCGGCGAACTGTCCTGGGCGAGCGACGGGTTCGCCGTACGCCTGGTCAGTGACCCCGCGCCCGACACGCTGGACGTGCCGACGGGCCGGCTGTCCTACGACATCGCCCTGGACCCCGGCGCCTCGTGGACGGTCACCCTGCGCTGCACCGCGGCCCACGCGGACGGCGACCAGTTCCCGGCGCCCCCCGCCGGCGCCCTGCCGTGGCGCACCCCCGTCCTGCGCAGCGCGGACCGGGGCCTCGACCGGTGGCTGGAGCAGTCGCTCGCCGACCTGGACCGTCTGCGCCTGACCGACCCGCGCTCGCCCGGGGACCGGCCGGACCAGTTCCTCGCCGCGGGCGCGCCCTGGTTCCTGACCCTCTTCGGCCGCGACTCGCTCTGGGCCGCCCGCATGCTGCTCCCGCTCGGCACCGAGCTCGCGGCCGGCACCCTGCGCACCCTCGCCCGCCGCCAGGGCGGAGTCACCGACCCGGCCTCCGAGGAGCAGCCGGGCAAGATCCTGCACGAAGTCCGGCGCGACACCTCGGCGTTCAGCGACACGTTCTCGCTCCCGCCGGTGTACTACGGCACGGTCGACGCCACCCCGCTGTGGATCTCCCTGCTCCACGACGCCTGGCGCTGGGGCCTGGCGTCGGAGCAGGTCGAGCGGATGCTGCCGCACGCCGAGTCGGCGCTGGCGTGGATGCGCGACCAGGGGGACGCCGGCGGCGACGGCTTCCTCAAGTACGTCGACCAGTCGGGCCGGGGCCTGGCCAACCAGGGCTGGAAGGACTCCGGCGACTCCATCCGGTACCGCGACGGCAGCCTCGCCCAACCGCCGATCGCGCTGTGCGAGGTGCAGGCGTACGCCTACGAGGCCGCACGCGGCGGAGCGGCGCTGCTGCGGTCCTTCGGCCGCCCGGGGGCCGACGAGTGGGAGGAGTGGGCGGACCGGCTCGCCACCCGCTTCCGCGAGCGCTTCTGGGTGGAAGACGAACGGGGCCCGTACCCGGCGGTCGCGCTGGACGGCGACGGCAGGCCGGCCGACTCGGTCACCTCGGGCTTCGGCCACCTTCTGGGCACGGGTCTGCTGAACGACGAGGAGAGCGCTCTCCTGGCCGCCCGGCTCTCCGGCGGCGACCTCGACTCGGGCCACGGTCTGCGCACGCTGAGCAGCGAGGCGGCGGGCTACAACCCGTACGGCTACCACATCGGTTCGATCTGGCCGCACGACACCGCGATCGCCGTGCACGGCCTGGTCAGGTCCGGCTTCCCGGACGCCGCGGCGTCGCTGGCGGACGGCCTGCTGACGGCGTCGGCGGCGTTCGAGGCCCGGCTGCCGGAACTCTTCGCGGGCCACGGCGCCGAGGCCGGCCCGCGTCCCGCGCCCTATCCGGCGTCCTGCCGGCCCCAGGCGTGGGCGGCGGCGTCCTCGGTCCTCGTCCTCCAGTCGGCTCTCGGCCTGAGCGCGGACATCCCGGCCGGCACTCTGACGGTCGCCCCGGGCTTCGCCCGCGCGTACGGACCGCTGACGGTCACCGGTCTCGAGGCCGGGGGGAAGCGGCTGGACATCGCGGTGAAGGGGGACGGATCGGTGGAGGTGTCGGCGCCGGAAGGGGTCACGGTGATCAACGGCTGACCGTGAGTCCTCGGAGCTGGTGTCGGTCGTAGGGGTCGGGGTCCGCGTCACGCGCAGGAGCCGGCGTCACTCGTCGTCGGGTGGCGCCGCGGACTCCGCGAGCCGTTCGCCGATGTCGTCCGCCCATTCCTGGGCCCAGCGGCGTAGCTCGTCGATCGCCCGGTCGTCGAGCCCGCAGGCGGCGAACGCGCGGTCGTCGATCCACTCGGACCCGACGAGGCGGGTCTGGAGATCGGCGAGGTCGAAGACGTCACCGGCGTGGCGGCGGCCGAGTTCCTCCAGCTCGGGGTGGCTCCACCGGTCGGCGGCGGCGTGGACGTCGACGAGATCGGGGGCGAGGCCCTGACCGGCCAGCGCGCGCACCCTGGTGCCGACGAGGTCATCGAGCGAGAGGACCGGGCCGAACTCGCCCACCTCCAGCGGCCGCCACAGCACCTCCTTGACCACCTGCACGGCGAACTCCTGCCTGGGCTCGGTCTCGGTCTCGGCCTCGGGTTCGGTCCCGGCCGCGGCTCCGGCTCCGGCTCCGGCTCCGGCCGCGGCTCCGGCCTCGGCTCCGGCTCCGGCCTCGGCTCCGGCTCCGGCTCCGGCCTCGGCTCCGGCTCCGGCTCCGGCCTCGGCTCCGGCTCCGGCTCCGGCTCCGGCTCCGGCCTCGGCTCCGGCTCCGGCCTCGGTCCCGGCCCTGGCTCGGGTTCCGGCCTCGGTTCCGGTTCCGGTTTCGGCCTCGGCTCCGGTCCCGGCCCTGGCTCGGGTTTCGGCCTCGGCTCCGGTCCCGGCCCTGGCTCGGGTTCCGGCCTCGGCTCCGGTCCCGGTCCCGGCTCCGGTCCCGGTTCCAGCCTCCTCGCCGCCGACCTCCAGGTCACCGACCACGAGCCGAGCCGCGAGTGGCTCCGTCTCCCACGTCCGCACCCGCCAGCCGCGTTCCTCCAGGCCGGCGCGCACCGCCGCGACGATGTCCCCCGCCCCGACCGGGCTCTCGGTGGCCACGTCGATGCCCTGGCCGGGCCGGTCCACCAGCCCGTGGGCCCGCACCGCGTCCCCACCAGCGAGCGCCAGCCCGTACGGCGCCCCGACCGCCAGCAGATCGCCCAGCAGCCGCCGCCGCACCTCACCGCCGTTCACCCGGCGATTATCGCCGCCGCGCACCGAGCGCGGCGGGACCGGCGCCAGGCCGCGCGTCGGCGTACACAGCCGCTCCGCGAAGAAATCCCGCGGGGGTGTCATCCGGAAGCGGTCCCGGCGGGGTTTGAACGGGTGGAGAGGCGCCCTCCTTCCACCAGTCATTCCGGATCCCCCAGGGGTCCGTGTTCCAAGAGGAGTTGCCCGTTCATGAAACGGACGCTGAAGGTCCTCGCCTGCGCCGCCGTCGTCGCCGCCGTGGCGGGGACGACCACAGCGGCGTACGCCGTACCCGCGAAGGCACCGCACGCCACGGTCGCGCAGGCGGGAACGGCGCAGACCCAGGCCGCTTCCGCCGCGAAGGCCCGGGCCTCCACGCCACTGCGGCCGACCGCGAAGAAGACCGCCCCGACGCCCCGTGTCGTCGCCTCCGGTGAACATGTGACGGCGGCCCCCGGCTTCGAGCTGTGGCTCACGGCGGAGGGCAAGTACTGGACGACGCCTTCCATGCCCGACGACCCGCAGTTCCGCAGCGTGGTCGACGGCAACATCGACCGGAGCACCCCCGGAGTCTCGATGCAGGCCGAGGGCACGGACAGCCACGTCTACCTCTCCGGTGTCTACTACGGCGGCAAGGGCACCGCGTCCAGCGTCGAGATCGCAACGGCGGACGGGACGGTACACGGCAAGCTCATCGAGCTGCCCGGCAAGCCCGGCTGGGGCGCCTGGTACGCCGTCGCCGACGTCAAGCCGGGCGGCGGCTCCTGGGACTACGTCTCCCGGATCACCGTCCACGACACCAAGGGCAAGATCTACGCCCAGCTGAAGCTGCGCTGACCTCCCGGGCGGGGGCCCGCGCGGCCCCCGCCCCGGAGCTCTCCGGCTCCATTCCTCCCCGTACCCGACCCACAGGGAACCGCGTTCGTGCCGCAGTACGAGAGATTCGCAGGCTCCTCCGGGAGCACCGACTTCGCCGCCTACGCCAGTGCGGCCTGGACCCGTCTGCTACGGACCGCCGTCCTGCTCACCGGCGACCACCACGAAGCCGAGGATCTCGTGCAGACCACCCTGGCCAAGGTGTACGCGCGCTGGGGGCGCATCCCGCCCGACGACGTCGACCTCTACGTACGACGCTCCCTCGTCAACAACAACCTCAGCCGGATCCGCAGAAGACGGGTCACGCATCTGCTGATGCCGTTCCTGCCCGAGCGGGTGCATCAGCCGGACAACGGCCACGCCGAGTCCGTCGAGCGCCGCGCCGCGGTCACGCAGGCGCTCGCCACTCTCTCCGCCCGGCAGCGGACGGTGCTCGTGCTGCGCTACTGGGAGGACCTTCCCGAAACCGCCATCGCCGAGGTGCTCGACTGCTCGCTCGGAACGGTCAAGACCCATGCGCGGCGCGGCCTCGCGGCTCTGCGCTCCCACCCGGCCTTCGCGGCCTTCGCCGCATCCCCCGCCTCCGACCGCTCCCACCCCGTCACCGGAGCCAGCTGATGAACCACCCCAGAACCGAAGCAGAATCAGGTCCGGGACACACCGAGGCCGCATGGCTGCGCCAGGCACTGGCCGAGGCCGCACACGAGCTCAGGCCCTCCCCGTTGCCGCTGGCGGACGTGGAGCGCCTAGGGCGGCGGATCCGGCTCAGGCGGCGGACGGCCGTACTCGGCGCGGGATGCGGGCTGCTGCTGGTCCCGCTGGCCGTGGTCGTGCTGCGCGGCACGGAACCCGGCGCCGCCCACGACGCGCCTCCCGCGGCGCCCGCGTCCGTCTCGCCCTCGCCGTCCGCCTCCTCGGCGGCTCCGGCCCCGACGCCGCGTGTCGTCGCCTCGGGTGAACACGTGACGGCGGCCCCCGGCTTCGAGCTGTGGCTCACGGCGGAGGGCAAGTACTGGACGACGCCTTCCATGCCCGACGAGCCGCAGTTCCGGAGCGTGGTCGACGGCAACATCGATCGGAACACTCCCGGAGTCGGAGTGCAGTCCGAGGGCGACAGCAGTCGTGTCTACCTCTCCGGTGTGTACTACGGCGGCAAGGGCACCGCGTCCAGCGTCGAGGTCGAAACGGCCGACGGGACGGTGCGGGGCAAGCTCATCGAGCTGCCCGGCAAGCCGGGTTGGGGCGCCTGGTACGCCGTCGCCGACGTCAAGCCCGGCAGTGGCTCCTGGGACTACGTGTCCCGGGTCACCGTCCTCGACACCGAGGGCGGGGTCTACGCCCGGACCCCGTCGATGTGATCCGGCCGGGAGACGCGGCCCGCGCGGGAGGTCACTCCTCGAAGCCCTGCTCGCGTAGGATCCCTTCGACACGGGCGTGGTGGGCCGCCTCCCACGCGTCGAGGGTCTCGTCCGCCTCCTTGGCCAGCTTCGCCCGTGCGGCGGCGAGGATCTCCTCGCGGCGGGCGGCCGGGACGACCACGACGCCCTCCTCGTCGGCGACCACGACGTCGCCGGCGTTCACCTTCGCCCCGCCGCAGGTCACCTCCGTGTTCAGCGGCTCCACGGCCTTCTTGCCGCCCGGGATCGGGATGACGCCCCGGGCGAACACGGGGAAGCCCGCCTCGCGGACCTCGCCCAGATCGCGGATCAGACCGTCCAGCACGAAGGCCGCGACGCCGCGGCGCTGAGCCACGGCGCACACGTTGCCGCCCGCCAGGGCGTAGTCCAGGTCGCCGGACTCGACGACGATGACGGAGCCCGGGGCGGCACGGTGAATGGCCGCGTGCAGCATGAGGTTGTCACCGGGAGGGCACCGCACGGTGAAGGCCGGCCCGGCCACGCGCGGCACCGGCGACCACAGTGGGCGGACGCCGATGTCCATGACCTGCGCCCGGCCGAGGAGGTCGGCCAGCGTGGTCGTCGGGATGTCCGCGAAACCGGCGGCGGGAGCGGTGGGGCCGGTGGCGTCCTTCATGGCGTCCGTCATGGCACCTCTGATCGTCTCGGGTGTGGTCGTCCCTGAGGCCGGCTGGCCCGCGCCCGACAGTACGGGCGCTCGTCGCGCGTGGTCCATCGGGTTTGCCGGACAGCGATGTCATCGAGCAGCCTGATCAGCACGAACGACGAACGACGACGGAGACCACTGACATGCCCCTGCGCTGCGCCGTGCTCGACGACTTCCAGGACGCCGCCCTCGCCTCCGCCGACTGGAGCCCGGTCGAGGACCGGGTGGAGATCGTCACGTTCCGCGAGCACCTCACCGACGAGAACGAACTCGCCGGTGTCCTCGCCGACTTCGACATCGTCGTCACCCTGCGCGAGCGGATCCCCTTCCCGGCCACGCTGTTCGATCGTCTGCCCCGCCTGCAGCTGCTCGTCGCCTCCGGCATGCGCAACTCGGTCATCGACTACGCCGCCGCCGAGCGCCACGGCGTCACCGTGTGCGGGACCGGCAGCTCCTCCACGCCGCCGGTGGAACTGACCTGGGCGCTGCTGCTCGGCCTCGCCCGCAACCTGGTGACCGAGAACAACGCGCTGCGCGAGGGCGGCCCCTGGCAGTCCACCGTGGGCGCCGACCTCCAGGGCCGCCGCCTCGGCCTGCTCGGCCTCGGTAAGATCGGCAGCCGCGTCGCACAGGTGGGCCTCGCCTTCGGGATGCGGGTCAGCGCCTGGAGCCAGAATCTCACCGAGGACCGCACCAAGGAGGTAGGCGTCGAACTCGCCTCCTCCAAGGAGGAGTTGCTGTCGGCGAGCGACTTCGTCTCCGTCCACCTCGCGCTGAGCGACCGCACCCGCGGCCTGCTGGGAGCCACCGAACTCGCCCTCCTCAAGCCCACCGCCTACCTGATCAACACCTCCCGCGCCGCCGTCGTCGACCAGGACGCGCTGCTCGCCGCCCTGCACGAGGGCCGTATCGCCGGCGCCGGCGTGGACGTGTTCGACGTCGAACCACTCCCCGCCGACCACCCGATGCGCACCGCCCCACACCTGCTCGCCACCCCCCACCTCGGCTACGTCTCGCAGGCCAACTACGCGACCTACTACGGCGACGCGGTGGAAGACATCCAGGCCTACCTGGCCGGCAACCCGGTACGCACCCTGGGCTGAGGCGTCCCGCGACCGGACGGGCGCGTGACCGGGTGGCTGTGCCGATGGCCACCTTCATCGACCCGGCAACCAGGAAGAGGCCCCGCGAGACCGCTGAGTTCGCGGTCCTCGCAGGCCGGGGCCGGGGGCGGCACCGAATTTTTAGTCGGCGATTGTCACTGACATGCCATACGCTGCTGCTTCGGCGGCGTCCACGCACCCGTAGTCCGTGCGCGGGGGGACACGCGGCCCGTCCGTTTCCGCCCGGCGAGAACCGGGCTTCTTCTGTGGGGGTTCCATCACTGTGCGCAGGCGTAGCATCTCGGCCGCGACGGCACTCGCGGTCGTGTTCAGCTCCGTGGCCCTGGCCACGGGCATGGCGGGTCCGGCGGCGGCCGACTCCGCGAAGGTCCTTCCGGTGAACTCGGTCGGCGACATGGTCGTGGACGGTGTCCACCAGCGGGTCTACATCTCCGACCCGACCGCCGGCAAGATCGTCGTCACCGACTACTCGGGCACCGTGAAGGCGACACTCGCCGGTCTCCCCGGCGTGACCGGCCTCGCGCTGTCCGCCGACTCCGGCGAGGTGTACGCCGCCGTGAAGAACGACAACCGGATCGTCTCGGTGGAGACGGGGACGTACACCCGGACCGCGAGCTACCCGGTCGACGCGGCGCCCGGCGACCTGGAGGAGGTGGACGGCCGGATCTGGTTCTCCTACGGCGGCGACTTCGGCTCGCTCGACGTCTCCGGCCCCGAACCCGTCGTCCACCTCGCCCAGCGCGGAGACAACGACTCCTACCCGAGCACCGAAACGCTGCTGGCCGCCGACCCGGCCGTCCCGGGCGTCCTGGTGGCGGGCAGCGGCTCCAGGCTCGCCGTGTACGACGTCTCCGCCGACGACGCCACCCTCCGCGCCGAGGGCGACATGGGCAGCGGCGTGAAGCAGCTGGACCTGACGCCCGACGGCAGTCAGGTACTCACCTCGTGGGGCTCGCCGGACCGGGGCGGCTACGGCCTCGGCGCCTATTCGACCGCCAACCTCACCAAGCTGGCGGGTTACCCCATCGACGCGTACCCGAACGCCGTGCGCGTCGCGCCCGACGGCACCATCGCGGGCGGCAGCTTCTCCTGGTACGAGCCCGACGTCCACATCCACCGGCCCGGTGACCCGGTGCCGGTGCGGGAGTACGACTTCCCCAACACCGGCAACCACAGCGGCGCCGACACCCTCGTGGACGGAGCGCTGGCCTGGGCGCCCGACTCGAGCCGGATCTTCGCCGTGTCCGTGAACTCCTACGGCGTCCACACCCTGCGCGCCCTGACCGACCCCACCAAGGAACTGCCCACCCTCAAGGTATCGGCCCCCGCCAAGTCGGAGCGCGCCAAGACGCTCACCGTCAAGGGCAAACTGACCTCGAAGAGCCTCCCCGCCGCCGGCGCCGCGCTGAAGGTGACCCGCACGGACGTCGAGTCGCCGAGCGGCAAGGCGCTGGCCGCCGTCAAGACCAAGGCGGACGGCAGCTTCTCCTTCACGGACGCCCCGCCCGCCGGCGGCAAGGTCACCTACAAGGTCACCTACGCGGGCGACGCCGCCCACATGCCCGCCTCTGCCTCGGGCGCGGTGGACGTCTCCCGCAAGGCGGCCGCGCTGACCCTGAACAACAAGGGCAAGCTGTACTCGTACGGTAAGAAGGTCACCTTCACGGCGCACCTCGGCACGACGTACAAGAACCGCACCGTCTCCATCTACGCGGACCCCTTCGGCCCCGACAAGCCGAAGAAGCTGCTGAAGACGGCCAAGGTCAACTCCAAGGGCAACCTGTCGGCGACCGTCAGCATGACCCGTGACACCACCGTCAGCGCCGTCTTCGGCGGCGACGCCCGCTACGCCGCCAAGACCGTCAAGTCGACCGCGTACGCCCGGGTGAAGGTCTCCACCGCCGTCTCCAAGCAGTACAAGACGGGCAAGATCGGCTCCACGACGTACTACTACTTCCACAAGAAGACCGATCCGCTGTTCACCACGACCATGACCTACTACCCGGGCCGCAAGCAGCGCTTCCAGCTCCAGGTGTACTACCAGGGCAAGTGGTACGACTCGGGCTACGAGTACTTCGCCCTCGGTACCGCGGGCAAGTCGGCCGTGAGCCTGGGGGCGCCGGGCGAGTCCGGCATCCGCGCCCGCATGCGCTCGTCGTACATCAACGGCTCCTCCGGCGACAACGTGAACTCCACGACCCACGGCGCCTGGAAGTACTTCGCCTTCACCAAGTGACTACCCGCTGAGCCGAACCGGTACGGCCCCGACTCCCCGGGGCCGTACCGGCGCGACAGCCGCCCCACGCCGGAAAACAGAAAAGCACGTACACCGCGGGTGGTTTCCTTGCCCGCTACCTGTTCCGCTGGAATGCGCGCCGCAGCCGAGCAACGCGCCACGGAGTCAGCGCCATCGCGCCCCCACCCACCAGCAGGCTGCCGATGGCGATCCCCCAGCAGGGAATCGAGTATCCGGACTGATCCGTCCAGTCCCACCACCGGAACCGCCCCAGGCCGTCGACCTGCCAGTACGTCAGCGGGAAGAGGGTGACCAGGGGGAGGATCCAGGAAAGCCTCCATCCCCACACCCGCCCGGACAGCAGGGCGAGCCCGACCCAGATCAGCAAACCTTTGCTGTTCGTGGTGTTGGTCGGGCTGGGGCTCTGGTTCTGGGGCCGGTTGCTGGTCGGTGGCCGGTGGCGGCGCAGTGCCGGCTGGTTCGCCGGGACCGCTGTGCTGCTCCTGCTGGGGACCGTGGCCTCCTGGCTCGTCGGTGCTATGGCCGGAACGTCGCTGGACCCGGCGGAGGCTTGCCACTCCGCCGGCCAGACCTACGACGAGGCCTACCGCAGTGCGCATCTCAACGAAACGCAGTTGTTCCCGCTGCACGACAAATGCAACGCGGGCTACGACATGGTGCCGGGCTGGGTGAACCCGGCCGTGGTCGTCCTGCCCGTCCTGGCCGTCGCCTGCCTGGCGTACTCCGTACGGCTGGCGGTCATCCACCGGCGCACCAAAAAGCCTCCGCAGTAGTGAAGTTGGCGGATCAGCCTTGCGTCCGAGTCTCGGTCCAGGTGACCGGCCTCACCATCCGCAGTCGATGTCGGCCGATCCTCCACGGATGACCGGATCGGTGCTCGTACCGCTGATTCGCAGAAGACCGCCGTCCCGTCCCCAGACCAACTCGTACGTACCTGCGTCGACGGGCCGGTAACCGTCGTCGACCGTCCACGACCCCGACTTGCCCAGGGCCAGGCCGGTGCGCCCCACCGCGTACGCCTCGCCATTGCCGATCATGAGAAAGGACGTCTCCCGCACCACGGCCGTGCAGCCCCCCGGCCCCTCAGGGCGCAGCACGTGGTATTTCGCGATGAAGATCAGGTCGTCGGCCGCTCCCCCTGCCGTGCCGAGCACCGCCGCGGTGATCAGCAGAATGCTCCCCAGCCGAGCCCACGCGGCCCGCTTCTGCGGGAGCCTCGAAGCGCCCGCCGTGCCGCCGCTCCGGATGAGGGACCGTCGGAGAACGAGCGACAGGACAAGGACAACCGCACTCACGACCCAGCCGGGGATCACCCGCCCCTGCACGACCAGCAGGAGGCTGCTCCAACTCGCCACGGCGGCGATGGTCAGACCGCCGATGCCCACTGCCGTAGAGGCGGCGGGCGACAACATCAGGCTGCGCTCTGCACGTTCTTCTGCCACGGCGGGTACGACTCTCCGAACCTGCCCCCCGGTTGCGCCGAGAGGCCGAAGCACGGCGAGAGCCCCGGGCCGGATCCGCCATGCCTTCGGGAGCTGCGCGAGCGCGGACGTCCCCGCCGGTCCCGTTACCCTTGCGGGCACGCCGCCCTGTCGATCATGGCGGCATGCTTCGCAAGCGACACCGGTACCCGCTCGACGCGCCCAAGTACGGGCGTTCTGGGGCCGGTTGGGAGGGGGTCCTATGACAGAGAAATTACCTGTGCCCGCCGAACCGCCCGAGCGGTCCAGGCAGTCGGGGCGAATACCTGAGCGAGAGGCCGCGGAAACGGGGGGAGCACAGCGGGCGGGAACACCACCGGAGGGCAGGTCGCGCGCGGCGACGGACACGCGGCCCGGCGAAACCGTCAGCGCCGGGCACCCGCCGTACCTTCCGCCCACTCCTCCCAGCCCTCTGTACGCGGGCGCCTACCCCTACAAACCCTCGTTGCCCGACCTGCGCCGCGAACCGCCCTCCACCGTGAACACCGACGTCCTCTGGGCGGCACTCGCCACCGGTGTGCTCAGCATGGTGCTGCTCAACGACGGTATGGGCGCCAACCTGTTCCTCGTCGCCCTGCCGGCCGCGGTCACCGCCTACTTCGCCGCGCGCCAGGCAGGCCGGGTACAAGCCCGTCCCTGGACGCTCTCCTGGGGCATCGGAGGACTCGCCCTCCTGCTGGTTCCGGCGGTCCGCGCCGCCCAGTGGCCTTCCCTCCTCGCCGTGGCCACCGCCATCGGTCTCGCATCGCTTGCCCTCCACGGCTCGCGGACCTGGTCCGGCGTCGTCCTCAGCCCGTTGGGACTGCTCGACTCGCTGCCCAAGGGCGCACGCTGGGGCTGGCGAGGAGTGCGCACCCGTGCCGGCAACGCCTCCGGCAGCCTGGGCTCCGCGCTGCGCGCCCTCGCAGTGACGGCTGTGCTCCTCCTCGTCTTCGGCGCACTGTTCGCCGGGGCCGACGCGGCCTTCGCCGACCTGCTGAGCAGGATGGTCCCGGACACGTCCGTCGGCGATGGCCCCTGGCGCCTGGTGCTGTTCGCCCTCGGGGTCTTCGGTGCCCTCGCGGCGGCTCACACCGCCGCCGCCCCTCTGCGGTGGGACAGCCTCAAGACAAGCCCGGGCCGCGCCCGCGGCCGGGCTGAGTGGGCGCTTCCCCTGCTCGTGCTGTGCGTGCTGTTCGCCGTCTTCAACGCCATCCAGCTAGCCGTCCTCTTCGGCGGGTACAAGGCCGTCCTGGACAAGACCGGCCAGACCTACTCCGAGTACGCGCGGCAGGGCTTCTGGCAACTCCTGTTCGCAACGCTCCTCACCCTCCTGGTCATCGTCTTCGCGCTGCGCTGGGCACCGCGCCGCGGGCCCGGTGACCGGAACCTGGTGCGAGGAGTCCTCGGCACCCTCTGCGCACTCACCCTGGTCGTGGTCGCCTCGGCGGTACGTCGCATGGGCATGTACGTCGAGGCGTACGGGCTGACGCGGCTGCGGATCTCCGTCGTGACCGTGGAGCTGTGGCTCGGCCTGGTCATCCTGCTGATCATGGCCGCCGGAGTCTGGGGCGCACGCTGGCTGCCCCGCGCCGTCGCCGCGTCGGCCGCTGCCGTGGCCCTCGCCTTCGGCCTGGCCTCTCCCGACGGGCTGATCGCCGAGAACAACGTGCGGCGGTACGAGAAGACCCACAACTTCGACCTGGACTACGCGCGTGGCCTCTCGGCGGACGCGGTCCCGGCTCTGGACAGGCTGAGAGAGCCCATGCGGTCCTGCGTCCTCGGTCCCCTGGCGAAGGGGCTCGGCCCGGCAACGGCGTCCTGGTACGAGACCAGTTGGGGAGAGGTACGAGCCCGACAGATCCTCAAGGAACGTCCGCCGACGACAACCGACCCGGGAACCTGCTTCAGCAGCGGGGAGAGCACCGAGTACGACCGCTGACCTGACGCCCCGTTCCGCCGGTGCGGCCATGTGGACCCAGCGCGGACTCCAGTGGCCCACGTGTGGCCCGACCCCGAACACGACGAAGGGCCGGCCCGGAAGGAACCCCCTCCCGAGTCGGCCCTTCCCTCTCTGCCCCCGACAGGATGCGAACCTGCGACACCCGCTTTCCTGGCCGAACATCGGGGCCCGCTGTTTCCTGCGGTGATGTCCGCGGACATGTATCCCTCGGCGAAAGGGCGGTGGCGGAGTTCTAGACTCGGCCCGTGGACAGCAACCCCTGGTTCGTAGTTGAAGACCCTCAGGAGGACGGCGAGGAGCCTTGGGACTTCGATGCGGGCGAGCTGGCTTTCATCGCGACCCTGCAGGCCCGAGCCGCTTCATGGCGCGTGCCGCCGGCATACAGCAGCGTCGGCCGCCCCGAGGACGACTCATCGCTGCTGGTCCACATCTCTCTCAGCGACAGCGAGCGGCGCCTGATACTCGGCGAATGGGCGGTGCACTTCCACGGCACCCATATGCGTGCCGGCAAGGTCTGCGACCAGCTCTTCAACCTCCACGAGACACCCGAGAACGGGTTCTTCCACGCGAGCGGGACGGCAGAACAGCTCGCCGAGCAGTGCGCCACCTGGTTCGAGACTGTCCTGAGCAGACCGGTCATTCGCATGCAGTGGCTCGGCCAGGACAGCGTGTATGCAACGGGCTGGATCTTCGCGGATACCGCAGAAGCCCTGGCAGGCGGCGTTGACCATGCCCTCGCCTCCACGGGGCATACGGGGTGGCGTACCTCCCGCGTCCGCCCCGACCGCCACCACCGCTGCACTCTGATCCGCGGCGCCTTGCAACCGCAGAAAGGCCTTCACGCGCCGCTCTGCCCGTACGAACCGAAGCCTGCCGGCTCCCCCGCAGACCGGCCGGTGGCGCCGGAGCCAGTGCGAACGGCCCCGTCAGCCCGCGAGGAAGGAAGAGGCTCCGTCGGCCACCGCCTCAGGAGTTGGATCGCGGGCCGGTTCTGGTGCCGTCGCCCGTTTTCGTGACGACCGGATCAGCATTCGTGGGTTCACGCCTGTCCGGAGTTGCTGGTGTCGGGGTTCATCACGACGGCTATCGGTGCTGTCTCCCAATATTCGCGAGAGATCGGCAGGGGCCCGGGGGTAACCTCCCGCGGAGACTTCACCTGACCAGTTCCTCGTGGCTCCCGATTTCGCCGTACCGCACCCGCCTGCCACCGACCGCTTCCGCCTGGAGCCCCTCGGTCCTCAGCACAATGCTGCCGATCACGCCGCCTGGACCTCCAGCATCGCCCACATTCGAGCCAACCCCGACTTCGCCGGCCGCTCCTGGCCGCCTCCGGGGGGCATGTCCCTGGAGGCCAACCTCGACGACCTGCGCCTGCACGCGGAGGACTTCGACCGGCGCGTCGGCTTCACCTACACCGTCCTGTCGGTCCCTGGGGATGACGTCATCGGCTGTGTCTACATATACGGCTCACCCCAAGACCCCGGTGTCACTGACGTCCGCTCCTGGGTCCGGGCGGATAACGCTTCCCTCGACGCTGAGCTCTACCGCGTGGTCAGCGACTGGCTGTCCCGTGAGTGGCCCTTCGAGCGTGTGGCGTACGCGCCTCGCTGAACCAGGCGATCCGTGCCACCACGTCCGGAAGGCAGCAGGGAGAAGGCCCGTATGTGCACTTGCTGAGTGGCGGCGGCTCAGCGGTGAGGGATGCCGCCCAGCGCCGAGGGTGACTCCCTGCAGGCCCCGGGGTCCACGGGGCGCGAAAGCCACGGAAGCCCATGTTCTATGACGTCGGTCACAGCGCTCCACCAATCAACCGGCGCACTTAGTAGTCGTGGCATGACGGGTATCTGTGCTTTTGTCCGTCTTAGTCCGTATTCGGATCCCGTCGTGCGTCCCGGAATTCCACTCGGTCGGTCCGCGCGCCCGCTGCCCCGTGCCGTAAGGCTTCTGACGACGCGACAGCTTCCCCTCCCGCCGCCATGTGCGGAACCGGAGGCCCGTGCACTGCCCTGGCGAGGTCCCGGGACCTACGAGGCGACGTAGTGGCGGGGCCCTTTGCGCTCCCTGTGGAGCCGTTCTAAGAATGTCGACCCACAGGACGTCGCCGCAGTTCGGAACCGGTGTTCACGCATGGTCGACCGCGCACCGGGCGCTCGGCGTCACCGAGTGAGTAGGAGCCCCCCACATGAAGTCGTCCCGAACGTCCGCGAGACTCCTCGCCCTCGCTCTCGGCCTGGGTCTGGCCTCGAGCACGCTGATGGCGGCCGTGCCGGCGAGCGCCCAGCCGGCCGCCACCCCGTCCGCTGCCGCCGGTACCTCCGTGGCACGGTACGCCGGGTCGGGTGAGGAGGCCGCGAACAACAAGGCGTTCTTCGGGGCGGTGCTCAAGTCCGTCGCCGAGAAGCGTGCCGCCCAGCCGAACGCGCAGGCGGTGACTGTCTACTACAACGCCTCCCACGCACCGAGCTTCCGTTCGCAGATATCGAGCGCGGCCTCGATCTGGAACAGCTCCGAGTCCAACGTCAAGCTCCAGGAGGCGTCGAGCGGTGCCGACTTCTCCTACTACGAGGGCAACGACTCGCGCGGGTCCTACGCCTCCACCAACGGCCACGGAAGTGGCTACGTCTTCCTCGACTACAACCAGAACCAGCAGTACGACTCGGTCCGCGTCGTCACCCACGAGACCGGGCACATACTGGGCCTGCCGGACGACTACAGCGGGCCGTGCAGTGAGCTGATGTCGGGTGGCTACGCCGGCACGTCCTGCACCAACCGCTACCCGAACGCCACCGAGCGCTCGCGTGTCGACCAGCTGTGGGCCACCGGACTCGCGCAGGCCCCGGGCACGGTGAACCAGCCCGCGCAGGCCCCGGGCACGGTGAACCAGCCCGCTGACCCCCCGAGCGCCGCACCGCCGGTACGGCCCGTGGCGCCGAGCCACGGCCCATGGCATCCGCGCCACAGCGCAGGACGTGTGGCCCCTGCCGAGACTCCTGCCGGTTTCCCTGCTCAATCCGCACCCTGGCCTTCCGCGCGGCGCTGATCCGCAGCACATGACCAGTACTTGAGTCAGGCCGTCGCCATCGGCTCGAAGCCATGATCCACGAGGGCGGGGGAGGCACCTCCGGCCAGGGGAGGTGGCATCTCGATGGCACAAGCGGCACGCGCGTGGCACAGCCTCGAACATGACGAAGGGCCAGCTCAGGAGGGAAACCCTCCCGAGCTGGCCCTTTTCTCTGTGCCCCCGGCAGCACTGTGACGGCTGAGCAGCGCGCGGGTCAGACCCGCCGAGGTCGATCTCCACCGGGAAGGGGGCCACTACCTCGAGGACGCCTCACATACCCCGCGACCACCACCGCCCCCTGGCCTCCCCCGGGCTCCCCGGATGAACCCGGACAGAACCCGATCACGCAAAGGACCCTGCCCGGGGCAAGCTGCATGTGCCCGCACTGTTATCACGCGAAACGTGCGGCACACGGGTGACTCCGTTAACGTGCGATGGCTTGGATTTTACTGGCACGTTAGAAGGGCGTTGCTCATGGCGCAGTCTCTCGCCGATCTCGCGTCGGCAAGAGTACGGGGGATCTTGCGATACTTTCCCGAGAACTCGCAGGCTGAGCGTGAGGAGTTGCGTGCCGCGGCGCGGGAACTCCTCGACGTCCACGGCGAGGGGGTGCTCACTGCCCTCCCTCCGGTCGAGCGCGTCATGTGGTATCTCGCTGCCGAGGGGCGCGCCGAGGATCTTGTCGAGGTGGTCCGGCACCAGCGCAGGGACCCGGGCGGCTTCCTCGTGGCAGGCGCCCGGCGCCCCCGGCTGGTGCTGCCGGGGCTGCGGGGCCTGGCGCTGCCTGAACGGATCACCGCGCTCACGCGTCGCGACCTGCGGGTGACGGCGCAGCTCACCTCGGTCGACTGGCGCGGCGACGATCTGGTATGGGAAGGGTACGCGTTTGTCGCGAACCTGCCGCGTCCATCGAGCCGCGCCATCGGCCGATTCGCGGTGCTGAAGAACGACGAGACCGGCCGCCGCATCAGACTGCGCGTGCGCCGCACCCGCAGCGAGCAGGCCACCGTCGCCTCCGGACAGGCCCTGCACTGCTACGACCAGACGGGCTTCGAAATCGCCGTCTCTGCTCGTCGGCTGCGCGAGCTCGCCGGACAGGGTGCCGGCCAGTGGTTTCTGCACGTCGGGATCCTGGGACCGGGCGGGGCCTACGGCGCGCGGGTGCGCCAGCACGACGCGGGCACGGCCGGGCACAACCAGGTTCGTCATCTGGCGGACGGCTCACGTCTCGTGGTCGGCTTCACCAAGAATGCCGTGAGCATCACGGTGCAGCAGCCCCCTGTCGAGGTCGAGTCCTGCACCGTCGCGGACGGCGAGCTGCGACTGGTCACCAGGGCACGCAGCGGCGCCAAGGCCCCCACCGCCGTGACCGTCGTCGAAGGCGACACCAGGCTCGACAGCCCGCTCACTTCCCTGTCCGGTTCCCCTGACTCGTTCCGGCGCTTCCAGTCGGTCTTCAGTCTTGCCGAGCTGGCCGCGAACGACCTGCCGGGAACCAAGACCCGGCAATTCAAGGTGACCTTGAGGGGAGCCGACGGCCGGGGCCAGGCGGCCCTCCTCGCCGAGGGCTTCACGACCGGCAGGCACCGGATTGCCCCTGGCCGCGAGCTGGCCGTCCACCGCGACGGGCCCGGCAGGCTGGTGCTGGCAACGCGAGCCGTCCGACCCGTGGTCGACGCGATGACCGTGTCGGGGTCGGGGGAGCTGGTGCTCGAGGGTGCGTATCCCGGTGAGGAAGCGGCCGGGAAGAAGGTCATCCTGCGACACGGGGTCCGCTTCGAGGAGAAGGAGCTGCCGGTCGAGCTTGCCGACGGGCGGTTCACGATCCGGATCGAGCCCGAGGCGGCCCCGCAGGCACACGGTCCTGAGCTGCCCCTGTGCCCCGGTCGCTGGTACCTGTACTTCCGCGACGCGGACGCCTGGGACAAGTCCGGGGACGTCCCGGTGACCTTGCGTCCGGAGCAGGTGCAGGAGCTGCCCATGCGCTTCAGTGGCCCGCAGCGTGCTTACACCGTGGACCGCCGCCACTTCGACCGCATCTTCATCGAGCCGCAACGGCTGCTCGGCCCCGGTGAGCACGGCGCCTACCGGCAGCGCATGCTGTGCGAGGAGTACTTCCACGAGCAGCGCGAGCTCCCCTTGCGCGACGCGGTGCTCTACATGAGCCTCAGCGGCAAGCAGTTCTCGGACTCGCCGCGGGCGGTCTACGAGGAGCTGGTGCGCCGGGGGGTCGACGTCGAGCACATCTGGACCCAGGACGGGGGGCTGCCCGAGATGCCGTCGGGAGCGCGCGTGGTGGGCCGTGGCAGCCGCGAGTGGTACGAGGCACTGGCGCGCAGCCGCTACATCGTCGTCAACACGACGGTGGGCGACTGGTTCGTCACCCGCCCCGGGCAGCGGGTCGTGCAGACCTGGCACGGCACGCCGCTGAAGAAGATCGGCAAGGACCTCCAAGGCACTACCAAGTCGAATCCCGCCTATATCGCCAGCCTGCCGCACAGCTACCGGCAGTTCGACTTCGTGGTGTCGCCGAACGCGTACACCACAGAGATCATGCGCAGGGCGTACACCATCGAAGGTGAAATGCTCGAGAGCGGTTATCCGCGCAACGACGTCTTCCACGCCCCCGACCGCGACGCGCGGGCCGCGCGGGTCAGGGAGCGGCTCGGCCTGCCCGAGGGCAAGAAGGTGGTGCTCTACGCTCCTACCTGGCGGGAAGACCAGAAGCACGCGAGCAAGCTGTACAAGCTCGATCTGCGGATCGACCTGGCCGCGGCCCAGGCCGAACTCGGTCACGACCATGTGCTGCTCTTCCGCAAGCATCCGAGGGTTCACGACAACATACCGGGTGCAGGCCGGGGCTTCGTGTGGGATGTCACCCGCTACCCGGACATCGCCGATCTGTACCTCGTCGCCGATGTGCTGATCACCGACTACTCCTCGGCGTTCTTCGACTTCGCGCACTCGGGTAAGCCGATAGTGTTCTTCACCTACGACCTGGAGCACTACCGGGACACGCTGCGCGGCTTGTACTTCGACCTCATCACCCGGGCGCCCGGCCCGCTGCTGCAGACCTCCGAAGAACTGGTCAAGGCCCTGCGCGACGTCGATGCCGTCGAAGCGGAGTACCGGGAGAAGTACGCTCAGTTCATAACGGACTTCTGCGAGCCCGGGGACGGTCTCGCGACAGCGCGGGTCGTGGACCGCATGCTCGACGGCGGACCGCACGCCGCAGCCCCGACCGACGGCTGAGCGTGCCGCGCAGGGCCGGGCGGGACCGGCCCTGCGCGGATGTGACGCGCGGCGCGAGAGCGTGACGCAACGCGGCTGGCAGACGGCCCGAAACCTGGCTGGCTCTTGCCCTTCTCCTTGGGACTGACCGCCCGGGGCCGTTTCGCCTCCATCCCGACTGGCCTGAATCGGTTCACAACGGTCTTGGGGGCGCCATGTGGGACGGCCCGTTCTACCGGGTGAAGCACGAGGGATACGAGATCCGTTTCGTGCCGGGCGCAGGCGAGGGCCTGGACGAGGTGTGCGACGTCGACATGTGGGTGATCTTCGCCGACGGCAACCGGTGGTCCGGGACGGTGATGACCCTGGATCAGGTGCGGCGCATGATGGAGAGCTGGAAGGGCAGCGGCGAGTGTCTGGACGGCAGTTACTTCTACTGCTGGGACGGGCTCATTGTTCGCGACCCTGGCATCCCCGCGATGGTCCGGGTGATCGACTACCTCGTCGCCACCGGCGATTACCGGGACTCTTGCAGATAGCCCGGCCTTCACGCCGGGGATGAATGCATCTCAGGACTGCTCTGACCCGCGCCTTGGAGCGGGCGTTTTTGCTGCTCGATGTACTGGCGGACGATCGCCAACGGTGCTCCGCCGCAGGACGCGGAGAAGTACGAGGGCGACCACAGGTGCCCGTGCATGAGGGCGCGGTTGATCCGGCCGGTGAACTCCTGGCGTATCCGGCGGGCGGAAACGCCCTTGAGGCTGTTGACCAGCTTGGAGACGGCGACCTTGGGCGGATAGTGCACCAGGAGGTGGACGTGATCGCGTTCGCCGTTGAACTCCTTCAGCTCCGCCTCAAAGTCCTCGCACACCTTGCGCATGATCTCTTCGCAGCGCGTCAGCATCTCGTCGTTGAAGACTCCACGCCGGTACTTCGTCACAAAGACCAAGTGCACATGCATCGCCGAGACAACGTGTCTGCCACGCCTGTAGTCGTTCTCCTGATCCATGAGACCAATCGTAGTAGGGTCTCGGTCATGCGGCTCCGCTACAACTACCGGGCCTGCCCGGACGCCGCCCAGCGCCGTGCGCTGGCCAGGGCGTTCGGGTGCGCCCGCGTGGTGTGGAACGACTGCCTGCGCGACCGCAAGGAGGCACACGCGGCCGGGCTGCCGTACGTGAAATCAGCGGATCTGTCCCGACTGCGCATCACCCAGGCCAAGCACACCGATGAACGCGCCTGGCTCTCCGACGTGTCGGCGGTCGTCCTGCAACAGTCTCTGCGGGACCTGGACACCGCCTGCAAGAACTTCTTCGACTCGGTCAAGGGCAAGCGGCAGGGCCGCAAGGTCGGCCCGCCCCGGTACAAGTCGAAGAAGGACACCCGGCAGTCGATCCGCCTCAACACCAACGCCTTCTCCCTCCAGGACGACGGCACGGTGTACGTGGCCAAGGTCGGCAACCTCAAGGTCAAGTGGTCCCGCCGGCTTCCGGCCGCACCCACGTCCCTGACCGTCACCAAGGACAGCTGCGGACGGTACTTCCTCAGCTTCGTCGTGGACACCGAGCCCGACATACTCCCCGAACTGGAAACCGACGCCGGGATCGACCTGGGCCTGTCCGCCTTCGCCGTCCTGTCCGACGGCCGGAAGATCGACAGCCCCCGCTTCCTGCGCAGGGCCGAGAAGAAGCTCAAGCGCCCTGGGCGGGAGCTGTCCCGCAAGGTGAAGGGATCGAAGAACCGGGCCAAGGCCCGCATCAAGGTCGCTCGCCAACACGCCAAGGTGGCGGACCGGCGCCGGGACTGGCACCACAAGGTTTCCACACAGATCATCCGCGACAACCAAGCGGTGTTCGTGGAGGACCTCGCGGTGTCCGGTCTCGGCCGTACCCGGCTTGCCAAGTCCGTGCACGACGCGGGATGGTCCGCGTTCGTCGGCATGCTGGAGTACAAGGCGGTCAAGCACGGCCGGACCTTCGCCAGAGCGGGCCGGGCCTTCCCGTCCTCTCAGGTCTGCTCGGCCTGCGGTTTCCGGGACGGCCCCAAGCCCCTGCACGTCCGTCAGTGGACGTGCGGCCAGTGCGGGGCTGTGCACGACCGCGACCACAATGCAGCCCGCAACGTCCTGTTCGAAGGACGCCGCATCGTCGCCGCCGGACGGGCGGAGACACCAAACGCCTCGTGGAGCGCCGGTAAGACCAGGACGAAAGTCCCGGCACAGCGCGTTGAAGCAGGAAGCCCCCGGAAGGGCCAGCCGGCCCAGGCCGGAATCCCTGGACTTTAGGCCAGGGAGCACGTCAAGAATCAGCCCTTCGACCCCTCGTCGGACCGGAGGATGACCAAGACACCTGAAAACTACGGGCGGAGAGGTTGCTGAGGCCTGTCGACCTGGTCAAGCGGATGCCAGCGGCTCAGGATGTTCACCGATGGTTGCCACGGTTGCTGTGCTTCTGTGCTGTACCGCAGCGGCTCCGCTGGCCCTTTCTCTCAGAGGAAGCCGTTCGTCGGCCCCTTGCAGGCGATTGGTCGGCTGAGGCCCGTCCTCGGACAGCCTCACAATGTCCGGCTGTCGGGCAAGCATGTGGAGGCACTCTCGGGGCGCAACGAGACCCCGGCGACCTGGCCTTCACCGCCCCTGACGACCTTCAGAAGGAGCGCATCGGTGGAAGCGGAAGACTGGTGTCTGCTCTTTCTGGCTTTGATGGCCCTTGCCGGGGCTTTCACGCGGGTGAGTCAACCGTGGCGCTACAAGCTGATCCTGCCTACTGGATCACTCGGCGTCCTGGCGGTTGGAGTGCTCATCGGGAATGCCGACTGGAAGTGGTACGGAATTCCCTTCCTGCTCATTGCTGCCGGCGCAATACTGGACGGCCTGTGGATATCCGGAACTTGGCGGCCTGGATGCAAAGGCCTCCGATCAAACGGAAAGCGGCGTCGGCAGAGTCCTTGAGCGGGGAGTGGTTTCTTGGTTCTGCCATAGATACCGGGAGGCGTTCGCGCGCACAGGCGCCGCCTGGCTGCACATACTCCGCGGCGATCCGGTGGCATCCGCTGTCGTTGAGGTCAGGTGTGGATGTCAGCCTGCCCCCGACAGGCACTCCGACGGACGGTGGAGCAGGGTAGCTGGGACCGGACCTCAGGAGCAGTCAAGTGTCACACCGCGGGTCGGCGTGGCTGTTGTGCGAGTGCCTCCCTGGATCCAATCCACCGTTATCAACCGCCTGTAGGTGCTCGTATCGCTCGTTCGGGTGCGTATCCCGTGCAGGTGTCAGCCCCGATGTCCAGGATTGAGCTCGCGATGTGTTTCCTCGTGAAGGTGGGAGAACATGCCGACGTACATCACGCTGATGAACTGGACCGATCAGGGGGTCCGAGACTACAAGGCCACCGCGAAGCGCGCTGAGACCTTCGGTGCAGCGGCACAGAAGATCGGGGCGAAGCTCCTGAACATCTACTGGACCGTCGGTCCGTACGACCTCGTGGCCGTCGTTGAGGCACCCGACGACGAAACTGCTACCGCAGCGCTCCTGCATCTCGGCGGGGTGGGCAACATCCGTTCCACGACTCTGCGGGCCTTCGGCCAGGGGGAGATGGAACGCATCATCACCAAGGCGACTGTCTGACGAGGTTGCGTCCAGGGAAGTGGTGTACGGGCTCACACCTGATCCGGACGTTTGCCCTGGCATCGGGGTGAGTGTCCGGATATGCGGACGCAGTACGTTCACGACCTGGTCGTGGCCGCCATCGTCAGCGGGGACACGATCCGGCTGTGCCGGTGGCTCGACGAACGGCACGGCCCAGGAGCATTCGCCGGCATGTTCCAGGCTGGCGGCTACCTGGCCGCACCCCCGCAGGAAGCGGTCCTCTGACCGCGGACGCTTGGTCCGCCTGCTCGCCCCACGGCCTCGCCTGTCCGCTTCGGGGCGGATGGGCGGGGCCTCCCTCATGCCACAAGGTCGGCGAGCGGTGTTGTCTAGCGCGGCGGCGGTGCGGATGAGCGTGTCCACCCGGGGTGAGGCGTGGGGCCCTGCTCGATGCGGTTCACGGCCTGGCGGTCCATGCCGGCCAGTTCTGCGAGGCGCTCTTGGGTGAGGTTGGCGCGGAGGCGTGCGGCGCGGATGTGGTCTCCGATGGCCCGGCGGCGGGCGATGACCCCGGCGGGTTGGCTGTCGGAGGGTGGCACCCGGTCAACGCCGGCCGCGGCAAGATCATGTGTCTGTATCGCGGACCGTACATTCTTCGATCTTGACCGACAGGGGCGAGCGATAGGAGCCCGTCGTCGAGCCACTGGGACAGGAGCGTTCGCGCGTCTACTCCCGTCGTCGAGACTCTGATCCGGTCAGAAGAAACCGGTGGGGTCCCACAGGATGCTGCGAGCGCGCGTCTGGCCGCACGCAGGGAGACGGCCGGCCCTCGCAGGTGAGACCTTACGTTCAGGTAAGCAATGTCACCCGAATGGCGCAGCATGGCGTGCCACCCACATGGGTGAAGGTCAAGCTGACTAGTGCCCCGATTGAGGCAATCCGTGAAAGGGGAACCGAATGCGCATTCGACGAATCCTCGCCGCCGTCATCGCCACGGCGGCCCTCGCCGGACTCGGCCTCACAGGTGCCGCCACCGCCACCGCCGCCAGCCTCACCCCGGGTGAGTGCACGCAGGCCGGCGGAACGGTCGATTGGTCGAACCCGGCCGTGCCCCATACCGGGACCTGCAGGGGCGGTACGAACGACGGGCAGACGGTCGACTGAACCCCACTGGGCGCCCCGCAGCCACGCGCTGCGGGGCGCTCCCTCGCGAGCGCAGCCGGGAGCGCCGCAGGGACCGTGCCGACCCGTCGGGCACGCCAGGTCCAAGTCGGCCCGGAAGCACGCCGCCCAGGTACTGTCATCGGACCGTCGTACGACGCCTTCCACCCTCCCCATCCACGCCGTTTCTTACTGCGCCAGGATCGAGGTGACAAATCCCGTCCACGCCTCGTCCAAAGACCTCGAGATCACGTCCGCACAGCAGCTCGCGCTGGGCTCAGTCGGTGCCTGACGCCAGTTCCAATTCGGTCTCCACGCGCCGGGTGGCCTCAGGCGACGCGGCCACAAGGACCAGAAAGCCGCTCATGGCGTGGAAGAAGGCGGATACGGCGGCGACGGTACGGGTCTGGGCCCTGCGGGCCTCGTGGTACTCGTCCTCCGTGAGCGCGACCTGTTCGCTGCGCCGCTCCGTCTTGATGTACCGGGTGTAGTAGTAGCCGCCGTGCCCGTCGGTCTCGGCGTCCTGCGCCGCACCAGCGGTCGCGAGGGCCAGCAGCACCACGACGAACACTGCCACGTAGCAGCACTTCAGACCGATCGACAGACTCAGTACGAATCGGCCCATCCGGTCGCCGTTCCACTTGCCCAGCAGGGCACTGCGGCCTTCGGAGCCCATAGCCCGCAGCCCGGCGGCCCCGAAGACCGGGAAGATCGCAACGCACAGGAAGACCACGGCAGCGAAAGGGACCCTATTCGGTCCCGGCAGCCAGGTCGCCGCCGCGAGCAGCAGCGCGAGCACGCACAGCACCCAGGCGAGAAGGAAATGGACTCGGCTGCCCCACCGCAGTCCGGACAGCTTTATCCGGTCCATGCGCCGCCGCTCCCCCTGCGTGTGTGGTCGCCCTCCGCGGTGCCGGCGACCCACACAGCATCACGCACCCCGGCGTCACACGGAAGATCCCTCATCGGGCAGCCTGCGAACGCGATTCCTGCCAGATCCCAGCAACCAGACTGCACCCCGGGCCCCGTACCACTGCCCGCGGCTGTGAGTCGCGCCTTCATGGTCGTTGTTGACTATTAGCGGTTGCCGTTGGCCGGCCTCGGACGGACCGGAGACGGCCCCACGGCAGATTTACAGCGGGCCCAACCTGCTGTTGTACCGCGCTGGGAGTACGACGGTTTTCAAGGCCGACCACCGATCGCACCCGACTGGGCCCGTGAACTGGGCGTTTGCAAACAGCGCCAGACTAGCTAGTGGCGTCCTGGCCAGAAGATGGCCAGGATGCCACTCAACTACTTGCTCCCGAAGCTTTTTGATCCGTAGCTCTATGTGGATCGGTCGTTGACGGTCGCACCGGTTGCGCTGAGGTCCTGTAAGTGCGTCGCCGACCGGGGTGGGTCGCTTTGGTTGCTGTACTTCGCTGCTGTACCGCAACTCCGTCGTGCAGCTGACGCGGCCTCTGCTGCCGCATCCTCCTCGCCCTCACCATCGCCATACGACCTCTCCCGCCCGGAGGCAGGCACACAGTGCACGAGGTCAGAACACGTCGTGGCTGGGGCGGTCGGCGCCGCGGCTTTAATGGCCCACATAGTAGGCAGCGAGGCCGAGGAATACCGCGAGAGCGCAAGCCGCCTGTAGCGTCCATGGACCCGCCGCCTCGTCGTAGGGAACATTGGGGTCCGCCAGCACTTCCCGCAGCGCCTTACGGTGCCCCAGAATCCCTGACGGCACGGAGACGACCAGCGCACAGTAAATGGGGAGCATTTCCGTAAAAGGCTCCTTGTATTTCAAGCAGTATGCCGCCAGTGGGACAAAAGCCAGCACTGGACCAAGGGAGACGAATGCCTTGTGCGCTCGTGTAGGCATGGCGGGGAGCATTACAGAAAACCAGATGAGGGCGCTTATCGCCGCGAATAGCCACCAAAGTGGAGAATCCTTCACAAGGTTCCCTTCCTTCTCGACGAGGGTGCGCAAGCGCCGCCGGCCGCCCGCGCGTTGGTACGGCGTCGCGGTGGTGACGTTCAGCGGGGCCGGCCGTGGCGGCTGCCGCTGGAGGACCGGGTGTTGCTGGTGGCGACGTACTGGCGCATGAGCCTCACGTTGCGGCAGGTGGCGCCGCTGTTCGGCGTCTCCCAGTCCGCCGCCGACCGCATTCTCGATCACCTCGCGCCCCTGCCGGCCATCTCACCGGCCCGCCGGCTACGCAAGGACACCGTCTACATCGTGGACGGCACCCTGGTGCCTACCCGCGACCGCAGCATCGCCGCCTCGAGCAAGAACTATCGATACTCGACCAACCTGCAGGTCGTCATCGACGCCAACAGCCGCCTGGTGGTGGCGATCGGCTTGCCGTTGCCCGGCAGCCGCAACGACTGCCGGGCGTTCACGGAGTCCGGCGTCGATCGGGCCTGCCGCGGCGCACCGACCATCGCTGACGGCGGCTACCAGGGAACCGGCCTGCTCATCCCGCACCGCAAACGACGAGGTCAGACGCATCTCAGCCCCCGACAGGAAGCGGAGAACGAACATCCACCGCCGGGCGCGAGCTCGCGTGGAACGCGCCCTGTCGCGGCTGAAGAACTGGAAGATCCTGCGGGACTGCCGGCTCAAGGGCAACGGCGTTCACCAGGCCATGCTCGGCATCGCCCGACTCCACAACCTGGCCCTCACCGGATAACCCGCACCTCATACGGGACAACCTCTACTGGGCACGGATACAGCCGCCGGCGAACCCTGTTGACCGAGGCTGACCCCTGCATCGGGCACGGTTACGGCATGCGATCCCTTGGTCCCGAGCCGCCGCTTCGTCCCGTATCGGGGCCGACAGCCTGAACTGTGATCTCCGGTCTTCCGTAATCCGATTCCGAATCAGTTGTCAGGGCTCGATCAGGGCTTACTCAGGGACGTCCCCTGATGAGCTGGGCTGCCGGCGCGGAAGAGACTCGTGGTCGGGCCGGTCGATCACCGCCCGACCACCACGAGTTTGGAGAGCCGCATCGTGAACAGCTTTGCTATTCGCACCCGTTGGACCAACCTGGCTGTCTGCGGCAGCCTGCTGATGACCCTGGCCACAGGGGTGGCTGTTCCCGCCGCCGCCACGTTAGGCCCAACACCCGCTGCCGCCACCGCGCCGCTGCCTGGGCTGGACCCGGTCGCGCTGAAGGCGGCCATCGGCGGCCTGCCGAATGTGGACGTCACCGGCGCGCTGCTACGGATCACTGGTAGGACGGGCCACTGGTCGGGCACATCGGGCGTGGGCAACCTGGAGACCGGTCAGGGCGTGCCGTCCAATGGACACATACGGATCGGCAGCATCTCCAAGGTCTTCACCGCCACGATCGTCCTCCAGCTCGCCGCCGAACACCGGATCGATCTGGACGAGCCCGTGCAGCGGTACTTGCCGGGCGTCCTGCCTGCCGACCTGCCGCCCGTCACGATCGGCCAGCTGCTCAACCACACCAGCGGCCTGCCGGGCGGCGCCCATAACCCGGAGTTCGGCGACGGCAGCCCCGAATGGTTCGCCGCCAACCGCCGGAAGAGCTTCGCCCCGCAGCAGGTGATCGACTTGATGGCGGGCCAGCCGATGCAGTTCGCGCCGGGCACCGCGCAGCAATACAACGGGATGAACTACTACGTCGCCGGCCTACTGGTCGAGAAGATCACCGGGCACACCTTCGCCGACGAGGTGCGGTCCCGGATTACCCGGCCTCTCGCCCTGCACGACACCTATGTCCCCGACGCCGACGACCCGCGGCTGCCGAGCCCGCACTCCGACGGCTACCTGACGGTCAAGTCCTCGGACGGCACCACGCATCCGGTGGACGTCACTGAGCAGAGTCCCTGGCCCTGGGCCGAGGGTGGCATGATCTCCACCCCCGCCGACCTCGACCGTTTCATGACCGCGCTCTTCCGTGGCCGCTTCCTTCCGTCGGCCCAGCAGGCCGAGCTCTTCACGGTTCCCGACCTCCCCAGTTTCCACAGCAGCCAGTGCCGTACCGAGGCCGACGCCGGCCGGGCCTGTATGACCATGGGGCTGATGCGAGTCAAGGCCTCCAACGGCGTCGTGGTCTGGGGCAAGACCGGCTCCCGCCCTGGCTACACCAGTGGTGTGTTCTCCACCCGCGACCTCTCCCGCACGATCGTCTATTCCGTCAACCCCACCAACCTCAACGGCACCGAGATCCGCTACATCCAGCAGATCGCCGCCGCCTCCTTCGGCGCCGTGGTCCCGGCCGAGAGCTGACTATCAGCACACGACCAGCGACCGGGACCGGGCCATCGCCGATCGGCTCGGTGCCATGATCCGGGTCGGTGGGGGAGCGGTCTCCGACTCCTCCGAGAAGGACCCTGCGGGCCCGTAGTGGCACGCCTGTGGCACGGCCCCTGAAACGCCGAAGAGCCAGCCTGGGAGGTAACCCCTCCTGAGCTGGCCCTTTTCTCTGTGCCCCCGGCAGGATTCGAACCTGCGACACCCGCTTTTAGGAGAGACCCTATGGTCTTCCCTGCCCGTCATGATCTTCCCCTGGGTTCACCGTTCCTGCTGGTCAGCGGGGTACAGTCTTCCGTCCCTGTCTGATCGTTCCCTGCCTTTGCATGGCCTTCCGTTCCCATGACGTTCCCATGAGGGGCCCCCACGAGCCTGTGGGAACGAGGGCGGGGCAGTCTGCCGACACCAGCTGCGTCGTCGAAGAGGTGAGCACCGCAGACCATTTGGGGGCGACAAAGGCCCCGCCTCCAACAGGGGGCGGGGCCCTCGGCCGTCTGTGTGGGCCGCTCATGGCCACTGAGGACAGGCCATCTGCTCGCGCAGGTGGTATCGGCGACGCCGACGCTGTCTGCGGCTGCGCCGGCGTCTACGGGCCGCAGCCGGCAGCAGGCCGCGGAGCCGGAAACATGCGGCCTGGTGGGATCCGGGCTCGGAAACACAGGTGCGGCACGCCCATTCTCCTGGGACCCGGACGTCCCACGGACAGGCTCCACAGGGACTTCCGGACCGCGGCTTGACACGCCTGATGAGGGTGGGAGGGTGGAAGAGCGGTGGTGGTAGTGGTCATCAGGTCGAGGGCGTTGCGGAGCGCGGGATTGTTCCGGCGCCTGCCCGGGACTAGTCGGCGTGCCGGTTCCCGTCGCCTGAATCGTCCAGAGTGACCTGTTCCCCCGCGCGGCTCCTGATGCCGGCCATCGTGTGGTGAAGCAATCGAAGGGGAAGCCATGAAGGCTGTTGTCTATGACGGGCCGCGTACCGTCAGTGTGAAGGATGTCCCCGACGCACGCATCGAACGGCCCACCGATGTGCTGGTGAGGATCACCAGCACCAACATCTGCGGTTCGGACCTGCACATGTATGAGGGCCGCACCGACTTCGAGCAGGGACGGATCTTCGGCCACGAGAACCTGGGGGAGGTGACCGAGGTCGGCGCCGGGGTCGACCGGGTCAGGGTCGGGGACCTGGTCTGCCTGCCGTTCAACATCAGCTGCGGCTTCTGCCGGAACTGCGAGCAGGGGCTGACCGCGTTCTGCCTGACCACTGCCGACAACCCGAGGACGGCTGGTGCCGCCTACGGCTTCGCCGACATGGGCCCGTACAGTGGCGGGCAGGCTGAGCTGCTGCGCGTGCCCTACGGTGACCACAACTGTCTGGTCCTGCCGGAGGAGGCCCGGGAGCGGCAGACCGACTACGTGATGCTCTCCGACGTCTTCCCCACCGGTTGGCACTGCACGGAACTGGCCAAGGTACGGCCCGGCGACACCGTGGTGATCTACGGTGCCGGCCCGGTCGGCCTGATGGCCGCACTGTCGGCGAACCTCAAGAGCGCATCCAAGGTCATGGTCGTGGACCGCCATCCGGACCGCCTCGCGCTGGCCGAGCAGATCGGGGCAATTCCCATCGACGATTCCAAGGCCTCGCCCGTCGACCAGGTCAACGAGCACACAAACGGACTCGGGGCGGACCGGGGCTGTGAGTGCGTGGGCTACCAGGCCCACGACCCCCAGGGCCATGAGCACCCCAACATGACGCTGAACAACCTGGTGGAGTCGGTGAAGTTCACCGGCACCATCGGCGTGGTCGGCATCTTCGTCCCGCAAGACCCCGGCAGCCCCGACAAGCTGTACCAGCACGGTGAATTCGCCTTCGACTACGGTCTGTTCTGGTTCAAGGGCCAGTCGGTCGGCAACGGGCAGGCCAACATCAAGGCCTACAACCGCCAGCTGTGCAACCTGATCCAGCAGGGCAAGGCCACACCGTCCTGGATCGTCTCCCACGAGCTCCCGCTGGACCGGGCCGCCGAGGCCTACCAGCACTTCGACGCCCGTGACAACGGATGGACCAAGGTCGTCCTGCACCCCGACGGCGGCGCCCGTTGAACAATCGTCACCGGCAACGTGACCGCGGGCAGGCGCGGCATCGGCACCATCCTCGCGGCTCGGGCATTCCAAGGGCCCGCCGTCCTCACGGAGATCCCCGTCGAGACGGGGATGGCTCACCATGTCCATGTCGCTGCGCTGGACGGACAACGGCTGGAAGGTCACCCACTACCAGCGGACGAAAGGTCCCGAACCGACTGACAGGACCGCCGACTTCGGCAAGGTCCCCCAGCTGTAACACTGTGACGCCAGCGGTTCGCCCGTCGTTGACATGCCCGAGACCGGCACCATCCCCGTTTGGTGCGGGTCTCGGGCATGCAGGCCAGGCCGCCCGTACGATGATCGGTGTGACCGCCCGCCGCACCCTTGGCACCGGCCCCCAAGCCGCGCACAGCATCCGCGTTGCCCAGGCCGATCTTCTCGACGCCCTTCCCGGACTACCCGCCCTTGCGGAGCTGCGAGCCCGTGGAGTACTCGGAACCCAGCCCGCAGCACCCCGGTGCCCGCGTCGCATGCTCGGAGCCGGCGGCCGCTGGGACGACCCGAACGGCACCGGCTGACGCGCCCTCACAGCTAGCCACACAGCGACCGAGGCAGGGCACTGTCAACGCCTGCCCTACTCTCTGACAGAGCGTCTTGGCACGCCGCTGCGCGACAGACGGCTCGTTGTCAGACCCTGCGGGAAATGTACCTCCCGACGGTCCGCAAGGAGGTGAACGCGTCGATCTGCGCAGGCATCCACGACCGCACGAGCGCGATCGAGCGGGCAGGGCTGCCGCGGCTGCTGGAGGGGCGTTACGCGGTCGGCACCGTCCGGGCCCGTACGCCGAGCGCGGCTCACCGCAGACTGCGTACGTCCAGGTGGCGCAGTACCCGGTCCACGATCTCCGGGTCGGCCCCCGGCTCCCTGCGCGCCGCCAGCACCTCGTGCCGCGCCGCGCTCAGCATCTCGCTCTGGATCCGCCGCAGCCGCTTCAGCCTTCGTACGCGCTTGTCATGGCCCTCCCTGCGCTCCTCGTCACCCAGCTGCGGGCTGATCCGCAGCCCGATGTCGGCGACCCTCCGCAGCAGCTGTTCGGCCACCCCCTCAGACAGGTCCTCGACCTCCTCGATCTCCCGGAGCCGCCGCCTGGCCGCCTTCGCCGCCCGCGCCGCCAGCTCCTCCTCGAACGCCTTCTCCCGTTCGGTGTCCGCCCGCACCCCCAGCCACTTCACCAGCCACGGCAGCGTGAGCCCCTGGACCACGAGCGTCGCCATGATCACCGCGAAGGCGATGAACACGATCTCGTTCCGGTCGGGGAAGGGCGCGCCGCTGTCCGTCTTCAGCGGAATGGCCAGGGCGAGCGCCACCGAGGCCACGCCGCGCATCCCGGACCACCACATGACGACGGTTTCCCGCCAGGTCGTGGGGATGTCCTCGTTCTGATCCCGCCGCGCGTGCAGCCGTCTGGTGAACCAGGTGGCCGGCAGCAGCCACACCAGCCGCACGAGCACCGCCACGGCTACGACCACGCCCGCCCAGCCCAGCAGCTCGCCCCACCGGCCCGACGCCGTGCGCAGCGCGTTGTGCAACTCCAGGCCGACCAGTCCGAACGCGACCCCGGTGACGAGCGTGTCCACGACGTCCCAGACGGTGTGCCCGGCCAGCCGGGTCATCACGTCGTCGGCGTCGGCGGCGTACTCGGCCAGGAACAACGCGGTGGTGAGCACCGCGAGGACCCCGGAGCCGTGCAGCAACCGCAGCCCCTATGCGACCACCAAGCGAGGATTGATCGGCCTCACCGAGACCCTCGCCGTCGAACTCGGCGACGTCGGCGTCCGCGTCAACGCGATCGCCCCCGGCGCCGTCGCCGGCGAGCGCATCCAGCGGGTCCTGCAGGGTCGGGCCGATGCCAGTGGCCGCAGCCTGCCGGACGTCACCGCCGACGCCCTGAGCATCCAGTCCTTCAAACGCTTCACCGACCCCGACGACATCGCCGCACTGGCCCTCTTCCTCGCCTCAGACAGCGCCAAGTCCATCACTGGACAGACCATCCCCATCGACGGCGGCTCGCAGGCCGCGCAGTGAGATGCCGTGATCCTATGGCGGGGTGGAGGCCGCGGAGCGAGGTGATCCAGTCGCGCAGCTGAAAGCCCCGCAGTGTAGCTGTCCGGTGCCTTACCGCACAGGGTGGCCGGGCTGCGCCCATGCTCGATCCGGTTGTGGTCAGCTGTCGGGCGTCGTGCGGCCGAGTAGCTTCCAGCCGGACCGTCAGGGACACTCGTTGCGTGCGCTTGATGTTGAGGAAGGTGAGACCGGCGTCGGCCGCGCTGCGGGCGGCCCGCCTGATGTGGGCCGCGTAGTCCTGCTTGGTGAGGGCTGCCGGTGCGCGGGTCATGGTGCCGCCTCGCTCAGGTTTCGCTGTGCCCCTGCGTGAGTGCTTCGCCGACCACGAGGCCGATGGCGAGGGCGGTGACGATCGTGACCAGCTTCAGCAGGTCCTGGAAACCCTCGACGTAGCCGCCGACCAAAGTGGTCAGACCGCGCATGCCGAGCGAGCCGACGGTGAGCGTGAAGAAGCCGGGCAGGATCAGGATCAGCCGGGGTGGGCGGCGCGGCCCGCGCGCGATCAGCGTGGCCGTGGCGGCAAGGACGACCGCGGCGACGAAGGTGCTGCCCGTCTCCCCGGCGAGCTTTGTGAGTGCCGACTGCACGCCGACGGTGACGTAGACGAGCAGGAGCAGCGGCCAGAAGAAGCGTAAGGGGATCGCGAAGGCGAGCAGGGTGCCCGCTGTGAAGACGATCCAGGCCAAAAACAGCGCCCACCGGGGCAGGTCGGAGTGGGCGGCGACGTCAAAGAGGGCGTGGGGGGAGGCGCCGGCGAAAAGGACGCCGAGCAGGACGCCGACGTACAGCTGGACCAGCAGGAAGACGGAGTAGATGAGCCGTATCGCACCGGTGGTGATCAGGCCGGCGGCCAGCTCGGCGGTCGCCGCGCTCAGATAGTCGCCGGGAATGAAATAGAACAGCGCCGGGAGCATCAGCAGGACGGGACCGCCGTGTGCAGGATTGCCGGCGAACAGCTCGATCGTGACGACGGAGACCGCCGTCGACACCGTCAGCGGAAGGAACCGGTGCAGCCGGGGCACACGGTCGGCGGTGACCGCGAGAGCCGCGGCGAGCGCACCGAGCACGGTCGTGGTGGCGATCTCGTACCAGGTGGGCTGCATCAACGGTGCGAAACCCAGCGCGAACAGCACGATGCCGAGGAACTTCAGCCACCACGGGTACGGTGGCGGCGCCGCCTCGATCTCCATCAGCCCGCGATCGGCCTCCGCGATTCCGGTCCGGCCTGCCCGCACTTCGGCGAGGAACGGCTTGAGCGCGGCGACCTGGTCGAGGCGAAAGACCTCCGGGAAGCCGTGCACGATGACGGTGCGGGTACCGCCGTCCGCGGCGGTGACCGTGAGCGCCGCCGCCTCCGGCACCAGCAGCAGGGACGCGACGCCGCCGAAGGCACGGGCGCTGCCGACCACGGCTCGCTCGATGAGGTGGGCGCCCTCGCCGGACGAGCGCAGCAACAGGCCGGTGAGCCGGGCCAGGAACGCCGTGAGATCGTCGAGACCTGCTACCGATCGCTGCTCCACGCCCGCCTCCTCGCCCGGGGCCAGGAGTTCCTGCTTACACGAGCGGCCGCCTCAGGGCACCTCGGGCGGCACGATCCCCGTCATGGGTGAGGGCTCGAAGTTTGGGGCAATAGCTTGCGATCCGAAGACCATCCCGACCGCCGGCAGGGTGGTCTCGGCCGGGGAGGCTCGTTGGGGCGCACGAGGTCAGGCGAGACGTCAGTCAGTGGACGAGTCAGAACCACCGCAGCGCCACGGCGTCGCATCCTCATTGACAGCGATGGCTCGGTCGAATGCTGGAGGTGAGTTCGTGGCCGCATCATCCGGCGATCTCGCGGTAGGTCGCGGTCGGGCAGCAAGCTACTCGGTCAGGTCTCCGGTGTTTCCCGGTGTGCACCGTCCAGGGTGAGACGGATCCACGCCAGGGCATCGGCGATTTCCACGGTGTCCTCGTCGTCGGGGCCGCAGACCACGCACATGTCGGCGTGGAGCGACTGGAGCATCCGCCGGGCCTCGACGAGTCGTCCCTCGGACAGTTCCAGGAATCCGATGGCGCGCCGCAGTTCTATCGCCTCGTCGCAGGCGTCGCTGTCCACGGCCCGCACCTGGCGGAGGAAGGCCTCGAACCCCTGCAGGGTGACCGTCACCTGGCCCAGGTGTTGGCGGGCTGGAAGCCCCGGTGGACGACCGGGACGGCGTGCGCACCGGACAGCACCGTGCACACCTGCGCTGTCACCCCGGCCGCCCAGGACACCGGCAGCGGCTTGGTCGGGGGCGACGTAGTCGCCGAATGGGATCCCGTCGGCGAGTTCCATCACCAGGTACAGCCGCTCGTACGACTTGTCGAGTGCGGCGTCGTAGATCTGCGGAACGCCGGGGTGCTGGATGCGTGTGGTGACGTGTGCCGCCCAGGAACCGGAGGAGACGCCCGGCGTTCCTACGGAGGACGCTGCCTGACGGCGCGTTCCCATGCGTTCCCATGAAGGGTCAAAAGGCCCCTCGGAGATCACTTCCGAGGGGCTTTTCTGATGCTCCGATGCAGGTCAGAGCGGTATCGCGTTGTGCCCCCGGCAGGATTCGAACCTGCGACACCCGCTTTAGGAGTTTTCCCTCGTCAGGTCCGTGACCTGTACAAACGTCGACCGCAGGACGGCTGACCTGGTCAGATGCCCCTCCGTGGTTCTCGCTTGTTCGCGGGGTTTCCCGTCCTCATGTGTGCCGAATCCGTTCCGGCGGGGGCTGCCCGCGAGACGGCCACCCACCCGCCCTGTGCCGCAGACGTGAGAAGTCCTGCCACTCGTGTCACGGTCTGGGCCGCGCCGATGCAGTGCACGCTTGCCGGAGAGCTTCAGGCTGCCCATGACGACCGCCGGTCCGCCCTGGTCGCTCGCTGCGTTCGCGGCCGAAGGCTTTCAGCGCAGGTCTTCGACGTGAGTGCTACCCAGTAGCACCGGGTGCTACGGTGGTTGGTATGAGCGTTCAGCCCGAAATCACCCAGCGGGATCTGCGCAACCGGTCCCGAGAGATCATGGACGCCATACAGGGCGGCCAGTCGTTCACCGTCACCCGTGACGGACACCCGATCGGTCAGCTCGTCCCTCTGCGACGCCGCCGTCGGTTCGTCTCCCGCCAGGAGTTCGCCGCGATGTCCAGGACCGCCCCCGACATCGACCTCGACACATTCCGCGCCGACCAGGACACCACGGCCGACATCTACCTGGACGATCCCTATGCCCGCTGACCGCTCGACGTACGAGCAGGGACTCCTCGACACCAACATCATGATTCTGCGCCGGTGGGTGGCCCCCGAGGAACTGCCGGACGAAATGGCGATCACCGCCATCACCCTGGCCGAGTTGTCCGCCGGTCCGCACGAGGTCCGTCGCAACGACGAACAGAGCGGCTACGACGAACACGCCGAACGCGCCCGCAGGCTCGACGTTCTGCAACGCGCCGAGAACGAGTTCGACCCCATCCCCTTCGACGCCGAGGCAGCCCGCATCTACGGTCGCATCTGTGCCGCGGTGATCAGTGCGGGCCGTAAGCCGCGCCGCCGGATGGCCGACCTGATGATCGCCGCCATCGCCGTGGCCGAGGACCTCCCTCTCTTCACCACCAACCCCGACGACTTCAAAGGGTTGGACGACCTCCTCACCGTCGTACCGGTCACCCGCCCGAAAGTGCCCCACGAAGGCTGAGCCAGAGTTCCGCGGTGACCGTGTGGCCGCCGTCGCTGTCGTGGACCACGATCCTGTGGGCGATGGCGCTGACCATTCCCAGACCGCGGCCGTGTTCGGCGTCCTGGCTCTGGTGCTCGACCTTGGGGGCCGTGCCCGTGCCTCCGTCGTCCGTGACCGAGAGCGCGATCACCTGCGCGGAGACCGCCAAGGCCAGATGGAAGCTGCCGGATGCCTGACCGCTGGCCGTGTGGAGGATCGCGTTCGCGCTCAGCTCGGCGTCCTCCGCTAACGGCGATCCCCGCAGGATGTCGCGGGTCCAGCGGTGGGCTCTACTGACCTCTTCCGGAAATCCTGGGTGGGCGAGGCCGTGAACTGCGTAAACGTAGCCCGCAGCGCATCTGACCTGCGAAATCACTTCTCCGCGGTTCCCATGTGTTCTCATCTGTTCCCGGCCTCATGTGTGCTGAATCCGTTCTGGTCGGCTGCTGGGCCGGGGGTGGGTGCCTGATGCGGAGCCTCATCGCCTCATGGACGAGGGCGATCGGGCGAACCCCGTAAGAACTGCCGCTGTGGTTCGGCGGGCAGGCGGACGGATGCTCCGCTCCCGTTCCCAAAGCTGTGAGCGGGCAGGTGGGAACCCGTAGCCTGGGACCAGCAGCAGTACGCAGCCTGATCAAGTGGAGGGGATGCCGATGACCACAGCCCCGAGCGGTGTGCCTCACACGCCACCCCCGTCGTCGCACCCGTTGCGGACCATTCGCGACATCCGGGAGTCCCTGCCTGAGGACCAGCGTCGGCACTTCGACGCAGAGCTAGCCGACACGGAGATCGAGGCACTGCCAGAGATGCTGCACCGCTGGGTGGCCCTGAGCAACGACGGCTTCGAGGAGTTCCTGCTCTCCCGGCCCTTCGAGGGTCTGGAGTTCGGTGCCCGCTCCTACGACGAGCAGACGGACGCCGAGTGATCTACCTGTTCGACACCAATGTCGTCGCCGAGCTGACGACCCGTGCGAAGCCCGATCCCCGTGTCCTGGCCTGGTTCCGCTCCACGGCCAGGCCCAACCGCTTCCTGAGGGCGTGATCACCATGGCCGAGATCGAGGCCGGTGTAGCCGCTGCTCCGGATCCTGTACGCCAGGCCCGCTACGCTCGGGCCCTCGCTGCGGTGCGGCACGAATACCGTGACCGCATCGCGCCGATCGGCGAACCGGAAGCGGCCGCCTATCTCACCGTCCACAAGACGCTCAGGGCCGCCGGCACCAGCATCGACCCGCCGGACGCACTGATCGCTGCCACCGCCCTGGCCAACGGCTGGACGGTTGCCACCCGCAACATCAAGCACATGGCCCGAACCGGGGCTCTGGTGGTCAATCCGTGGGAGCAGCAACTGTAGGTTGAGGAGCCCCTCACATATATGTGCTGCGAAGCCGGAAGCCCTGCCGCCCACGGTCTCGCGGCCACAGCAGTGACGGCGTACACCGGCGCTCAGGCGGTCGGCTGCAGGGCAAGCCAGTTCAGATGTCACCCGATCGTGGGCAGATCCCTCAGAGCTGTGGGCGGCTGGGTAGTCGGCTCAGGAATGCGACAGCGCACAGCACGGGAATGAGCGCCGTCAGCGTCCAGGTGAGGCCCGCGAGCTCAGCGGCCCAGCCGATCACGGCGGGGCCGAACAGGGTCCCCGCGTAGGTGAAGGTGGTGAACCGGGAGATCAGCGTCGCGGCTTCCGGGGTGTCCGCCTTCGCCTGACCGACTGCGCTGTAGGCCAGCGGGATCAGGACGGACGCGCCCGCACCCGCGACGGCAAAGCCTCCGATGGCCGCGACCGGACTCGGCGAGAGCAGCGCCATCGCCAGACCGCATGCCGCAAGGAGGCTGCCGGCACGGAACAGAACTTGAGGGCCATGGCGCAGGGTCAGGCGGTCGCCGATCACCCGGCCGACCGCCTGAGCGCCGGTGTACGCGGTCACTGCAGTGGCCGCGAGACCGAGTGATGCGCCCCGGGAGTCGTGCAGGAAGATCGCGCTCCAGCCAAGGGCGGCGCCTTCGCAGACCATCAGGGCCGTGCCGGTCAGGCCGAGTGTCACGACCTGGCGGCCCCAGCCGCCGCGCAGGCCCCTTCGGCGCGACGCGGGCGAGGACGCGCGGGCGTGGTCCCCCGTGCCGGTCTCCGCCAGGAGCAGGCCCAGCAGCAGGCTCCCGGCCATGAGCAGGGCGGCGGTTGCGACGAGGTGTGGGGTGAACGGAATGCCGGCACGTTCCAAGGCGGCCGTGGCGAGTGAGGCCACGACAGCGCTGGTGCTCCAGGCGGCGTGACAGCCGTTGAGGATGGGACGTCCGAGGCGCCGCTCGATCGTGACGGCATGGGTGTTCATGGCCGTGTCGATGGCGCCGTGCACGGCGCCGAGGGCCATGACGAGCACCACGAGCCCAACGGTTCCTCTGACCAGGCCGACCAGCGCGAGCAGTACGGGCATGACGAGAAGTGAGGTGTGCAGCACCGGCCGCATCCCGACCCGTGCTGCGATACCGACGAAGGCGAGGCAGTGCTCGTCCTTGCGTTCGTAGCGGCGGTGCAGGCGTCGGCAGCCGGCGAGCCAGGAAACCGTCCTCTCGACGACCCAGCGGTGGCGGCCCAGCTGTTTGGAGGACTCGATGCCCTTGCGGGCGATCCGGTGGCGGATGCCGCGTGAGCGGAGCCATCGGCGCAGGTGGTCGTAGTCGTAGCCCTTGTCGGCGTGGAGCTCGGCCGGGCGCCGGCGGCGCGGGCCGCGACGGGAGCGGATGGGCGGGATACCGCGCACCAGCGGCTCCAGGCCAAGGCTGTCGTGGGTATTAGCACCAGAGATCCCCAGTGACAGCGGCAGTCCGTTCCGGTCGGTGATCAGGTGGATTTTCGATCCCGGCTTGCCGCGATCGGTCGGATTCGGTCCGGTCAGTGGCCCCCTTTTGACGCTCGGACGCTGACGGAGTCGATCGCGCACCGTGACCAGTCCAGCTCACCGCGGGCTCCGAGTTCGTCGAGAACGAGCCGGTGGAGCCTGACCCAGACCCGATCCCGGCTCCACTGGGCAAAGCGCCGGTAGACCGTGGGCCAGGCCGGCCCGAACACCGGCGGCAGCTGCCGCCAGGTGCAGCCCGAGGTGGCCACGAAGATGATCGCCGCCAGGCATTCCCGGTCACCGGCCTGCCGCCGCCCTCCGCCCTGCGGGCCAGCGTGTCCGGATGCAGGGTGAGGCCGAAGCCGGGACCGGATGTCCTGGGGTCACCGTCGGCTTGGTACTTCGCCACCCCATCGCCTTGAGGCGTCTGGATAACGTCAGTGCGTAACAGTTGTCGCACCCGGGGGAGATGCGATGGCAACCGGTGGTGGGATTCCAGGTCGCCTCAGTCCACTCGATGGTGCTGCGATCGCCCATGGGTCCCCTCCCGTAGCAGTTGGGCAAGGACCACCAGCGCTTGCCCACTCAGCGCTTCGACTGCGCTGCCTAACGAGCGACGTACCGAACTGGCACGCGACCGTGCCCATCTTTCAGATCGAACGCACGTTCCGTGAAGGGGGCGTCTCATGAGGGCTGGCTGCAGCGGTCAGGCAGTCGTAGCAGGGCGCGGCTCGCCGTGGAAGACCTGACGGGTGTGCCAGTCGCGGTGAGCGGCAGCAACAGGGCGCGCGCCGGGCTGTGGGCCGACGAGTGGACGGCCCGCGAGGGCTATGACGTGCCTGCGGGCGGCTGCGCTGTGGCCGACGAAGCGCTGTGAGACCAGGATGCGGTGGCCGTCTCCCACACCGAGGACACCCTTGTCGAAGAGCTTGTGGTGCAGCGAGCACAGGCACAGCCCGTTCTCGATGCCATCGGGGCCGCCGAACGCCCACCAGCGCACGTGGGCGGCCTCCAGCCCGACTGGCACCGCGCCGATCCTGCCGTCGTAACCGCAGAAGGCGCACCGGTACTCGTAGGCGGTCAGTACCAGCTCCCGCATCCGCGGGTCCCGCTGCCTGCGTGCCGTCGAGAGCTGCTCGGTCTCCGCCGACTCCAGTTCCAGGCCGACGGCTTCGCACAGTTCGCTGTGGAGGGAGGGTGGGAAGTGCAGGTCGAGCAGCAATCCTGCGATTCTGCCGAGCAGTTGCGGTTCACGTCGCAGCGCCGCTCTCAAGTCCGGCGCGAGTCGTCCGGTGGCGCCTGTCTCCCGGAGGTCCCGGACCCCACTTCCGGGGCTGCCAGGCCCGCGATCGGTGCGCACTTCCCATACGCCGTCGCTGACCAGGTGATGGAAGGGGTAGGCGGGCGTCGTCTTGTTGGGCGGGCCGTACTCGGTCAGCAGGCGCTGCAGGTCCTGCTCCACCGCGGTGTATTGCAGATCGCCGTCGGCATCCTCCTGGAACCGGCCGAGGGCGTACAGGAGCAGCAGCGGCTTGTGCGGAGCGCGAGTCCCACTCCTGGTCCACTGCCTCAGCTTCGCGATCCGCTCCAGCCAGTCCATGGCGGCTGATCGTAGACGGGCCTTCTCAGGCATATGGCGTGGGCGGGGCTGGAAAGCCCCACCTCTGCCCGCAGCCGCACGCGTGCCATATGCGTACCGCGCGTACGAAGGCCCTCCCGTTCGTCGGACGGAAGGGCCTCTGACCAGGCGTTTTGCTGTGCCCCCGGCAGGATTCGAACCTGCGACACCCGCTTTAGGAGTTTTCCCTCGTCAGGTCCGTGACCTGTACAAACGTCGACCGCAGGACGGCTGACCTGGTCAGACACCCCTCCGTAGTTCTCGCTTGTTCGCGGGGTTTCCCGTCCTCATGTGTGCCGAATCCGTTCCGGCGGGGGCTGCCCGCGAGACGGCCACCCACCCGCCCTGTGCCGCAGACGTGAGAAGTCCTGCCACTCGTGTCATGGTCTGGGCGCGCAGCTGCAGTGCACGCTTACCGGAGCGCTTCAGGCTGCCCATGACGACCGCCGGTCCGCCCTGGTCGCTCGCTGCGTTCGCGCCGAAGGTTTGTCAGCGCAAGCCTTCGGCGCGAAGTGCTACCCGGTAGCAAAATGAACCTTCTGGCAACCACACCGGCCCTGCACGGTCGACAATTCCACTCCGGCCGACGGTCGAGGAATGCTCGCCGTGCCCCCGCACCTATTTCTCACGCCACGGACACGGATATCGCTCTCCGCGGGCACGGCGTTTCCTGCCGTGCACTTCCGCTCACAACCCTATGACCTCCGTCGACGGGAGATATACCGCTGCCACCGTCGTCAGCGGGTGGCGCAATGGTGAACGTGCCGAGACTCCACTACCGCGATGAAGGCCACATCCCCAGCGAAGAGCGCGACGGCCGGTGGTCACCAGGTGGTCGGACTGACCCGACCCGGGCGCCACGTCAGTCACCCTGAGGGGGTGCAGCCGAATCTTCTTCCTCCTCCATGAAGCGGATGCCCTCATGGGTCAGCGAGGTGGTGGCGGGAGTCTTGTGCGATGTCCAGTCGACCATGATCAGGCCTGCGTCGGCCAGGTAGGCGCAGGCTGCGGAGAGGTCCGCGTCGGGAAGACGGACCTCGTTACGGAGCGTCGATCCGCTGACCTGGGGGCGATTGCGTTCGACTGCCCCGTACAGGGCTCGGAGAATCGCTTTGCGGTAGGTCTTGCGTTCACGGAGTGTCGTCATGGCTGTCGCTCTCGGGCTCGTGGCCGACGGTGCGGGCGCTGACGGGGGCTGATCCACTGGATGCCAGCCAGGACTGTGCGGGCTGTGAGGCGTGTCTGCCAGTCGATGGAGGTGAGACGGAGACGGGACGCGCGGCCGGTGGGGCAGCTGCGCTGCTCGGTCGAGGTGAGCAGCGGCGGACGACCTCGGCGACGCCACGAGGGGCCTCCGGTCGCGACGAGGCGGACCCAGGTGTTGCCCGCGGAGGCCAGTGGCTTGTCATCCACGCGTCCCCTCCTGCGGGGGGTGGCGCTGAGGACATATGCGGCCACTGCTCGGAACGTCCGGCGTCCGGTTGCCGCTGCGCTTCCGCATACGCCCCTTTCCTGAAGCGTAATGCCGCGACTGCGGTTCCTCCCGTCGACGCCGGCACCGGGGTCGGGCCGATCCCGGTGATTCCGGCTCCCGGGGCTACACGGAGTAGCGTGGAAGGGACGAGGCGAGTCCCGTGTTCGCACCGTTTCTGGAAGACGGGTGGTCCCTTATGACCGGCTCCGGCTCACCCCCTGTTTCCCGGCATCTGCCGAGTGGTGTTCACGCGGCCGTGCGGCCGGGGTGTGCGCTGCTCCGGCTGGAGACGACGGAGTCGCGTGAAGGCGTCCTGGACGGTGCGTGGTGGCCGCGGTCGCGCGACATCGGTGCCGAGCTGCCCGGGCTGCTGAGCGCCCTCATCGCACATCTCGGCCCCGTGACGCGTGTCGGGTTGGACGCCGCGGCCTGGGAAGGCCTCCCGACGCGGATCGTCGTCGACGACCGGGTGGTGCACATCGACTCCTTCCCGGTGGGCGATGGCACCGTCCTGATCACCCGGGGCGACCAGGACGTGTTCTCGCTGCTGGTGGTCCCGCCGCACGCGACACCAGAAGCCGCACATGCCGCGATGACCCAGGCCGTCCGGGCCGACAACATCAGCCAGGCGGAACAGATCCTCATCGACACCGGGAGCGGGTAGGGTCGGTCGGGACTGACGAGCCGTCCCCCGGCCGAGGCCGGCGGACGTGCGGACGACAGTGGTGAGTCAGCCGCGCCACTCCACCAGGAGCAGCGTCGCGTCGTCGGTGGTGCGTCCGCCCCGCGCCCGCTTGAGCGTATGGGACAAGGCGCGCGCCACCGCCCGGATCCCGCGGCCGGTTCTCTCCAACTGGTTCACCCAGTTGATCAGATGGCCCTCTCCGAACTGCTCTTCACCCATCGTGTGTTCCTCGATCAGTCCGTCGGTGAAGCAGAGGAGGCGGTCCCCCGGCTCCAGCTTCATCTCGCACACCTGCGGCTCCGGACCGCCGAAGCCGACAGGGAGGGTCGTCGGACCGGTCAGCCGGAGGGCTACTCGATGATCACGGACGAGCATCGGTGACGGGTGCCCGGCATTGACCCACTGAAGATGCCCCGTCGTGGTGTCCAGCTGCAGCATCTGCGCGGTGACGAAGTGCTCGGGGCCGAACTGGTCCGCCACAGCGCGGTCCATGAAGCCGTAGATCTCCGGTAGCCCCGTGCTGGCGCGGCGGGCGTGGCGGTAGGCACCGATGGCCACGGTGGCCATCGTGGCTGCGTCCAGGCCGTGGCCCATCGCGTCGATCATGGCCACGTGGAGGATGTCTCCGTTGAGGGCGTAGTCGAAGCTGTCCCCCGCAACGTCGTAGGCGGGTTCCAGGATCCCAGCCACGGCGATGCGAGGCATGATCATCGCCAGCGGTGGCAGCAGGGACCACTGGATCTCCGCGGCGACGCTCATCGGTTCACCGCGTCGGACACCGAAGAAAAGGTCGGAGTAGCCGTGCTTGGTCACCAGTAGGTCGGCCACCAGGCCGGCGATCCTGCGCAGTATGCGGCGGTCGTGGTCATCGACGCTGTCCAACGTCACTGCCATGACCCCGACCTGGTCGCCGCCGTCCAGCAGCGGGAGGTGGACCCGCACGCCGTCGTCCTCGGGCAGCTCGACGGGGTGAGCGTCGAGAAAGCAGCGGCCCGCCTCGGAGTCGTCGATCACCAGCGGTTCGCCCCCCGTGAGGCCGTCGCCGGGCAGGGGCACCAGCAGCAGTTGTCCGTAGTCCTGCAGCAGCACCTGCGGTCGGCGGCCCCCGAGCCGCCCCACTACGTCGGCGACCAAGGGCCCGATGAGATGGGGCGGCAGTTCATGCGCGCGATCGAGGACCTCGCCCAGCAGAGCTTCCCCGAAGCTCTCGGAGCGGTCCGCGCGCCGTCCGGTCGTCATCCACTCACCCGCCACGGGCCGGGCTGGTCAGTGCGGCGGACTGGGACGACGCAGGGTCTGTCGGTGTCATCGCTCCATCGAGGGGTCGTAGACGTCCGCATCGGCACGGGCACGCGCGAGCCCCACCAGATCGGGCTGCTCACCTGAGTCCGGCTCCTCCTTCCGACTCCCATGTGTCCCGGCCGTCGGGGCCGCACTCGGCGAGTGCGAGCAGGCGCGGAGCCGGCAGCGAGTTCCCGGGGTCGGCGGCAGCGATCAGCAACCCGGCAGCCGTTCCGGCCGGCTCGTCCGGTGGGATCACCAGCAGTTCCCAGCGTCCCACGGTGCCGCAGTCCACGGTGATGGCATGCGCCTCAGTGGCGAGGTCGGTCAGGACCACCTCGATCACATGCCCGGGCGCCATCACCTTCTGCGGGGCATCGGGCCAGGCGGCGGTCCCCACGGTGACGTGGGTGACGGTGCCGACGCTCGGATCCAAGGAGCCGACCAGCGCGGGCAGCTCCAGCTCCAGTGCGTCGCAGCGCGGCCACCACGCTCCGTCCAGCGGGCCGTGGCTGGCGTCCCGCGTGAGGCGCAGCCGGGGCGAGGGCATCCGGTAGGTGTGTCCGTCAGCTGGTGCCGGATCTTCGGCGGGCTTGGTGATGGCGTCCATCGTGCGGTCCCGTCCCGGGCGGCTTGCGGCTGCCCGTGTCTGTTACTCGCCGGGAACGGCGCCGCCGTGGTCGCGCGCCCGAAAAGCTCTCGGTACCTGCCAGGTTACTCCCGGCCGTCGCGGGCGGCGCGGTGCGCAGCCGTTGCGCGGAGATACGTTCGTACGGCAGGCGACGGGTGGCGTGACCGCCGAGGCCGGTACGAACGCCGGCTCATCGTCCCTCCGTCACATCATCGGCGTGCCGGGGACAAGCCCTTCGGCAGGCAGGCTCAGCACGCAGGGGGCGACGGGGCCGGGCAGCCCGACGACCTCACCCATGTTCTGCCAGCCCCAGGACGAGAAGGAGGCTTGTCCTGCCTGGTCGGCAGGATGCAGCAGGGTGACCCCGAGGGAGGAGTGCAGGTCTGCGAGCAGACGCTGTTGCAGGCGGCGGGCGATGTCGCGGTGCTGAGCGTGCGGATGGGCCACGACCTGGGTGAGGACGACGAACCGCGCGCGGGAGGTGAGCCGCTGGATGGTCTCCTGGAGCGTTCCGTCGAACCCCCGTCGGCCGGAGCCGTCAGGGCCCACCGGAAAACCGAAGGCGCAACCGACCAGCACCGTCGTCTCGGCGACCAGCAGCGCGAAGCCGGGGCGGTGGGCCGTGACCGCCAAGCGGCGCAGGAAGTCTCCACGGTCGTGGTACGCCTCGCCGGGGGTGTCCGCGACAGACTCCGCGGCCAGGTCCGCGATGTCCTCGCGCATGTCTTCGGCCTGCCAGCGGGTCAGCCGGCGAAGGCGGATCGCGTCCTTGAGGACCGGCTGATCCGGCCGACGAGCGGGGTCCTCGGGCGCCCGCGGCGCGGTACTCATGAGGTCGCCGGGTGCGGCGGGCGGAACGGGGCTCACGGGAGCCGCAAGGAGCAGCGAAGCGGATCCGGTGACGGCGAGGAGCTGGGTGATCTGCGCGCACGGGTGGTGCAGCCGCAGGGAGGCGTGAACCCGGCCGGCGCGCCGTGACGCCGACAGGAGGATGTCCAAGCCCCTGGCGTCGCAGGAGCCGACCGTGGCCAGGTCGATGTCGATCACGGTGACACCGTCCAGCAGACACTGCTCCAATGCGGCCCGCAGCAGCGGCGTCGTGGCCGGTCCGATGTCACCGGCGAGCGTGACTTGCGTCCGCTCCCCTCGGTTCCGCCGACGGATGTCCAGCCGGGGAAAGGCCATCACGCTTCCCCTGGGGCGTGGACCAGCGCGGCTGCTCAGCGCGGCCCCAGCCATGATGCGCTTGCGTGGAGTTGCTTCGACCGCGGCGGACATGATGCCGACCCGTCTCCGCGCCGACCGCTGGGGGCGGCCCGGGTTCGTCTCTCGCCGAGGACGACCCGGCGCGGCGGCCGGAGTGCGTGGTGCCCTCGGTACGTCAACCCTACGTCGCCTGCGACGGGAAGCGGCTGCGCCGAGGGTGCCAGGAGTACGGTGGGGAGGGTCGAGGGTACTTCGGACACCGGTGACAGGGCTGGTCTCGTCCTCGGCGCGCGGCTCGGTAGGGGCCGCGTGACACCTCACGGGCCGTTTCCGGCCCGGGACAGGTTCCGCCCGATGACCACCGAATCCCTGCACTCACCGTACTCATCCCTGACCTTGGACGTTCCGGATGCCCCTCCCGCCGGGGGCAGGGTCGAGGTCCGCATCGTCTCCATGGACGCCGAAGCGGCCCGGCACGTCGCGGACGCTCTCCGGCTGCTGTTCGCAGGGGGCGAGCAACGCAGTTACCCGGCGTCCCCGTCAGGTAGAGGGACGCGTCTGCACCTCACGCTCGACCCCGAGCGGGGCGCCGGCTCGCTCCGCTCCTGGCTGGAGGCCAGCAGGCCGCCGGTCGACCGGACACATCCGGGCGAGACGGCGTAATGCGTGTGGCCGCCGGGCGGGCCGTCGCCCGCCGAACCCCCGACCGTGGCGAGTCCCCCACCCCTACCGCCCCAGGAGTCCTCATGACCACCACCCTTTCGCTTCACCCGCCTTCCGCCCGGCTCCGGCTGGGAGAGCAGACCTTCCATGACGGCTCCGCCCGTCGTATCGACGGGGCCTGGTGGCCGAGGTCCTACGACCTGACCGCCGAGCTCCCCGGACTGCTCGCCGGGCTGCCGCACCGCTGGGGGCACATCAGCAGCGTTCTGGTGAACGGGGCGATGTGGTCGCTGTCCGGGGACGGGATGCTCATCGAGGACCAGAAGGTGCACCTGCGCCGGACGGACTTGCCGCGAGCCGAACACACCATCTGCCTGCTCGCTCCCGGGTACGGCCGTTGGGACCTGCTCGTCGTGCCGCCCGCCGCCACGGAGGAGGAGGCCGGGCGGCTCATGGAGACGGTCACGGCGGACGCCCCGCTTGCGAGGCGCACTGCCTGACCTGGACGGGCCGGCCTGCGGGGAGCGGGTCGGCTCCAAGCCGTCGGCAGGGAGCCGGATGGTCACGGGCGCATGCCGTGGCGGCGCGTTCCTGCCGGACAGCGGCGGTGGCTCACGGCTGCCGGCGGATCGCTCCCGGGGTGGATGGCGCGGAACCGTGCTCGGGTCGGGGCGTGGTCATGTCGAGCAGGAGCAGGGCGTCGTGGTCGGGGGCGCCGGGTTCGGCGGTGTAGATGTCGATGCGCTGTCCCGGGGTGCCTTCCACGTGCAGGGAATGGGACGTGAGGGTGACCATGCCGACCTGGGGGTGCTGGAAGGTCTTCTGCGCGGGTTTGCGTCCGGTCACCTCGTAGCGTTCCCACAGGCCCGCGAAGTCGGGGCTCTTGAGGAGGAGTTCTCCGACCAGGTTGGTCAGGTCGGGAGCGTCGGGTGCGGTGCCGGCGATGGCGCGCAGTCGGGCGACGCAGCCAGTGATCTGGCGGTTCCAGTCGGGGAAGAGGTCGCCGGCGGCGGGGTGGAGGAAGAGATAGCGGGCGAGGAGGCCGCCTTCTTGGTGACGGCCCGGTTCGCCGCTGCCGCGATCTCGCCGACGGCAGCACGGACCGTCGTCAGGGTGCGCTCGGTCTGGGACATGGCGGCACGGTCCACAGGGTGTGGATGGCCGCCGGAGTTGAGCTTCCGGGCGATTTGGTTGACGTTGTTGCCGATCTTGGCGACTTGTTCGCGCAGAGCGGTCAGCTCGTCGATGTAGTCGTCCAGCGTTGTGCGCTGTCCGGGCAGGGCGAGTTCGCCGTGGATGTGGGCCATGACGACGGCGCCGATGTAGTGGGCGCCGGCGATGTTCAGCGACCGTGCCCTGGCGAGGATGGCGGCCTTCTCCTCGACGCTGTAACGCACGTCGACGCGCTGCTTTCGCTGGGTGTCTTTGCGCTTGCGGCGACGGGCGATGCGGTGCAGGGCGGCGGCTTCGGCGGCGCGCGGCAGCACGACGGTCCCTGTGCCGGCACGCTGCTCCTGCTCAGGCATCCCTCGGTGCCGGAGGTCCTCCGCCACCCCCGGGGCGGAGGCATTCCCGTTGGACCGGCCCTTGGACGGTCCAACGGCATACCTTGCTGCCCGGTGGGTGGAACTCGTATCGGTGTGGCTGTCGGGCATGGTGGTGCCTCCGATCGCGTGCAGTGGTGGTCTGTGGTGCGTCCGTTGCATCCGTCGCGTGGCTGGTCACACTTGGTACGGACGCGGGTGCTGGTACGGAGAGGTCCGTCCCGGCAGGGACGTCCGTCCCCGCGCTGACCTGCGCGGGGACGGACGCGACGGAGCTGGACGGATGCCCGGCCGGGTGGGTCAGCGGGCGCGCGTGGGCCTGGCAGGGCCGCCCAGCGGGCCGATGGGCAGGCTTCCCGTGCGAGTCGCAGCCGTGGCGGCGGCCAGGAAGGCGGGCCGTACTCCGCCCGGTCGCTACCGCGTGCGCTGGTACGGCCCCGACGGCAGGCCGAAGATGCAGACCGTGGCCCGCAAGGCCGACGCCGAGGCCGAGCGGACCAGGCTGGAGTCCCGGCTCACCGACGGCTCCTATCGGGACCCGGCCGCCGGGCGCGTGAAGTTCGCTGAGGTCGCCGACTCCTGGCTGGCCGCCCAGATCCACCTCAAGCGCTCGACGCGCAATCGCTATCGGGGGGTTCTCGATGTCCATGTGATGCCGCGGTGGGGAACGACGTCCCTGGACCGCATTCACTTCGAGGACGTCGCCGAGTGGCTGGGCGACATGCTGTCCGGCGAGGCGACGGGCGGCAGGAAGCTCAGCCCTCGCTCGGTACGGAAGGCATACGTCGTCCTCAGCCGGGTCCTTGGCTATGCGGTCCAGTCCCGTCGTCTGGCCGTCAATCCGGCCCTCGGAGTGCCTCTCCCGAAGGCAGCCCCCACCGATCACGTCTATCTCGACGACCTGCAGGTGGACGGACTCGCCGACGCGGCAGGCGCCTACCGGGTGTTCATCCTGCTGCTGGCCTACACGGGTCTGCGCTGGGGTGAGGCGTCCGCGCTGAAGGTGGGCCGAGTCGACCTGGACGCCTGCCGTGCCCACATCGTCGAGGCGTACGTCGAGGACAACGGCAAGCTCTATCTCGACACTCCCAAGAACCACGAACGCCGGTCCGTACCGATCCCGAGATTCCTGGCGAAGGAGTTGAAGCCCCACGTCGAGGGGCGGGACGAGGATGAGCTCCTGTTCACCGCCCCGCAGGGCGGGCCGCTGCGGGCCCGTAACTTCCGGCAGCGGCTCTTCGCGCCGGCGGTCGTGAAAGCCGGACTGGGGCACCTCAAGGTCACCCCGCACAAGCTGCGCCACACGGCCGCCTCGCTCGCCATCGCCAGCGGTGCGGACGTCAACGTCGTCCAGACGATGCTGGGCCACAAGTCGGCGACGCTGACCCTGGACACGTACGGGCATCTCTTCCCGGACCGTCTCGACGAGGTCTCGAAGAAGATGCACAAGCGGCGTGCCAAGCAGTTGGCCAAGGCGAAGACCAGGCTGGAGAAGGCCGAGCGGAAGGCCCGCTAGGCCGCCGAGGCGGTGGCCGCCCTGGAGGAGGACTCGGCGTGATGTGGGTTTGATCCGTGCCGGGAAACGGCAAACGGAGGGGGCCGCCGTCACTGGTATGGAACCGGTGGAGGCGGCCTTCCGGTCTTTCCGGGTCAGAGCAGCCTAGGTCGTCGGCCATCCCGCCAGGCCCGGTCCATCGCGGCAGCGGTCTCGTCCTCGGCCAGCGCCTCGATGTGCTCAGGCACTGACCGCTCGTCGAGCACGAAGAGCCGGCCACCGACGAGGCGAGTGGAGGTCTTCCAGCCCAGACGCTGCCCGGCCTCCCGCGCCGCCTGCCGAACGTCCTTGAGGTCGCCCATCTTTGTGAGGTCGTCGCTGCCCAGGACCAGCTGCCCGAGATACCCCTCGTACTGCGGCTTCAGAGCGGCCCGCATCAACGACTCCAGCCGGTCGACCAGCTTCTCGTACCGGCGCCGGGACAGCTCGTTCTTCGCGGGCATCTCGCACAGCTCCCCACCTCTGCCCGCAGCCGCATGTGTGCCATATGTGTGCTGCGAGTACGAAGGCCCTCCCGCCCGTGGGACGGAAGGGCCTCTGACCAGGCGTTTTGCTGTGCCCCCGGCAGGATTCGAACCTGCGACACCCGCTTTAGGAGAGCGGTGCTCTATCCCCTGAGCTACGAAGGCGGATCGTGGTCCCGTGGGCCACAGGCGTCAGCGTACCGGATTGGGGCGGTGGGGAGTCAGGTCAGGGCGACACGGGTGAAGCGTGAGGCCATGTGGAGGTCTTCCTCCATGTGGTGGGCGGTGCGGGTCAGGGCGGGGAGGAGGTGCTCGACGCATTCCTCGCGGGTGTGGCGGGCCGCGTGGAAGGCGATGTTCGTCGCGGCGACCGCTCGGCCCGCGCGGTCGTGGAGGGGGACGGCGATCGAGCGAACGCCCTGTTCCAGTTCCTCGTCGGACAGGGCGTGGCCGTGGCCTGTCAGGAGGGCTCGGCCCAGGGACGTCGCGCGGGCCGGGAGGCGGGCGCCGACCGTGATGTCGACGCTCATGATGCGGCTCGTGGTGGCACGGGCCGTGTACTGGATCTCCTCGCCGGACGGCGTCAGTACGGCGAGTGACGTCGTCTCGTGCACCCGGGCCGCCAGGTCCTCCAGATGCGGCTGGGCGATCCCGGACAGGGTGGCGCGGGAGAGCGGCGGGAAGCCAAGGGACAGGACCCGGGGGGTGAGCGTGAACGTGCGGGTGTCCTTGGACTGGCTCACCAGGCCCAGGTGCTCGTAGGTGATCAGCGCCCTGCGGGCCGTCGCCCTGGCCAGGCCCGTGGCCTTCGCGACCTCGGTCAGGGTCAGGGCGGGCCGGCCCTCGTCGAAGGCCGTCAGGACCGTCAGTCCGCGGGCCAGGGATTCGACGAAGTCGCGGCCCAGTTCCTGTTTCGAGGCGGCCGTCCAGGTCGCCAGGCCCGACGGCGGCGGCACGGAAGCCGGGGGCGGGGCCTCGCGCAGGTCCCGTTCCATGGCCGCGACCGTCTTCCGCAGACGGGGCAGCAGCGTCGTGCGCAGATCATGAGCCGAGTGGCGGCTGGTGTGGCTCACCACGTTCGCCACGCACGCGATCCGGCCGTCGGCGGGGTTCCGTACCGGCACGGAGACCGCGACCAGGCCCGGTTCGATCAGCTGGTCGTCCAACGACCAGCCCTCGCGGCCCGCTTGAGCGGTTCGCTCCTCGAAGTCGTCCGGGCCGGGGGCGCGTTGCGGTACCGCCGGGAAGTTCCGGTCCTCCGGGTCCGTCGAGCGGCGCTCGTGCCAGCGGTGCCAGTCCTCGTCCGTCCACTCGGTGGCGAACAGGGCGCCCGGCGCGGTGCGTTCGGCCGGGAGCAGGTCGCCGATACGGAAGCTCAACGACATCGCGCGGCGGCGGGTCGCCTGGTGGATGAAGCGGATTCCGTCGCGGTCGCCGACCGCCAGGGACACCGACTCGTCCAGTTCGTCGGCGAGCGCGTCGGCGCGCGCGCCGAGCAGGGCCGGCAGGCGCAGGGAGGCCAGGTAGGCGTTGCCCAGTTCCATCAGTCGGGGGGTGAGGACGACGTCCCGGCCGTCGAGGCGTGCGTATCCCATCCGCGCGAGCGTCGCCGTGATGCGGTCCACCGTCGAGCGGGCGAGGCCCGTGGCACGTTCCAGGGCGCTGGGGCTCAGCGTCCCTCCGGCCCGCGTCAGCTCCCGCAGCACGGCCACGCCCCGCATCAGCGGGGTCACGGCTTCGGCGGGTGCGGCGGCCGGTCCGACGGGGGATGCGGCCGGGTGCGCGCCTGGCGTGGAGGGCCCGGTGCGGGCGTCGTCGACGCCGGCGGCCTCATGGGCCTCCGGATCCGTCGTGGTGTTCGCGGGCATCGGTTCGGTTCTCCGGTACGGCGGTGGTCGCAGCAGGCCTACGGCGGCCTACGGTAGTCCGTTCGCGCGTCCGCGCGGTCCGCGTGCGAACGGTTCAGGCCCGCGACGGCCGCGTCCGCGGGGTTCGCGTGCGTGCGTATGCTCCAGGTCCGCGCCGACCGTGCCTGTACGGTTTGCGTCCGCTCCGTCCGCGTCCGCTCCGCCCCCGTCCGCTCCGCCCCCGTCCGCTCCGTCCGCGTCCGCGCGGGCCGCGCGTCACTGCCGGGTGACCCGTATCCGGTAGTTCCCCGCGTGGCCGGCCGAGACCACGTCGACGCGGAGATGTGCCTTGGGGTCCTTGAAGGACTCGCCCGGCGCGAAGGGCGCGTCGGAGAGCTCCGCCTCGACGTTGGGGCTGTGGGTGCAGCCGCCGGAGTTGGGGTGGGAGTCGCGGACCGTGATCGGGCCCTGCCCGGTGTCGACCTCGGCGTCGACCTTGTAGACCAGGATGCCCGGCCGGCACACGTCCTCGTCGTTGCCCGAGAGCGTGCGCAGTTCGAGGGCGTAACCGGTCCGTCCGTCGAGGGGGACGAAGACCAGTTTGTGGCCGCCCACGCGGCCCAGCGGGGTGAGGGTGTACTCGGTGGAGCCCTTCTTGGACGCGCAGCTCACCTGGGAGGCGTCCAGCCAGCCCAGCTTCCACTTGTGCCAGCCGAGCAGATCGTTGTTGGCGCCCCAGTCCTCGCTCATGATGTCCCAGTGGCCGACCGCCTCCCCGCCCTCCTGGGTGTAGAGGTCGGGCAGTCCGAAGACATGGCCGTTCTCGTGGGGCAGGACGCGGAAGCCGGTTTTCTCGAAGGAGCCGGAGCCGTCGTCCTGGCGGGAGTAGATGAAGGAGACGTTGGCCATCGCGACGCCGTTGGCGACGGGAGCGTCCGAATTGCCGGCGAAGGTCACCGACAGGACCGTGTCCAGGGCGGAGGGACCCGCGTTCGGCGTCATGAGGATGTTGATCAGGTCGTAGTCCCGGAAGTCCACCGTCGGGCCGGCGGCCGCGACTATGTCCTTGATCAGCTGGCGGTAGCCGGGGTCGAACGGGGCGCCGCGCTCCAGGCCGTAGTCCTTGAACGGTTTCGGCATGCGCAGCCACCGGGTGATCGGGGTCTCCGCGCGGTAGTCGAGGCGGCCGTAGGAGGCGGTGTGGAACCACTCCTGGGTCTGCGGGAAGAACTCGTGGAAGCGGTCGAGCGCGTCGTCCTCGCCGGGCGAGTCGGAGAAGTCGATCATCAGGGTCAGGGCGTGGACGGTACCGAGGGAGCGGGCGTAGCCGCCGGTGGTGGGGACGCCCTCCGACATCTGGACCGAAGAGGCTCCGCTGATCATGCAGGGGGTCAGGGCGGGGGAGCGGGCCAGCGCGGACGTTCCGGTGTCGGGCGCCGTGCCGCCCGCCGTGAGGTGACCGGTTCCCGCCGAGGTGCCGACCGCGAGGATCAGCGCCGTGACGGAGGCCATGGCGACCGCACGGCGCTTGGGTATCGGGCCTATACGGCGGCGGGGCGGCTGCGCCTGCATGCGTTCACCTTTCGCGCCAGGCAGCCACCGGTTTCCGGCTGCACCCTTGCGATCACCCTGTGTCGCCTGGGCGTTCGGCGCGCGCTGGAGCGGTCCGGACGTGCGACGGGGCGTCCGGCCGTGCGAATGCGTACGCCCAGGCGGGTGTGACTCAGGTCACGAGAAAACTCGCGGCGGTCCGGAAATAACCGGGGACCTCTTCCCCGTTTGGCTGTGTGTCCGCGCGAAACGGGGACTCGTTCCCCGGATCGCAACCCCGCCCGACGCACCGGCCGTCGGATGACCGACCGGCCAATCGATGGGCCGACCGGCCGACCGACCAACCAACCGGCGGGCGGGCGAGCAAGGGTCGGCCGAGTGGCCGACCGACCGACTTGAGGAGTGCACCGTGCAAGCCGCGACGACCGCGAACCCCGAGCACCGCAAGGCGACCCGGCTTCGCGCCGATGCCCTGCGCAACCGGGAGCGCATCGTCACCGCCGCCGGCGAGATGTTCGTCGAGTACGGCCCCGAGGTGCCGCTCGACGAGATCGCCCGCCGGGCCGGCGTCGGCAACGCCACGCTGTACCGCAACTTCCCGGACCGTGACGCCCTCGTACGCGAGGTCGTCTGCTCCGTCATGGACCGTACGGCGCGGGCGGCCGAGCGGGCGCTCGCGGAGACGGGTGACGCCTTCGGCGCCCTGGAGCACTTCGTGCACGCCTCCGCCGACGAGCGGATCAGCGCGCTGTGCCCGATGGTCTCCAGCACGTTCGACCGGCATCACCCCGACCTGGAAGCCGCCCGTGAAAGGATCGAACACCTCGTCGAGGAGGTCATGAACCGCGCCAAGGAGGCCGGGCAACTGCGCCCCGACGTGGGCGTCGGCGACGTGATGGTCGCCGTGGCCCAGCTCTCCCGGCCGCTGGCCGGCACCGGCTGCGGCAGCATCGACCGCTTCGTGCACCGTCATCTGCAACTGTTCCTGGACGGGCTGCGGGCCCCGGCCCGATCCGCCCTTCCGGGTACGACCGCGACCTTGGAGGAACTCCGCCGGGCCTGACCGGCCGGAAGCGCAACCGGACCCGAGTCGGCCGTGAGGCCGGCCGCGACCTTCCGACGCCGTTTTCTCCGTCTTTTCCAGCCCGTTCCAGTCTCTTTCCGTAACTTCCCGACTCTTCTCCTCTCGCCTCCTCTCGCCTTCCTGTCCCTCCCTGCCTCTCCCTGCCTCTCTCTGTCTCTCCGTCTTTTCCGTCACGAAGTCCCGAAGTGGGTACACCCATGTCTGAAACAGCCGCAAAGGCTCCCGGCGTCCCGGAGGCGTCCGGTGATCCGAGCCGCTGGAAGGCGCTCGTCTTCATCGCGCTCGCCCAGCTGATGGTCGTGCTGGACGCGACCATCGTGAACATCGCGCTGCCCTCCGCCCAGCGCGACCTGGGCATCTCCGACGGCAACCGGCAGTGGGTCGTCACGGCCTACGCCCTCGCCTTCGGCGGACTGCTGCTCTTCGGCGGCCGTATCGCCGACCTCTGGGGCCGCAAGCGGGCCTTCGTGACCGGTCTGACCGGCTTCGCGGCGGCCTCCGCGCTCGGCGGCGCGGCCACCACCGGCGCGATGATGTTCGGCGCCCGCGCGCTGCAGGGCGTCTTCGGCGCGCTGCTCGCGCCCGCCGCGCTCTCCCTGCTCGCGGTGACGTTCACCGACGCCAAGGAGCGCGCCAAGGCGTTCGGCATATACGGCGCGATCGCCGGTGGCGGTGGCGCCGTCGGTCTGATCCTCGGCGGATTCCTCACCGAGTACCTGGACTGGCGCTGGACGTTCTTCGTGAACATCCCGTTCGCGATCGTCGCCGCGGCCGGGGCCTACTTCGTCATCCGCGAGCCGGCCGGCGGCCGCAACCGCGCGCCGCTCGACATCCCGGGCGTGGTGCTGTCCACCCTCGGCCTGGTCTCCCTGGTGTACGGCTTCACCCGCGCCGAGTCCGAGGGCTGGAGCGACACCCTGACCGTCTCGATGTTCGTCGCGTCCGCCGTTCTGCTGCTGACCTTCGCGCTGGTCGAGTCGCGAGTGAAGGCCCCGCTGCTGCCGCTGCGCGTGGTCACCGACCGCAACCGCGGCGGGATCTACCTGTCGCTGGGCCTCGCGGTCATCGGGATGTTCGGCCTGTTCCTCTTCCTGACGTACTACCTCCAGGTCGTGCGGGGGTACACGCCGGTGCGGACCGGCTTCGCCTTCCTTCCGATGGTCGTCGGCATGATCACCGGCTCCACCCAGATCGGCACCCGCCTGATGACCCGGGTGGCACCGCGGCTGCTGATGGGCCCCGGCTTCCTGGTCGCCGCCACCGGCATGCTGCTGCTGACCCAGCTGGAGCTCGACTCCTCCTACGCCACCCTGCTGCTGCCCGCGATGCTGCTGCTGGGCCTCGGCATGGGTACGGCGTTCATGCCGGCCATGTCCCTGGCCACGCAGGGTGTCCAGCCGCGTGACGCGGGTGTCGCCTCCGCGATGGTCAACACCTCCCAGCAGGTGGGCGGCGCCATCGGTACGGCCCTGCTGAACACGATCGCGGCCTCGGCCACGACCTCGTACATCCAGGACCACATCAAGGGTGCCGCCACCAGGCCCCAGCAGCAGCTGGTGCAGTTGGAGAGCATGGTGCACGGCTACACCAGCGCGGTCTGGTTCGCCGTCGGCATCCTGGTCGTGGCCGCCGTGATCGCCCTGACCCTCGTCAACGCGGGGCGTCCGGGCGGCACCAAGGTGAACGGGTCCGGGGACGGGTCCGGCGCGGGCGCCGAGGACGAGACGGCGGTGCCGGTCATCGTCCACTGACACCGGGGCACCCGATGAGGCGCCTGCTCAGAGCCAGTTGAGGCGCCCACCGGGGCCGTAAACCACGCACCTGTCCCGTACCTCTCCGCCCCTCAGCGGAGCCAGGGCAGGTCCGCACCCGCTTCGTTCGGCTGGAGTCCCTCGGCGACGATCTGCATGATCTCGCCGAGGGACTTCTGCTGTTCCGGGGTGAGACGGTCGAAGAGCGCCTGGCGTACGGCGGTCACATGACCCGGCGCGGTGCGGCGCAGCACCTGGAGACCCTGGTCGGTGAGGACCGCGAACTGGCCGCGCTTGTCGGAGGGACAGTCCTCGCGGCGCACCCAGCCGTTCTTCTCCAGGCGGGCGATCGCGTGGGAGAGGCGGGAGCGGGTGATCTTGGCGTCCATGGCCAGTTCGGTCATCCGCAGCCGGTACCGCGGGGCGTCGGCGAGCTTGACGAGGAGGCCGTAATAGATGTGCGGCATGCCCGCGTCGCGCTGGAGCTGGCGGTCGAGGTGGTCCTCGAGCAGGGTGGTGGCGTGCCGGTAGGAAAGCCAGACGCCCTGCTCCTCGGCGGTGAGCCAGCGGTGGGCATCGGCGTCGGGGGGCGTGGGTGCGGGCTCGGGGGCGGAAGCGGGTGCCGTGTTCATGAGTCCACTGTACGAGCAGCTTCTTGAAGTTTAAACAAATTGGACGTACCGTGGGGCTTGGAGCTTTAGTTTTCAAGCATCTTTCAGGGAGCCGCCATCATGTCCGCTGCCACCCGAGAGCGCATGCCCGCCCTCTACCTCGGCCACGGTGCTCCGCCGCTCGCGGACGACCCGGTCTGGCCCGGCCAGCTCGCCGCCTGGTCCGCCGAGCTGCCCCGCCCCAAGGCGATCCTCGTGGTCTCCGCACACTGGGAGGAGGCCCCGCTGGCCCTCGGCGCCATCGAGACGGTCCCCCTCGTCTACGACTTCTGGGGCTTCCCCGAGCACTACTACCGGGTGCGCTACGCCGCCCCCGGTGCACCCGAACTCGCCGAGAGCGTGCGGAAGTTGCTGCGCGCGCCCGGAATGCCCGTGCAGGACGTCCCGGACCGCGGCCTCGACCACGGCGCCTACGTCCCGCTCGTCGAGATGTTCCCCGCCGCCGACATCCCCGTGCTCCAGGTCTCCATGCCGACCCTCGACCCGGTCAGGCTCATGGACATCGGCCGCAGGCTGGCGCCGCTGCGCGACGAGGGCGTGCTGATCGTCGGCTCCGGCTTCTTCACCCACAACCTGGCCGCCCTGCGCCACGCCGGGGTGCCGAGCTGGTCCGCCGAGTTCGACGACTGGGGCCGGCGTGCCCTGGAGTCCCGCGACTGGGACGCCCTGCTGGACTTCCTCGACAAGGCCCCGGCCGGCCGGTACGCCCACCCGCGCACCGAGCACTTCGCCCCGCTGTTCGTGACCATGGGTGCGGCGGAGGCCGGGGGCGAGCTGGGTACGCAGAGGACCGTGATCGACGGCTTCTGGATGGGCCTGGCCAAGCGTTCCGTGCAGTTCGGCTGAGACACGCGCGCCCCCGCTGCGTAAGACGAGGGTGTGGAGAATCTTGGATTTTCCCGAGAGTCCGGGTTTGCGGCAACCTTCCGCGAGTGCGATTCGTCCATCAGGGTGGAAGGTGGTCGAAGAGGACGCTCTTCCCTGAAGTGGCGCCATCGGTGTGAGTGGGGTCTCGCATCCGGGGCGACCGGCGGGGTCCGTGAAGGATCCGGGACGCCCCTCGGCGCCGCCCTGACCTGCGGTTCCATAGCCGTCGACGGCAGAGTTCGACGGCTGTGGCGAGACAGGGTACTGCATGATCAGAAAATTGGCGGGCGGGTTGGGAATTCTGTCCGGATTCCAGTCGTTGTTTCCATCGGATGCCGGGCACCCGAGGAGAGTTCCGAGGCAGGTGCCGAGCATCTGAAGGACCACCCGCTGACCCACCATCGCAAGGGAGCACGCATGGCAACCCGTGCCGTCGCCCGTCGTCAGTCCGCCACCGGCGAGACGGCGAACGCGGCAAGCAGTGTTCGCGCCCATGGCGGCGAGATCGCCGATCGCGACCTGGTCGGCATGTATCTCGACGAGATCGCGCGTACACCGCTGCTCGACGCCGCCAAGGAGGTCGAGCTGTCCCAGATCATCGAAGCGGGTGTGTTCGCGCAGCAGATCCTCGACGGGCACGAAGGGACGAAGGCGGACGCCGCCGACGAGGAACTCCGGGCCCTGGTGGCCCAGGGGGAGCGGGCCAAGGACGTCTTCATCCGCTCCAACCTGCGCCTGGTCGTCGCGGTCGCCCGACGCTACCCGCGCAGCGGCCTGCCCCTGCTGGACCTGGTCCAGGAGGGCAACGCGGGCCTGGTGCGCGCGGTGGAGAAGTTCGACTACCGCAAGGGCTTCAAGTTCTCGACCTACGCCACATGGTGGATCCGCCAGGCGATCACGCGCTCGATAGCCGACCAGTCCCGCACCATCCGGCTGCCCGTCCACCTGGTGGAGGAGCTGGGCCGCATCCGCCGTGTCCAGCGCGAGTTCAACCGCGAGCACGGCCGCGACCCGGAGCCCGCGGAGATAGCCGCGGAGCTCGGCTCGACGCCCGAGCGTGTCTCGGACGTTCTCGACTGGGCCCGCGACCCGGTCTCGCTGAACATGTCGGTGGACGACGAGGGCGAGACCCAGTTCGGGGACCTGCTGGAGGACACCTCCGCCGTCTCGCCGGAGCAGTCGGTCATGACGCTGCTGCGCAGCGAGGAGCTCGACGACCTCATCGGCCGCCTCGACCAGCGCACTGCCTCGATCATCAAGATGCGGTACGGCATAGAGGACGGCCGCGAGCGTACGCTGACCGAGGTCGGCAAGGAGCACGGCCTGACGCGTGAACGCATCCGCCAGATCGAGAAGCACGCGCTGCTGGAACTGAAGAAGCTGGCCCGCGACACCGGCTTCGACGCGGCGGCGTGAGGCTGTTCCGAGCGGGATCCGGCCATGGATTCGTCCAGGGACGTGCCCGCGCCGTCGTCACGGCTCACGGTTGTCCGGGCGGGCAACCTGGCCGGGGTGTGGTGAGACCGGGCGCGTGAGGCCGACGGTGCGCCGGGCGACCGCGTACGCCGGGTGGCGAAAGGGCGCGCAAACATGGCCGTGTACCGTCGCTTGAAGCAGCGAGGGCACGGGAACAACCTTTCCGAGCCCAGGAGTTCGGTTCCCGGACGGTTCCGTCCACCGGACCGGGCCCGTCCCCCCTCGGGGACGCACAGATGTCCAGAGCCACGTCCCGACGCACTCCCCCCCGGCGCCGGGACCTTCCCAGAGCCGGGTTTCGGCGCCTCTCCCCCCGGGGCGCCGGAGCCCGGCTCCACTTCTGCCCTCCGGGCACGGTCCGGAGAAGGGGCGTGGGCGCGAGCCGGCCTACGGAACCTCCTCCGTGAGACCGGAGGACAAGACGGCCGCCCCGCCCTCCCGTTGCGCCGCCGGGCCCTCTCCTTGCTCTGCGGCGCCCCCGCCGGCCCGCGTCAGCCGTGCGCCCAACCGCCGTACGCACTGCACGAGTTCATCAGGTTCCAGCACCGTGAACTCGTAGCCCAGCATCGCCAGCCGCACCGCGAGCCACTCCACCTTGTCGCCGACCGTGGCCCGCAGCCGGCACCCGCCCGTGTCGAGGGGCTCCAGCGGGCCGAGCCACGCGGGCAGCCGCGCCGCGACCGCCTCGGCCGGATCGGTGAAGGTCACCGTGAACGTGTAGGTCTCCTGCCGCTGGTACATCGACTGCCGGAGGTACTCGGCCGCGCTCCCCGTCGGCAGCTCCCGCGGAGTGAACCGCGCACCGGTGGCGAAGGGCTCGCTCACCCGGTCGACACGGAACGTCCGCCAGTCCGCCCGGTCCAGGTCGTACGCCACGAGGTACCAGCGCCGGCCGGTCGACACGAGCCGGTACGGCTCGGTCAGTCGCCGCGACACGGCTCCGTCGCCGGCCCGGTACGCGAACCGCAGCCGCTCGTACCCCGCCACCGCGGAGGCCATGACGGTGAGCGTCTCCGTGGCGACACTCGCCCCGTCCCCGCTGGTCAGCGGGGTCGTCGCGGCCTGAAGTGTGGAGACGCGGTGCCGCAGCCGGGTCGGCAGCACCTGCTCCAGCTTCGCCAGCGCCCGTACCGACGCCTCGTCCATGCCCTCGATCGCGTGCCCGGCTCCCGCGCGCAGCCCGACCGCGATCGCCACCGCCTCCTCGTCGTCGAGTACGAGGGGCGGCATGGCCTTGCCCGCGACCAGCCGGTAGCCGCCGTCGGCCCCCTTGGTCGCCTGCACCGGATAGCCCAGCTCACGCAGCCGGTCGATGTCCCGCCGGACCGTGCGCCGGGACACCCTGAGCCGCTCGGCGAGTTCACCGCCGGGCCACTCCCGGGGGGTCTGGAGGAGGGACAGGAGCTGGAGGAGCCGGGCCGGAGTGTCCGTCGTCATACATACGAGAATGCCGTAGAACTAGGACATGATCTGACCTAAGGCCTGCGTAGTGTGGCGGCATGTCCTCCACCGAAACCCCTGCCGACGGCCCGGCCCCGGTCCCGACGCAGGTCCCGAACTCGACCACGACGCCGGCCTCGGCCCCGCCCGCCGACCGCCGTCGCTGGTTCGCCCTGGCGATCGTGATGACCGCGGCCTTCATGGACCTCGTGGACGTCACGATCGTCAACATCGCGATTCCGTCCATCCAGCGGGACGCCGGCGCGTCCTTCAGCCAGATCCAGTGGATCACCGCCGGGTACGCCCTCGCCTTCGCGGCCGGTCTGATCACCGGCGGCCGGCTCGGCGACATCCACGGCCGCAAGCGGCTGTTCCTCCTCGGCATCGCCGGCTTCACCGTCGCCTCCGCGCTGTGCGGCTTCGCCGCGAACCCCGAGATGCTGGTCGCCGCCCGCATCCTGCAGGGCGCCATGGCGGCGATGATGGTCCCGCAGGTGCTGTCGATCGTGCACGCCACCTTCCCGGCGCACGAACGCGGCAAGGTCTTCGGCCTGTTCGGCGCGATCGTCGGTCTGGGCGCGGTCTCCGGCCCGCTGCTCGGCGCGTTGCTCACCGAGTGGAACCTGTTCGGGCTGGAGTGGCGGCCGATCTTCCTGATCAACCTGCCGGTCGGCGTCCTGGCCCTCGTCCTCGGCAACCGTTTCATCAGCGAGTCCAAGGCGCCCCGGGCACTGAAGCTGGACCTCGTGGGTGCCGCCCTGGTCACCCTGGGCCTGCTGATGCTGCTCTACCCGCTGACCCGGGGCCGCGAGCTGGGCTGGCCGCTGTGGGGGTACCTCTCGATGGCGGGCGCGCTGGTGGTCTTCGCGGCGCTGGTGGCGTACGAGCGGAGCAAGGCGGCGCGGGACGGCTCGCCGCTCATCGAACTGTCGCTGTTCCGGGTGAAGAGCTTCGCCGCGGGCATCGCGGTGCAGACCGTCTTCGGTGTCGCGCTGGGCGTGTTCTTCCTGGTCTGGACGCTGTACATGCAGGTCGGCCTGCACTGGAGCCCGCTGCGGGCGGGCCTGACGGGCGTGCCGTTCTCGATCGCCGTGTCCGTCGCGGCCGGGGTCTCCGTGCAGAAGCTGGTCCCGCGCTTCGGACGCAAGGTGCTCCAGGCGGGCGCGCTGGTGATGGCGGTCGGCGTCCTGCTCTACATCGCGGAGTCCGAGCGGTACGGCCTGCACATCGCCCCCTGGCAGATGGCGCTCCCGCTGGTCGTCATGGGCCTGGGCATGGGCCTGATCGTGGCGCCGCTGACCGACGCGGTGCTCTCGGAGGTCCCGCGCGAGCACGCCGGTTCGGCGTCCGGGCTGATCAACACCGTGCAGCAGATGGGCAACGCGCTGGGGCTCGGCCTGGTGTCGGTGGTCTTCTTCGGGGTCATCGGCGACCGTCTGACCCCGGCCGAGGTCGGCCCCGCCTTCGTCAACGCCTTCCAGCACGCGCTGGTGTGGGTGGCGGCGGTGCTGGGCGTCATCTTCGTCCTGATGTCGGCCCTGCCCAAGCGGCCGGGCCGGGAGGCGGAGGGCGCCGGTGAGGCCGGGGAGACGGGGGAGGCCGGGGAGCGTTCCGCGGTGGCGGAGCGGACGGGCGAGCTGGTGGGCTGACCTGCGCGAACGAGGGCCGAGGGGGCCCGGCACCCGAGTGGGACACTAAGTGTCCCCGAGTGGTGCCGGGCCCTTCGGCGTGTGTGGGTGGCATTGGGCCTCTCGGCGTGTGGGTGGCGCTGGGCCTGTCCGGCGCACGAGCGGTGCCGTGGGCTCACCGTGACCCGGACGCAACCGGAAGTCCGTTCATGCCCGGTTCGATGCCCGAACCTGTTTACTTCCCCGACGTCTCGGCGTACGCTCCGAGGAGAAACCACAAGTTCGGGCATCAGTCGGAGGCGGACGGACATGTACGCACCGGAGCGGCAGCAGGAGATCCTCCGGCTCGCCAGGGACGGCGGCCGCGTGGACGTCGTGTCGCTCGCCGAGGAGTTCCAGGTGACGGCGGAGACGATCCGCCGCGACCTGAAGGCCCTCGACCGCGCGGGCCTGCTGCGCAGGGTGCACGGCGGCGCCATCCCGGCCGGCCGTCTCGACTTCGAGCCGGACCTCACCGAGCGCGAGTCCACCGCAGCCGACGAGAAGGACCGCATCGCCAAGGCGGCCCTGGCCGAACTGCCGGCCGAGGGCACGCTGATCCTCGACGCCGGCACGACGGTGGCCCGTGTGGCCGCCGCCCTGCCCCTGGAGGCCTCGCTCACCGTCGTCACGCACTCCCTGCCGATCGCGGCCCGCCTCGCGGACCACCCCGGCCTCCAGCTCCACCTCGTGGGCGGGCGGGTGCGCAACCGCACGCGTGCCGCCGTGGACGCCTGGGCGCTGCGGGCCTACGGCGAGATCCGCGCCGACGTGCTGTTCGTCGCCGCCAACGGCTTCTCCGCCGAACACGGTCTGACCACCCCCGACCTCGCCGAGGCCGCGGTGAAGCGCGCGGCGATGGCCGCCGCCCGCCGTGTGGTGCTGCTCGCCGACTCCGCCAAGCACGGCCAGGAGCACTTCGCCCGCTTCGGCGGTCTGGACGACGTGGACCTGCTGATCACCGACAGCGGATTGAGTCCCGAAGACGCGGCCGCCATCGAGCGCGGCGGCACGGAAGTAGTACGCGCATGATCGTCACCGTCACCCCCAACCCCTCCCTGGACCGCACCTACGAGGTCCCCGCGCTCGAACGCGGCCAGGTCGTCCGGGCCACCGGCGAGCGCATGGACCCGGGCGGCAAGGGCGTGAACGTCTCGCGCGCCGTCGCGGCCGCCGGGCAGCGCACGGTCGTCGTCCTTCCCCTGGGCGGCGCACCGGGCGCACTCGTCGCGGAACTGCTCGACGCACAGGGCATCGACGTCGCGCCGGTGCCGGTCGCCGGGGCCACCCGCTCGAACATCGCGCTCGCGGAGGCCGACGGCGTCCTGACGAAGATCAACGCACCGGGTCCTGAACTCTCGGCGGAAGAGCAGGAGTTGCTGCTGGAGACCGTGCGGCGGCAGTCGCGCGGCGCCGACTGGATCGCGTGCTGCGGCAGCCTGCCCCGGGGACTCGCACCGTCCTGGTACGCCGACCTGGTCGCGCAGGCGCACGCGGCCGGTGTGCGCATCGCCCTGGACACCTCCGGGCCCGCGTTGCTCGAGGCGCTGCGCGAGGGCCCGGACCTGGTCAAGCCGAACGCCGCGGAACTCGCCGAGGCCGTCGGGCGCTCGCTGGCGACGGTCGGCGACGCGGTGAAGGCGGCCGAGGAACTGCGCGGACTCGGCGCGCGCACCGTGCTCGCGAGCCTGGGCGCCGACGGACAGTTGCTCGTCGACGACGCGGGCGCCTGGTTCGGCAGCGCGCGCGTGGACGCCGTCCGCAGCAACGTCGGGGCCGGCGACTCCTCCCTCGCCGGGTTCCTGATCGCCGGCGGCACCGGTCCGGAGGCCCTCGCTCTCGCCGTCGCCCACGGCGCGGCCGCCGTCCAGCTGCCGGGCAGCCTGATGCCGACCCCCGCCGACCTGGACCCGGCGGCGGTGACCGTCACACCGGACGTGCCGGTGGACCGCGCGCTGACGGAGCCGGTGACATGACCGGCCGCCCGCCCCGCACCCGGTGCCGTACGACGCCTCCCACGGCCCGCACCCCTGACGACTCTCCCCGCACTCCCCACTCTCCCCTCACCTCCCCCGTCCCCACCCCCGCCCATCTCAGTGACCGGGCGATACGCGCGCTAAGGAGCCCGCGATGAGCGACATGATCACCGCGGACCTGGTCGACCTCGACCTGTCCGCCGACACCAAGCAAGCGGCGGCGCGCTCCCTCGCCGAACGGATGGTGGCCGAGGGCCGGGTGACCGACCTGGAGGGCTTCCTGGCCGACGTGGCCGCCCGCGAGGCGCAGATGCCGACCGGCCTGGACGGTGGCATCGGCATCCCGCACTGCCGCAGCGAGCACGTCGCCGAGCCGACGCTCGCCTTCGGGCGCAGCGCGGCCGGGATCGACTTCGGCGCGGCGGACGGCCCCGCCGACCTGATCTTCCTGATCGCGGCCCCGGCCGGCGCCGACGACGCCCATCTGAAGATCCTGTCCTCGCTGGCCCGGCAGCTGATGAACAACGAGTTCACCTCCGCGCTGCGCTCGGTGGACGACGCTGCTGCTGCTGCCGCGCTCATCCGCGGGGACGAGGCTCCCGGCGAGGCCACGGCAGGTGCCGAGGGCGCCGCCGCGACCGCCGAGGGCGCCTCCACGCGGGCGACGGACGCCCCCGAAGACACCGCCGCGACGCCGGGGGCGGCCTCCTCCGGCGCCGTGGCGGCCGACACGACCCCGGCACCGGACGGGACCCCGGCACCGGACGGGACCCCGGCACCGGACGGGACCGCCACGGAAGCGGCCGCCACGGACGCGGCCGCCGCGGCGGGCGCTTCCGGTACCGCCGGCGCTTCCGGCGACCGTCCGTTCCGGATCGTCGCCGTCACCTCCTGCCCCACCGGTATCGCGCACACCTACATGGCGGCCGAGTCGCTGGAGAACGCCGGCCGCGAGGCGGGCGTCGAGGTGGTCGTCGAGACCCAGGGTTCGGCCGGCTTCGACCGGCTCGACCCGGCGGTGATCGCGGCGGCCGACGGCGTGATCTTCGCCCACGACGTCCCCGTACGCGACAAGGACCGCTTCGTCGGCAAGCCGGTCATCGACGTCGGCGTGAAGGCGGGAATCAACCGTCCCGGCGAACTGATCACCGAGGTCCGCGCCAAGGCAGCGCGCGGCGAGGTGAGCGGCACGGCCCCCGCGCCCGGCGGCACGCCGGTCGAGCGGGGCGGCGAGCCGGGCGAGGGCTACGGTACGAAGCTGCGCAAGTGGCTCATGTCCGGCGTCAGTTACATGGTTCCCTTCGTGGCCGCGGGCGGTCTGCTGATCGCCCTCGGGTTCGCGATCGGCGGCTACGAGATCAACAAGGCGCCGTCGGTGATGGACCACTTCGTCTGGACCCAGGCCGACAGCTGGGCCGCCCTGCTGTTCCAGATCGGCGGCGTGGCCTTCGCCTTCCTCGTCCCGGTGCTGGCCGGCTACATCGCCTACGGCATGGCGGACCGCCCGGGCCTCGTCCCCGGATTCGTCGGCGGCTCGATCGCGCTCACCATCAACGCCGGTTTCCTCGGCGGTCTCGCGGCCGGTCTGATCGCCGGTGGTGTCGTGATGGCGATCCAGAAGGTGCGCATCCCGGCGGCCCTGCGCGGCATCATGCCGGTGGTGGTGATCCCGCTGATCTCCTCGGCGGTCGTCGGGTTCCTGATGTTCGTGGTCATCGGCAAGCCCATCGCCACCGCGCAGAAGGGCATGACCGACTGGCTGAACGGGCTGACCGGCACCAACGCCGTCCTGCTCGGCGCGCTGCTCGGCCTGATGATGTGCTTCGACCTCGGCGGTCCGGTCAACAAGGTCGCCTACACCTTCGCCACCGCCGGTATCGCGGTCTCCAACCCCAGCGACTCGGCCATGAAGATCATGGCCGCGGTGATGGCGGCCGGCATGGTCCCGCCGCTGGCGATGGCCCTGGCGACGACCGTGCGCGGCAAGCTGTTCACCCACACCGAGCGGGAGAACGGCAAGGCCGCCTGGGTTCTGGGCGCCTCCTTCATCTCCGAGGGCGCCATCCCCTTCGCGGCGGCCGACCCGCTGCGCGTCATCCCGTCGTCGATGGTCGGCGGCGCGCTCACCGGCGCCCTGTCGATGGTCTTCGGCGCCACGCTGCGCGCCCCCCACGGAGGCATCTTCGTGGTGCCGCTGATCGGCAACCCGTTCCTCTACCTGATCGCCATCGCGGCGGGCGTGTGCGTGACCACCGCCCTGGTGGTCGGCCTGAAGACCCTGCGCAAGCCGGCGCCGGGTGCGGCTGCCGCCGAGGCGGGCGGGGGAGCGTCGGCCGAGCCCGCCGACCGGAAGCAGCCGGTGGCGGCCTGATCCGCTCCTTGCCTCCTTGTCCTTTTGGTGCACTGTGAGTTGTTCACGGCACCTGCGAGATACGTCACGGTCCGGGGTCAAAGTCCCGGACCGTGGTGTCTACTGGAGCACATGCCTCAGCAAGTCTCGACCCTGATGTGGATTGGTGTGGCCGTCCCCGCCGCGCTGACCGTCGCCTGCCTGATCGGGCTCGCCCGCATCCGGCGCGCCACCCGTCTCGAGACCGCTCGACCGCAGTCCGCCCCGAGGCCGGGTCTCCCGCTCCAGCGCGGTACCGGACCCGGCCGGGAGTTCGTCGAACTGACCTCGGAGGAGAGGGACGCTTTCGCGGGTCTGGTGCGCCGACTCGGCAACGGCGGCTGAGGCTCACCCCGGCCGAGCGGGCGATCGCCACCGGCTGAAGGGTTCAAGGGCTCTTCGGCAGAAGGGCTCTAGGACATCTGCGCCGCGCGCCGTTCCATCGCGCCGCGGGCCGCGTCCTCCGTCACGTACACCTCGCACATGTGACGACCGTCGGGGGTCGCCGTGTGCTCCACCTCCCACAGGGAGATCTCCACACCGCCGTCCAGCAGGAACGCATGCTCGTAGAGCGAGAAGCACAGTCCGGCCCGGCCCGCGCGGCAGGGGCGGCCGAAGGCCTGGGTGATCCGGTGACCGGACGCCGCCGCCAGCAGGCACGCGACATCCGCGCCCGGCCGGTCGGCGTTCTCCGCGCGCCGCAGCAGACGGCGTGCGTGGTCGGCCGAGTCGTCGGACGCGTACGAGTGCCGTGCCTGGGGCGGCGGCGAGAGCTGGACCAGCACCGGCAGTTCGAACTCCGGCGCGTCCGGCGGGAGCGGCAACCGGGCGGTGGCGGTGCTCAGCTCCTCCTCGTCGTCGTACACCTCGTGCTGCACCTCGCTGCCCGGCGCGGTGTTGTGCACCAGCTCCCAGAGGGTGAGCGCGGAGCCGTCGGCGAGCAACCAGGTGTGCCGGTAGGTCTCCCGGTGCAGTCCGGCGCTGTGGTGCGCCGAGTGCAACGAACCGTCGTAGGCCAGGGCGCAGTCGAGTCGCCGTATGGTCTCGTCGGGTAACTCGAAGGAGTTCAGGGCGCGGCCGAGGAGCCGCGCGAGGTGCTCCTCCGGAGACTCGGGCGACTCGCGTGGCTCGTACGCTGTCGTCTCGTACGGAACGCTCAAGGTTTCTCCCGGCGTTGCTGCATGTCACCTTGTGGGTGCATACCGTAGCCCCTCGGTCGAGCATCATGTCCGCGATCCGAGAAAACGTCCGTGACGAAAACGGCCGGCCCGCGCCAGAAGTTCCCGCCGGAACCGAAATTCCGTCAAAATCCGCTGGTCAAGAGCATGTTGCGAAGCAGAGTCCGGACTTCGGGCGCCGCAAAAGGTCAACGGGCGCCGTACAGCTGCTCGTAGGCAGGCCACTCCCCGCCCGGCCCGGTCACCGCCTCCGCGGCCCGCACCGCGCAGACGATCGCACGGGTCACCTGGTCCGCGCCCGCCGCGAGGATCTCGTTCAGGGCGAGGGGGGCACCGGGGTCCAGCGGGCGCGCCCCGGTCGCCAGCGCGAACACCGTGTCTCCGTCGTTGAGCAGGTGCACCGGACGTACGGCGCGCGCGATGCCGTCGTGCGCCGTGCCGGCCAGCTTCTGCGCCTGCGCCTTGGTCAGGTCCGCGTCGGTGGCGACCACCGCCAGGGTGGTGTTCAGCGGGGGTGGCACGTTCCTCGCGGCGGCCTCGGCGAGGCGCAGCCGCGCGCGCTCGTGCACCCGCGCGTCGGGATACTTCACCGGTCCCTGGAACAACTCCCCGTACAGCACCCCCGTTTCCGGATCGACCGCCGATCCCACCGCGTTGGCCACCACCAGCGCGGCCACCGTGACGCCCGAGTCGAGCACCGTGCTCGCCGTGCCGACCCCTCCCTTGAGCGGTCCGACGGCCGCTCCTGTTCCGGCGCCCACGCACCCCTCGGGCACACGCTCGCCCACCTCGCTCGCCGCCGCGCTCTCGACCGCGGCGCGCCCGGTGGCCGCGTCCGGCCGGGCCCGGAAGTCACCGCCGCGGCCCAGGTCGAACACGCAGGCGGCGGGTACGACCGGTACGACGTGCGAAGGGTCGGGCCCGACCCTGACCCCGCGCCCCCGCTCCTCCAGCCAGGCCATCACTCCCGAGGCGGCGTCCAGCCCGTAGGCGCTGCCGCCGGTCAGGACGACCGCCTCCACCGTCCGCACCAGGTTGCGCGGATCCAGAGCGTCGGTCTCCTTGGTCCCGGGGCCGCCGCCGCGCACCTCCACGGCGGCGACGGCGCCGCCCTCCGGAGCGAGCACGACCGTCGTGCCGGTGAGCCAACCGCCGCCCGTGCGCGTCGCGTGTCCCACGCGCAGGCCTTCGACGTCCGTCAGAGCGTCCACTGTCATGGGAGCCAGTCTCCCCGCCCCGCATGGGACGTCACGCCGCACGGCGCGGACCGTACCCTTGAGGCATGAGTACCGCCCCCGAGCCCGCCCCCGAACCGCGTGACCCGAAGGCCGCGCTGATCTTCGACGACCCGCTGAACCAGCAGTCCACGGACGACACCGACCGCGGGTGGGGCGAGCGCGGGGAAGGCGACTCCGCGGCCGACCTCAAGCGCTTCCTGGACGAGAAGCCTCCCCACCACCTCTGAGGCACGTGGGCCCGCAGGAGCGCGGACGCTACCGCTCGCCGTATTCGGAGTCGCGCCGGGCGGCGACCAGCTCGTCGCGTATCTCCTTGAGCACCTCCAGCTCGGTCACCTCCACGGTCGCCTCGGCGCCCTCCCTGGCCTGCTTCCGTGCCTCCTGGCGGGCCAGGAACTTCGCCATGGGCAGGACCATCAGGAAGTAGACCACCGCGGCCGTGATCAGGAACTGGAGCGCGGCGCCGAGGACCGAACCCCACATGATCTGGATGCCCTGATCGCCCTCGCAGGTGGCGCTCAGGCACGAGTCGTAATGGTCGAGGTTCTTGGTGCCGATCGCTCCGACGACCGGACTGATCACTCCCTTCACCACCGCGTTGACGATATTGGTGAAGGCGGCGCCGACGACCACCGCTACTGCCAGATCGACGACGTTCCCGCGCATCAGGAAGGCCTTGAAGCCCTGCCAGAGGTTCGGGTCCTTCTTGTCGCTCACCTGCGGCTCCTCCTTGGACATGCGACTGCGACGTGCGGAACGAACAGCTCCGCAACCTACGGCTCACCACAGGGTCACCGCCAGCCTGGCCGTCGCACTCGCCCCGGCCAGCCCTGCCGCGGTGGAGCGCGGTACCGACAGCGCGACCAGCGCCCCGCCCCCGGCCACGTCGTCCACGGGCTCCGGGACCTTGGCCACCCGGGCTCCGTGCGCGACCACCCGGGCCTGCCCGCCCGTCGCCGGATCCTCCGCGGCGATCACGTCGACCCGGTCGCCGGGGCGCAGCAGCCGGACCGTGGCCGCGTCCGCGATGCGCACGGGCGCGATCACCATGCGCACCTCGTCCGCGCCGCGGCCACCGGAGGCCCGACCGGCTCCGTCGGCCGGCGCCGGCTGCCCGCGGGCCGGTCCGCCGCGAGGCGGGTCCGGAGCGTCCCGCGGACCTGCCGCCACGAGCGCGGCCGCGGTCACGGCGAGCCCGGCCGCCACCGCGCGCCCCCGGTGCCGTACGAGTCGGCGCAGCCCGTACCGCCCGCCGCGCACGCGCACCGGCGCGAAGTGGGGCACCTCACACGTGGCCGGGGCGTCCGTGCCGGGCGCGTACGGAAAGGAAGGCAGGCGCGGAGAGTGCGGGGGCGACGACGGCACAGGCGGGGACGAAGGCGGCGAGGACGAAGACGGAGACGCGTACGACGAAGACGAAGGCGCATACGACGACGAAGACGCATACGGCGAAGACGGCACGGACATGCGGACCACCACCAGCGACGGGGATTTCGGCTTGCCACGCCCACGATGAGTCATCGCGCCGCCGCCCGCCGGAGCCCGTGTGCTACCCGCCGGTTGTGGACAACTCCCTCACCCGAAGGAGCAAGCCGCCGCCCGCTACGGCAGCGTGAACCCCGGGTCCATCCCGCCCAGCGCACCGGCGCACAGGCAGTCCCGCTCCCCGGTCGCGGGCAGCGCGGCCACCGCGTCGAACAGAACGCCCCGCAGCCGTTCCACATTGGCGGCGAAGACCCGCAGCACCTCCTCGTGCGAGACGCCCTCGCCGGTCTCCGCGCCCGCGTCCAGGTCGGTGACCAGGGTCAGCGAGGTGTAGCAGAGCTCCAGTTCGCGGGCGAGCGCCGCCTCGGGGTGACCGGTCATGCCCACCACCGACCAGCCCTGCGCCTGGTGCCACAGCGACTCGGCCCGGGTCGAGAAGCGGGGACCCTCCACCACGACGAGAGTGCCGCCGTCCACCGCGTCCCAGTCCCGCCCGCGCGCCGCCTTCAGCGCGGCCGTGCGGCCCACCGGGCAGTACGGGTCGGCCATCGAGACGTGCACGACGTTCGGCACCGTGCCGTCGGTCCGCGGCAGTCCGTCGAAGTAGGTCTGCTCCCTGGACTTCGTACGGTCGACGAACTGGTCGGGCACGAGCAGCGTGCCCGGACCGTATTCGGGACGCAGCCCGCCCACCGCGCAGGGCCCGATCACCTGGCGCACGCCGACGGAGCGCAGCGCCCACAGGTTGGCCCGGTAGTTGATGCGATGCGGCGGGAGGTGGTGGCCGCGGCCGTGCCGGGGCAGGAAGGCGACCCGCCGGCCGGCGACCTCACCGAGGAAGACGGAGTCGCTGGGCTCCCCGTACGGCGTCTCCACCCGGACCTCGGTCACGTCGTCGAGGAACGAGTAGAAGCCGGAACCGCCGATGACACCGATCTCCGCGTTCGCCATGACCAGCACACTAGCGCCACGCGCGCGCCGAGGACCCCACCGTCCCACGACGGCGGGGTCCCGGAAGGAAGACGTCAGGCGGCGGAGCTGCCGGCCGAGCTCGCGGACGTCGAGGACGAACCCGACGACGAGGACGAGCCGGAGGTCGACCCCGACGAGGAGGACCCCGACGAGGAGGAGGAGCTCGACGACTTCGACGACGACGCCGGGCTGCTGCTCGACGAGGAGCCGCGGCTGTCGTTGCGGTAGAAGCCGGATCCCTTGAAGACAATGCCGACCGCGGAGAACACCTTCTTCAGGCGGCCACCGCAACCGGGGCACTCGGTGAGTGCGTCGTCGGTGAACTTCTGCACCGCCTCGAGGCCGTCGCCGCACTCGGTGCACTGGTACTGATAGGTGGGCACTGTCTTCCTCCTGGCACTCTCACTCGATGAGTGCTAACGACGGTCCATAGTGACGTATTCCCGAGGATCAGTCCACTGTGACGTGGGCTCGGTGACCGACGCCACGTGCGACCGTGCGGCCCTGCGTCGGGGACGCGAGCCGTGACCTGAGGGCCACCAGGGTCAGCAGGGCCAGCACCGTGCCGGCCATCGGCACCAGGAAGCCGGCGCCGCCCCACAGACGGTCCTCCAGTTGTCCGGCGACCGTGACCGCCGCCGCCTGGCCGAGCGCGACCGCGCCCGTGAGCCAGGTGAACGCCTCGGTGCGGGCGCCGGCCGGGACCAGGCCCTCCACCAGGGTGTAGCCGGTGATCAGGGCGGGCGCGATGCACATGCCGACCAGGAGGCCGAGCGCCGCCAGGAGCAGCACCGAGTGCGCGGTCCACAGGGCGGACGCGGCCAGCGCCAGGGCGATGTAGCCGACGAGGAGACGGTGCTGCGGGGCGTTCTTCCAGGCGATGGCGCCGCACACGACGCCGGAGAGCATGTTGCCCGCGGCGAAGGTTCCGTAGAGCACGCCGTTGAGGCCGGGCTCGCCGATCGACTCGGTGAACGCGGCCAGCGAGACCTGCATGCCGCCGAAGACCGAGCCGATGCCGAGGAAGGTCGCGATCAGCACCCGCACCCCGGGGACGCGCAGGGCGGAGGCGTGCTCCACGCGCGCGTGCCCGCCGGTGACGGGCGGCTGGGTGCGCTTCTGGGCGGCGAACAGCAGACCGCCGACGAGGGTGAGCGCGGACTCGGTGACCAGTCCGGCGGCCGGGGTGACGGTCGTGCACAGGGCGGTCGCCAGGAGGGGGCCGACGACGAACGTCAGCTCGTCGGTGACGGACTCGAAGGCGGCCGCGGTGGTCATCAGCGGCGAGTCCTTGAGCGTCACGCCCCAGCGGGCCCGCACCATCGGGCCGGCCTGCGGCATCGAGGCGCCGGTCGGCACGGCCGCCGCGAACAGCGCCCACAGGGGGGCGTGCGCCAGGGCGAGCGCGGTCAGCGTCAGCCCCGCGACGGTGTGCACGAGAACACCGGGGACCAGTACCGCGCGCTGCCCGTAACGGTCGGCGAGGCGTCCGCTGTAGGGCGCGAACAGCGCCATGGAGACGCCGGTGACGGCAGCGGCGGCGCCGGCCGAGCCATAGGAGCCGGTGGTGTGCTGCACCAGCAGCACGATGGAGATGGTGAGCATCCCGAACGGCTGGCGCGCGGCGAAGCCGGGGAGCAGGAACGTCCAGGCGCCGCGGGTGCGCAGCAGCTGCCCGTATCCCGGGCGGGAGGATTTGACCGTGGATCCCACGGCCGTGCCTTTCTGCCGCCTGGTAGCGCGGGCCCGGGCGTGCGGGCGCGGCCGAGAGCTGTCCTCTTGCGCGGACTGCGGTAGATGCCGGCATCCGCTGAGAGGGGGGATGCCCGGCCGCCATACGGTCGCGCCAGCTCTGCGTCAGGCAGAGTTGGTTCGATCAGGGTGCCCCGTCATCGTACAGGGGCGCGGGGAACGCCCCTCATCCTCGGTTGCCCGCCTCCGCGCCCCCGGCGCCGAGCCATCCGGCCAGCTTGCCGCCTCGGCCGACCGCGCGCAGCCGCCGTTCGGCCGCCTCCCGGACGGGGTCGGTGGCGACCACGAGGAGTTCGTCGCCGCGCCGCAGGGTGGTGGTCGGCAGCGGTACGAAGGACCTGCCCTCGCGGACGACCAGGGTGACCGCGGACCCGGACGGCAGCCGCAGCTCGTTGATCTCGACGCCGTGCATCCGCGATCCGTGGGGGATGGCGACGGACAGCAGATGGCCGCGCAGCCGCTCCAGGGGCGCCGACTCGATGCCGAGGTCGGCGGCCTCGTCGCCGGAGCCCAGCCGCAGCTTGCGGGCGAGCCAGGGCAGGGTCGGCCCCTGCACGAGGGTGTAGACGACGACCAGGACGAAGACGATGTTGAAGATGCGGTGGGTGGCGTCGACCCCGTTCACCATGGGGATCGTCGCCAGGATGACGGGCACGGCGCCGCGCAGTCCGGCCCAGGACATCAGGGTCTGCTCCTGCCACGGCACCCGGAACGGCAGCAGGCTCGCCACCACGCCCAGCGGGCGGGCGACCATGGTCAGCACCAGACCGATGACGAGGGCGGGCAGGACGTCGTCGAGCAGTTCGTGCGGGGTGACCAGCAGACCGAGCATGACGAACATGCCGATCTGGGCGATCCAGCCGAGTCCCTCGGCGAAGCCGCGGGTGGCGGGCCAGTGCGGCAGCTTGGCGTTGCCGAGCAGCATCGACGCGAGGTAGACGGCGAGGAAGCCGCTGCCGTGGGCCAGCGCGCCGGCGGCGTACGCCGTGACCGCGATGGCCATGACGGCGATCGGGTAGAGACCGGAGGCGGGCAGTGCCACGTGCCGCAGGCCCCAGGAGCCGAGCCAGCCCACCGCCAGGCCGACGGCCGCGCCGATCGCCAGCTCCAGGGCTATCTCGCCCACCAGGACGTACCAGTGCTCGATCGGTCCCGCGGTGGAGAAGGCGACGACCAGGATGACCACCGGGGCGTCGTTGAAGCCCGACTCGGCCTCCAGCGTGCCCGTCACGCGCGCGGGGAGGGGGATCTTGCGCAGTACGGAGAAGACGGCCGCCGCGTCCGTGGAGGACACCACGGCGCCGATGATGAGCGACTGGCGCCATCCCAGACCGCTGAGGTAGTGGGCGGCGGCCGCGGTGACGCCGACGCTCACGGCGACACCGACCACCGCGAGGGCCGTGGCGGCCGGAAGGACCGGCTTGATCTCCTTCCACTTCGTGCCGAGACCGCCCTCGGCGAGGATCACGACGAGGGCCGCGTAGCCGATGACCTGGGTCAGTTCGGCGTTGGTGAAGTGGACGCCGCCGAGCCCGTCCGAGCCCATGACGACGCCGATCCCCAGGTAGACGAGCAGGCTGGGGAGCCCGCTGCGCGAGGAGACCCGGACCGCTGCGACCGCGACGAGCAGGACGACCGAGCTGGCGAGCAGGAGCTGGTTGAGGTGGTGAACAGTCAGCAGCGGTTCCTTCCGCGAGTTCCCGGTTTACTTCGTTACCTTACCTAACTCTTGACGCTTTCTTGACGCGGTCCGTGACGAAATGGGGATGCCCCGCCACCGCTGGGCCCGACTCCGCGTCAAGTGCTACCGGGCCCTGCGCCTATGGTTGCTCCAGCGTTCATTCGAAGTCACAGCCCGACCTGCCGCTCGCGTTAGGACAGCAAGGACAGCGATGCCCCCGAACACCACCGCCTCAACGGGTGACAAGGCCGGCAAGTCCGGCAGGAAGAAGGGGCGAAAAGCCCGCTTGGTCGTGCTTGTCCTGGTGATGGCTCTCATCGGCGGCACCGCCTACGGCGCTTACTGGTCCGTCAGTACCGTGCGCGCCTCCTTCCCGCAGACCAAGGGCACCATCACGCTGCAGGGCCTGTCGGGCCCCGTGGACGTCAGACGGGACGGCTACGGCATCCCGCAGGTCTACGCCTCCGGCGCGGAGGACCTGTTCATGGCGCAGGGCTTCGTCCAGGCGCAGGACCGGTTCTACGAGATGGACGTGCGCCGGCACATGACGTCAGGGCGCCTGTCGGAGATGTTCGGCAAGGGCCAGCTCAAGAACGACGAGTTCCTGCGCACGCTGGGCTGGGACCGGGTCGCCCGGCAGGAGTACGACAAGACGCTGTCGGCCTCCACGAAGAAGTACCTCCAGGCGTACACCGAGGGCGTCAACGCCTACCTCAAGGGGCGGGCGGCCAAGGACATCTCCCTGGAGTACGCGGCCCTGGGCTTCGCCAACGACTACAAGCCCGGGCAGTGGACCCCCGTCGACTCGCTCGCCTGGCTGAAGGCGATGGCCTGGGACCTGCGCGGCAACATGCAGGACGAGATCGACCGGGCCCTGATGACCAGCCGCCTCGGCCCCAAGCAGATCAAGGACCTGTACCCGGACTACCCGTACAGCAGGAACAAGCCGATCGTCGGCGAGGGCCAGTACAACGAGCTCACTCAGGCGTTCGAAGCGGGCGGCGACACGACGGGCACGGGCGCCGGAACCCCGACCGGCACCGGCACGGGCATCGGTACCGGCACGGGTACCGACGCCTCGACCGGCCTGGGCACGGGCACCACGACGGAGTCGACGGGCACGGGCGGTGCCGGCACCGCGACGGACGCGAACGGCTCCTCCGGCGTGCAGAGCCAGCTGATGGGCCTGCACGACGTCCTGGACGGCCTCCCGACGGCCGTCGGCGTCAACGGCAACGGCATCGGCTCCAACTCCTGGGTCGTCGCCGGCCGGTACACGATCACCGGCAAGCCGCTGCTCGCCAACGACCCGCACCTGTCCGCGTCGCTGCCCTCGGTCTGGTACCAGATGGGCCTGCACTGCCGTGAACTCTCCAAGGCGTGCCCGTACGACGTCACCGGCTACACCTTCGCGGGCATGCCCGGTGTGATCATCGGCCACAACCAGGACATCGCCTGGGGCATGACCAACTCCGGTGTCGACGTCACGGACCTGTACCTGGAGAAGCTCAGCGGCAACGGCTACCTGCGCGACAGCAAGACGGTGCCGTTCAAGACCCGCCAGGAGACCATCAAGGTCGCCGGCGGCGCGTCCAAGACGATCGTCGTGCGCGAGACCGACGACGGGATGCCCCTGCTGTCCGACCGGTCCAGCGAACTGATGACGGTCGGCAAGAAGGCCACGGTCACCACCGCGGCGCCCGACCGCGGCGACGGCTATGCGATTGCCCTGAAGTGGACCGCGCTGGAGCCGGGCACCTCCATGGACGCCGTCTTCGCCATGAACAGCGCGAAGGACTGGAACTCCTTCCGGTCGGCCGCGGAACTGTTCGACGTGCCCTCGCAGAACCTGGTCTACGCCGACACCAAGGGCAACATCGGCTACACGCTGCCCGGCCGCATCCCCACGCGCGCGAAGAACGACGACGGCTCCGTCCCGGCGCCGGGCTGGGACTCCGGCTACGACTGGACCGGCTACATCAGGCCGCAGGAACTGCCCTACGAGTACAACCCCAAGCGCGGCTACATCGTCACCGCCAACCAGGCCGTCGTCGATCCGGCCCGCTACCCGTACACGCTCACCACGGACTGGGGCTACGGCACCCGCAGCCGGCGGATCACCGACCTGATCCAGAAGAAGATCGACGGCGGCGGCAAGATCTCCACCGACGACATGCGCCAGATGCAGATGGACAACAGCAGCGCGATCGCCAACCTGCTGGTGCCCAAGCTGCTGAACATCGACATCGGTGACAAGGACGTCCGCCAGGCGCAGAAGCTGCTGGAGGGCTGGGACCGCACGCAGGACGCCGACTCGGCCGCCGCCGCGTACTTCAACGCCGTCTGGCGCAACGTCCTCAAGCTGGCCTTCGGCAACAAGCTGCCCAAGGAACTGCGGGTCAAGGGCCAGTGCCTGTGGGTGGAGCCGGCCGGCAACACGGGCCCCGCCGACGAGAACCAGAAGGTCCGCGAGTGCGGCCAGCGCGACGCCGACCAGGCGCAGCCCGACGGCGGCGACCGCTGGTTCGAGGTGGTCCGGGCGCTCGTCGACAAGCCGGACAGCGACTGGTGGAAGACCCCGGCGTCCGGCACCCGTCCCAAGGCGGACAACCGCGACGAGCTGTTCAAGCGCGCGATGATCGACGCCCGCTGGGAGCTGACCGCCAAGCTCGGCAAGGACATCGACACCTGGAGCTGGGGCCGGCTGCACCGCCTGTTCCTGAAGAACCAGACGCTGGGCACCGAGGGGCCGGGCGTCCTGCAGTACGTCCTCAACCGCGGACCCTGGAAGCTGAGCGGCGGTGAGGCCGCGGTCAACGCCTCCGGCTGGAACGCCGCCGGCGGCTACGGCGTGGTGTGGGTGCCGTCGATGCGGATGGTGGTCAACCTCGGCGACCTCGACAAGTCCAAGTGGATCAACCTCACCGGGGCCTCCGGGCACGCCTTCAGCGCCCACTACACCGACCAGACGGGCAAGTGGGCCAAGGGTGAGCTGCTCTCGTGGTCCTTCTCGCCGGACGCGGTCGGCAAGAGCACGAAGGACACGCTGGCGCTCAAGCCGTGACCCGCTGAGGCCACCACGGCGGCGAAGGCCCTCCACGCGCACGCGTGGAGGGCCTTCGCCGTGCCGGAGCCGTGCAGGAGTCATGCCGGCCGTTTCCGACGCCGTGCGCGTCAGGTGAAGCGGCGTACGCCCGACGGTGTCACCACGGCCTGCACCGGACGGTCGTGGGACTCCTCGGGAATGTGCTCCACGACCTCCGTGTCGTACAGCAGGACCACGAGGGCGGGATGCGCCCGCGCCGCCTCCAGGCGGGCCAGGACGCGGTCGTAGGATCCGCCGCCGCGCCCCAGGCGCATGCCGCGCGCGTCGACGGCGAGGCCGGGCAGCAGAACCACGTCGGCGGTCGTCACGGCGTCCGGGCCGAGACGCTCACCGGTCGGCTCGAACAGCGCCATCCGCCCGCCGTGCTGCACGCGCGCGAGGGAGCCCTCCCCGGTGTACGCGCCCCAGTCCAGGTCGTTGTCGGGCAGCAGGGCGGGCAGCAGCACGCGCGCGCCCCGCGTGCGCAGCGCGTCGAGCAGCGCGGGGGTTCCCGGTTCGGTGCCCACGGAGACGTACGCGGCGATCGTGCGCGCCTGAGTCAGCTCGGGCAGCTCCAGGGCGCGCTCCGCCAGCGCGTGCGCCGCCTCCCGCACTTCATCCACGGTCAATGTCTTCCTCACTGTGAGGATTTCTCGTCGCAAGGTCCGCTTGGCAGGCTCCGCACTGCGTCCGATGTGGCTCACTTGTCCTTCCGTACCCTTCCTTAATCCGGCATTTCTTTTCATATGAGAGTCAATTAACCGGAGAGGCAGATTCCCCGCAAAGGCAGCGGATAGGGTTGCGGCCATGACACAGGCGCACCCCAGGATCAGCAAGGCTGTCATTCCCGCGGCAGGTCTTGGCACCCGGTTCCTGCCGGCCACCAAGGCCACTCCCAAGGAGATGCTGCCGGTCGTCGACAAGCCGGCGATCCAGTACGTGGTCGAGGAAGCCGTCTCCGCGGGCCTCGACGACGTCCTCATGGTGACCGGGCGCAACAAGCGGCCCCTGGAGGACCACTTCGACCGCAACTATGAGCTGGAGTCGGCCCTGGAGAAGAAGGGCGACGGCGAGCGGCTCGCCAAGGTGCAGGAGTCCAGCGACCTCGCGACGATGCACTACGTCCGCCAGGGCGACCCCAAGGGCCTGGGTCACGCCGTGCTCTGCGCCGCCCCGCACGTGGGCAGCGAGCCCTTCGCCGTCCTGCTCGGCGACGACCTGATCGATCCCCGCGACCCGCTGCTCCAGCGGATGATCGAGGTCCAGGAGACCTACGGCGGCAGCGTGGTCGCGCTCATGGAGGTCGCGCCCGAGCAGATACACCTCTACGGCTGCGCTGCCGTGGAGGCCACCGAGGACGGCGACGTCGTCCGGGTGACCGGTCTGGTCGAGAAGCCGGACGCGGCGCAGGCCCCCTCCAACTACGCGATCATCGGCCGTTACGTCCTCGACCCGCACATCTTCGACGTACTCCGCAAGACCGAGCCCGGTCGCGGCGGCGAGATCCAGCTCACGGACGCCCTCCAGCACCTGGCCGAGGCCCACGCGTCGGCGGCCACCGACGAGCAGCGGGCCGGCGGCCCGGTGCACGGCGTCGTCTTCAAGGGCCGCCGCTACGACACCGGTGACCGCGGCGACTATCTGCGTGCCATTGTCAGACTCGCGTGCGAACGTGAAGACCTGGGCCCGGACTTCAGGGCCTGGCTTCAGCGGTACGTAGCCGAGGAGATGTAACGACGTTGAGCAGCGCCGAGCCCCGCACCGCCGACCCGGACCACCTGTGGTCGGTGGACGAGCACCTGGAGGACATCCTCACCACCGTCCGCCCCCTGGAACCCATCGAGCTGCAGCTGCTCGACGCCCAGGGCTGCGTCCTGGTCGACGACGTGACGGTGCCGCTCTCCCTGCCGCCGTTCGACAACAGCTCCATGGACGGCTACGCGGTGCGGGTCGCGGACGTCTCGGGCGCGAGCGAGGAGTTCCCGGCCGCCCTGGAGGTCGTCGGGGACGTCGCGGCGGGCGCGGCCGGCCTGCTCCGGGTGGGACCGGGACAGGCGGCGCGGATCATGACCGGGGCCCCGCTGCCGCCCGGGGCCGAGGCGGTCGTCCCCGTGGAGTGGACCGACGGAGGGCTCGGCGAGGGCCCGGTGAGCACGATGCGCGCCCGCAGTCTCGCCCCCGACGGCGTCGGCGGGCACGTACGCGTGTACCGGCCCGCCGAGGCACGCGCGCACGTGCGCGCGAAGGGCAGCGACGTGGAGGCGGGGGAGCGCGCCCTGCGGGCCGGAACGGTCCTCGGGCCGCCGCAGATCGCGCTGCTCGCCGCGATCGGCCTCGGCACGGTCCCGGTGCGTCCGCGCCCGCGCGTGGTGGTGATGTCCACCGGCAGCGAACTCGTCCAGCCCGACGAGCAGCTCGGCGACGGCCAGATCTACGACTCCAACAGTTTCGCCCTGACCGCGGCCGCCCGGGACGCGGGCGCCATCGCCTACCGGGTGGGCGCCGTCCCCGACGACGCCGACACCCTGCGCTCCACCATCGAGGACCAGCTCGTCCGCGCCGACCTGCTGGTCACCACCGGCGGGGTGAGCGTGGGGGCGTACGACGTGGTCAAGGAGGCGCTGTCCCACGTGGGGGACGAGGACGAGCCGGGCGGCGGAGTGGAGTTCCGCAAGCTCGCCATGCAGCCGGGCAAGCCGCAGGGCTTCGGGACCGTCGGCGCCGACCACGTCCCGCTGCTGGCCCTGCCGGGCAACCCGGTGTCGTCGTACGTCTCCTTCGAGCTGTTCGTCCGCCCCGTCATCCGCACCCTGATGGGCCTTCGGGACGTCCACCGGCCGACCGTGCGCGCGACGCTGGCCGCGGACCGGGCGCTGACCTCGCCGAAGGGACGCAGGCAGTTCCTGCGCGGGGTGCACGCGGACGGCGAGGTCAGGCCTGTGGGAGGCGCCGGATCCCATCTGGTCGCCGCCCTCGCGCTGGCCGACGCGCTCATCGTCGTGCCGGAGGACACCGAGTCCGTCGAGCCAGGCGCCGAGGTCGAGGTGGTCCTGCTCGGCTGAGCCGTGCGGGGTGGCGGTACCGTGTCGCGCACAACAGGCCCGTGCGCCGCACGGCGGCGGGCCCGGACCTGGAGCCCCACACGATCATGACTGTGCCTTCCCGGGGGGAGACCCCCGGACCCCCAGCGCCGGACCGGCTGACGCACATCGACGACGCGGGCGCGGCCCGCATGGTCGACGTCTCCGGCAAGGACGTGACCGCGCGCACCGCCCGCGCCAGCGGCCGCGTCCTCGTCTCGCCCCGCGTGGTCGAGCTGCTGCGCGGCGAGGGGGTGCCCAAGGGCGACGCCCTCGCCACCGCGCGGATCGCCGGGATCATGGGCGCCAAGCGCACCCCGGACCTCATCCCGCTGTGCCACCCGCTGTCGGTGTCGGGTGTGAGACTGGAACTGTCGGTCGCGGACGACGCCGTGGAGATCGAGGCCACGGTGAAGACCACGGACCGCACGGGCGTCGAGATGGAGGCGCTCACCGCGGTGTCCGTCGCCGCGCTCACCGTGATCGACATGGTCAAGGCGGTCGACAAGGGAGCGGTCATCACGGACGTACGGGTGGAGGAGAAGACGGGCGGCAAGTCGGGCGACTGGAGCCGGGCATGACCCTGGACACACCGGCCTCAGGAGCGCTGCTCGCGCCGTACAGCGCCCTGGTGGTCACCGCCTCCAACCGGGCCGCCGCCGGGGTCTACGAGGACACGGGCGGTCCGCTGGTCGCCGAGGGCCTCCGGCGCGCCGGCTTCGCCGTCGACGGGCCGCGGGTCGTACCGGACGGAGACCCGGTGGAGGCCGCGCTGCGCGCCGCCGTCGAGGCCGGTTACGACACCGTCGTCACCACCGGAGGCACCGGCGTCTCGCCCACCGACCGCACCCCCGAGGCCACCCGCCGGGTGATCGAGACCGAGGTGCCGGGCATCGCGGAGGCCATCCGGGCGTTCGGCATGCGGAAGGTGCCGACCGCGGCGCTGTCCCGGGGGCTGGCCGGAGTGGCCGGAGGGACGCTGATCGTCAACCTGCCGGGCTCGACGGGCGGGGTGAAGGACGGACTGGCCGTCCTGGAACCGCTGTTGAGGCACGCCGTCGACCAGGTGCGCGGCGGCGACCACGCCAGACCCGGTGCCGGCAGTGGGGGTGCGAGCTGAACAGCCCATCCTGGCCCGTCGTGCTCGCGGAGGGCGATGTCGTCCTCCGGCCGATAAAGCTGCGCGACCAGCGGGCCTGGCGCGAGGTGAACCGGCGCAACCGGGACTGGCTCAGGCCCTGGGAGGCGACGATTCCGCCGCCCACGCCCAGCGGGCCCATCACGCACCGGCCGACCTACCGGCAGATGGTGCGCCACCTCAGGTCGGAGGCGCACGCGGGCCGGATGCTGCCGTTCGTCATCGAGTACCAGGGGCGCCTGGTGGGGCAGTTGACGGTCGCGGGGATCACCTGGGGCTCGATGTGCTCGGGCCACGTCGGCTACTGGGTCGACGAGTCGGTGGCCGGCCACGGGGTGATGCCGACGGCCGTGGCGATGGTCGTGGACCACTGTTTCCGCACCGTGGGGCTGCACCGCATCGAGGTCTGCATTCGCCCCGAGAACGGGCCGAGCCGGCGCGTGGTGGAGAAACTCGGATTCCGCGAGGAGGGCCTGCGGCCCCGTTATCTCCACATCGACGGCGCCTGGCGCGATCACATGGTGTTCGCGCTCACCGCGGAGGAGGTGCCCGACGGGCTGCTGAACCGCTGGCGCCGTACCCGTGCCCTGCGGACGCCGAAGGGGAATCCCACCTCACCCGGAAATTGAATGAATGTTCGAAATTGATCGGCCGGTGATCTGAACCGGACCCGCTCCCGATCGTCCGGGTGGCAATGAATTCGCCTCCTTGACGTCCTGCTGATCACATCGATCGCAAAAAAAGTTCGAAATATCAGCCAGATCGTGCGACACACCGGCGCAATTGGCAGATGGCCTCACGCAAACCCCTCTACCGTGTGAGGCGTGAGCAGCAGCGGCCTCATCTACGCAGTCATCGTCGGGGCCTGGGCCGCCTACTTGGTGCCGATGTGGCTCCGTAGGCAGGACGAGCTGAACGAGGCCCGTCCGACGGAACGCTTCAGCACCGCCATCCGGTTCCTGTCCGGACGGGCGGGGATGGAGCGCCGGTACGCCAAGGACCTCAGGGCGCGCTCCGCCGAGGAGGGGGAGCCCGCCGACGGGGAGCCGGACGCCGCCACCGACTCGGTGGACGTCCGGTCCTTCGCCATGCCCCCGGACCGTTCTTCGCCGGAGCGCCGGCAGCCGCCGGCACGGGAAGAGCGGGAACCGGCCCGCGGCCACGACGAGCGCGAGCGGACCGCCAAGCCGGCCGCCCGGGCCGCGTCACCGGCGGCGGCACCGCCCGCCGACGTGTCCGCGTGTCCTCCCGCCGAGGCGTCCGCGCACCCACGAGTACCCGCGACCCGGCGCCCGCCGCGCGCGGAGGTGTCCGCGGCGCGTGCCCGGCGTTCGAAGGTCCTCGCGCGCCGCAGACGCACCACCGTCATCCTCTTCCTCGCCTTCACCCTCGGCGCGATCGTCGCCGCGGTCGGCGGGCTCACCTTCCTGTGGGCGCCCGGAGCGCCCGCCGTGCTGCTCAGCGCGTACATCGTGTACCTGCGCTCCCAGGAACGGCACCGCTTCGCCTACCAGATGGACCGCCGCCGCGCCGAGGTCGCCGCGCAGCGGCTGCGCGAGAGCCGCCGTCAGCCGCGTCGGCGCACACCCCTGGACCCCGCCGCGGACGAGCCCGACGCGGGGCCCGAGCCGGAGACGGACCCGGACCTCTCCGCCCTCGCCGCCGACCGGCGGGCACTGGTCGAGCAGACCGACCACGCCGAGTGGCTCGACCAGCAGCGCGAGCGCCAGCACCGCCCCGGCCAGGGCGACAGCTGGGACCCGGTGCCGGTGCCGCTGCCCACCTACGTCACCGCCCCCGTCGCCCCGCGCGCCACCTCCGACGTGGACCTCGGCGCGCCGGACGCCTGGAGCTCTGCGCGGTCCTCCGCCGCCGTGCCCGAGCAGGAGGCGGCGGCCCCGGCCGCGCCCGAACCAGAGCCGCACCCCGAGGACAGGCCCGCCGCCGACGGCCGCACCGACGCCCGCCGCGCAGCCTCGGCCCGCCGCTCCCGCGAGCGTGGCCGCACCCCGCTCTTCGACCAGTACGAGGAGGGCGACCGCCCCCGCGCGGCCAATGAGTGACTCCGCCCCTGACCAGCCCGGCAACGGATTACCAACCACCCGGGCGAGGATGCTAGAGTTTCACTCGTTGCAAGGGCCTGTGGCGCAGTCCGGTAGCGCACCTCGTTCGCATCGAGGGGGCCAGGGGTTCAAATCCCCTCAGGTCCACGCAGCTCAAAGCCCCGGTCGGGAAACCGACCGGGGCTTTGACATGTCGTGCGGCAGCGAAGTACGGCAACTGCTCCGGATCTTGCTGCCCGAGGTGCCCGCCGGGCTTCCGCAGCGCCCGGCGCGTCGGTGAACCTTCCGAAGTCGACGAGCTGTGCCCCAACAGACGCCTGTGGGCCTGGGTGTGATCCAACTCCGGTTCTCTGCTGGAGCGTTGACCTACCGGGCAGAGCTGAGCGGCATGCGCTTGTGATCAGGCGTCGATGCTCGCCGGGGTGGCGGTCATGGTCGGCAGCCCGCTCAAGATGCGATCGCTCAAAGGGCGACTAGCGTAGGTGAGAGGGAGCCGGAACCCGGCAGTACGCCCCTTCCGGCGGATCCTTGAAGACCGAGGCCTCGGCGCATTCGTGAAACCCACCGCACTGGGGGACCACGGAGCCGGGCAGGGAAGCTCTTCCCGCCATGACGTGTGGGGGAATTCAAGATCACGTTGCGCATCTTCCTATGGCCGCGGCCGACAATCGCGCGTCCGACAGCGCGCAAGTCGATCAAGTGGAAGGCACAGATCATGCAGGCACAGCGTCTGAAGCACCTCTTTGCGGTTACCGCAGTCGGCGTTCTCGTGGCCGGTGGTGCCGCGATCGGTGCGGCGGGGACCGCAGCTGCCGCTCCGGCTCACGCCCCGCAGACCGCCGTGAGCTCCTACGGTGACCACGGCGGCGGTGGCGGCGGTGGTGGCGGCGGCCACGGCGGCGGTGGCGGCGGCCACGGCGGCGGCGGCCGCGGCGGTGGTGGCTACGGCGGCCACGGTGGCTACGGCGGCCATGGCGGCTACGGCGGCCACGGCGGACGCGGCGGCCACGGTGGTTATGGCGGCTACGGCGGCTACGGCGGTTATGGCGGCTACGGCGGCTATGGCGGTCACGGCTACGGCGGCTACGGCGGCTACGGTCACGGCGGCTACAGGTAGTCAGCGCTCAACGCCTACGGAGCGCGGTGTGTGACCGCTGTACGGCTCTTCAGCCGGAGCACACGCGCACACCGCGTCTCCGCCGGCACCTGTGCCGAGATGGGCGACGAGCACGGTCGGGAGTCACGCTGCGGGAAACCGCGATGCACTGTGGGCCAAGGGTTCGAATTCATCAGGTCCACGCAGCTCGAAGCCCCGGTCGGGAAACCGACCGGGGCTTTGACGTGTTTCGCGAATCCCCCTCCGGGCCCGGGTCAGGGCCGGAGCGGCTTTGCCAGGCAGATGCTTGATTCGTACTCACGGTAGTAGCCGAACTTCGTGCACGGTTCGTAGCCGCTGGAGCTGTACAGGGCGACGGCCTCCGGCTGCCGGTCGCCGGTTTCCAGGACCATGCGGAGGCGGCCGGCGTCGCGGGCGTCGGCCTCCAGGGCGGCGAGGAGGCGGCGGGCCAGGCCGCGGCCGCGCATCGGCTCGGTCACGTACATCCGCTTGAGTTCGGCGTCGCCGTCCTCGTTGCCCTCGGCGTTCTTGTCCTGGCTGCGCCAGCCGCCCGTGGCGACGGGGGTGCCGTCCTCGTCGTAGGCGATCAGGTACACGCCGTTCGGCGGCCGGAAGTCGGCCGCGTCGAGGGGGGTGGCGTCGCCGCCGTCGCCGTAGCGGACGTGGTACTCGGCCTGTACCTCGTCGTTCAGCTTGGCGGCGTCGGGGTGGTCGAAGGGCACGGGGCGGATGTTCATGTGGGAAACCGTATGTCCAGGCGGAGGAGGGAGGCGGAGGTCTCCGGGAAGACCTCGTCCAGTGTGCCGGTAAGGTGCCCGGGTGCTGACTGTGACCTCCGTCAATGTGAATGGCCTGCGCGCCGCCGCCAAGAAGGGCTTCGTGGAGTGGCTCGCGGGGACCGGGGCCGACGTGCTGTGCCTCCAGGAGGTGCGGGCCGAGCCGCACCAGTTGCCGGAGCCGGTCCGTACGCCGGACGGCTGGTACGTCGTGCACGCGCCGGCCGCGGCCAAGGGACGGGCCGGTGTCTCCCTCTACACCCGCCGCGAACCCGACCGGGTCCGGGTCGGGTTCGGATCGGCCGAGTTCGACGGCAGCGGACGCTACGTCGAGGCCGACCTGCCTGGTGTCACGGTCGTCAGCCTGTATCTGCCGTCCGGCGAGGTCGGCACCGAGCGGCAGGACGAGAAGGTCCGCTTCATGGACGAGTTCCTCGCCCATCTCAAGGAGTTGCGCGAACGGGCCGCCGCCGACGGCCGCGAGGTCCTCGTCTGCGGCGACTGGAACATCGCCCACCAGCAGGCCGACCTCAAGAACTGGCGCGGCAACACCAAGAACTCGGGCTTCCTGCCTGAGGAGCGGGAGTGGCTGAGCACGGTCTTCGCGCCCGGGGCCGGCGGGTACGTCGACGTCGTGCGCGCACTGCACCCGGACGGCGAGGGACCGTACACCTGGTGGTCCTACCGGGGGCGGGCATTCGACAACGACGCTGGATGGCGCATTGACCTCCACGTGGCCACGCCCGGTCTTGCCGCCAAGGCCGTCAAGGGGTACGTCGAGCGGGCGGCCACCCACGCCGAGCGCTGGTCGGACCACGCCCCGGTGACGGTGGTGTACGACCTCTAGTCTCCGCTACGCCTGCTTGCGCAGCCGTCGGTCCAGGGCCATGGATACTTCCGCCTCCACCACGCTCTTGGCCAGTGGGCGCAGTCGGCCCAGGTCGTCCTCGGGGCCGTGACGCAGGATCAGGGCGGTGAAGAGTTCGGCCAGGGCGTCGGCGTGTTCGCGGACGCGGCGGCCTGTTTCGAGGACCTCGGCGAGGGGGATGCCCTCGCGGACCAGGGCGGCGGAGACGTCCAGCAGGCGGCGGCTGATGTGGACGAGTTCGTCGCCGTCGGTGCCCAGGTAGCCGAGTTCCATGGCGGCGGCCAGGTTCTCGGCGGTGACCTCGCCCGCGAAGTGGTCGGCGAGTTCCTCGGGGGTCAGGCGGACCGGGGTCTCCTCGGTGGGGGCGCCGAGGCCCAGCAGGTCGCCGACGTCGCGGCCGTGGTCGAAGGCCTCGGCCAGTTCGGCGATGCCGTTCAGCGTGTGGCCGCGTTCCAGCAGGGCCGAGATCGTGCGCAGCCGGGCCAGGTGGTGGTCGTCGTACCAGGCGATACGGCCCTCGCGGCGCGGTGGCGGGATCAGTTTGCGCTCGCGGTAGAAGCGCAGGGTGCGCACGGTGACGCCGGCCAGCCGGGCCAGCTCCTCCATGCGGTACTCGCGTCGGCCGCCGCCTGCTCCACCGTCTCCTGCCACGGCAGCAGCCTATGTTGTACCGGCGGTAACTTTTCCTCGGTCGCACCCCTACCGGTCGGTACGGACCTCCTCTACGCTCCCCATTGCGCCAGTGTTCACTGGCAGAGTCGCTGAAGGCCGCACGCGGGCCGCTGTTACGCGAGTCATGGGAGGGGCGCTCAATGGCCGAGCACGAGGACGAGCACGAGCACCGGCACGGGCGGACGGACCGGCACGTGCGGGTCGCGGTGATCGGGTCCGGCTTCGGCGGACTGGGCGCCGCGGTGCGGCTGCGCCGGGAGGGGATCACCGACTTCGTCGTGCTGGAGCGGGCCGGCAGCGTCGGCGGTACCTGGCGCGACAACAGCTATCCGGGGTGCGCCTGCGACGTGCCCTCGCACCTGTACTCGTTCTCGTTCGCGCCCAACCCCGACTGGCCGCGCACCTTTTCCGGGCAGGAGCACATCCGCGCCTATCTGGAGCACGTCACGGATGTCTTCGGCCTCCGCCCGCACCTGCGGCTCAACTCAGAGGTCACGAGGATGACCTGGGACGGCGAGAGGCTGCGCTGGGACATCGAGACCACCGGAGGGAACCTGTCGGCCGATGTCGTGGTCAGCGCGACCGGGCCGCTGTCCGAACCGAGGATCCCGGACATACCCGGGCTCGACTCCTTCCCCGGCAAGGTCTTCCACTCCGCCCGCTGGGACCACGGTCACGACCTCGCGGGCAAGCGGGTCGCCGTGGTCGGCACCGGAGCCTCCGCGATCCAGATCGTGCCGTCCATCCAGCCCGGGGCCGCCCGGCTCACCCTCTTCCAGCGCACCCCGCCGTGGGTGATGCCCCGCGTCGACCGCGAGATCAGCGGCGCCGAGCGCCGGATGCACCGCGCGCTGCCGCTGACCGCGCAACTGCGCCGCGGACTGCTGTGGGGCATACGGGAGTTGCAGGTCCAGGCGTTCACCAGGCATCCGGGTCAGCTCGGTTTCGTGGAGCGGCTGGCCAAGGCCAACATGGCCCGTGCCGTCAAGGACCCGGACCTGCGGGCCAGGCTCACCCCCGACTACCGCATCGGCTGCAAGCGGATACTGCTGTCCAGCACGTACTATCCGGCCCTCGCGCAGGACAACGTGGACGTCGTCGCCAGTGGACTGAGCGAGGTCCGCGGGTCGACCGTCGTCGCCGCCGACGGCACCGAGGCCGAGGTGGACACGATCGTCTTCGGCACCGGCTTCCACGTCACCGACATGCCGATCGCCGAGCGGGTCGTCGGCGTGGACGGTCGGACGCTCGCGGAGAGCTGGAAGGACGGCATGGCGGCGCTGCGCGGGGCGTCCGCGGCCGGATTCCCGAACTGGGTGACGATCGTCGGCCCCAACACCGGCCTCGGGAACTCCTCGATGGTCCTGATGATCGAGTCCCAGCTGAACTACCTGGCCGACTACCTGCGTCAACTGCGCGTCCTCGGCGGCCGGGCCGCCCTCGACGCCCGGCCCAGCGCCGTGAACGCCTGGAACCGCAAGGTGCAGGCGCGTATGAAGCGCACGGTGTGGAACACCGGCGGCTGCACCAGCTGGTACCTCGACGCGGGCGGCCGCAACACCACCGTCTGGCCGGGCACGACCACCGAGTTCCGGCAGGCCACACGGCGGGTGGACCTCGCGGAGTACCGGATCCTCCGGCCGCCCGGGTCCCGGGGCACGGCGGGGCGGGCCCCGGCGCTGCGGCCCGTGGAGGTGGACGCGTGAGCCGTCCCGCCCGCCGGACGGCCGAAGGCCGCCCGGAGGACCACGCTGCCCAGGAGCCTGCCTCCGAGCCCGTCCCGGATCCATACGACCCTCCCGTCCCCGCCCGCGAACTCACCGCCGTCTCCGCCGACGGCACCCGGCTGCACGTCGAGGTGCACGGGTCGGCGGACGACCCCGCCGCCCCGGCCGTCGTCCTCGCCCACGGCTGGACCTGCTCGACCGCTTTCTGGGCCGCGCAGATCCGGGACCTGGCCGCCGACCACCGCGTCATCGCCTACGACCAGCGCGGGCACGGACGCAGCCCGGCGAGTCGGGGATACGGCACCGACGCGCTCGCCGACGACCTGGAAGCCGTGCTCGCGGCGACGCTCGCGCCCGGCGAGAAGGCGGTGGTCGCGGGCCACTCGATGGGCGGGATGACGGTGATGGCCGCGGCCGGCCGGCCCGGCTTCGAGGAACACGCGGCGGCCGTTCTGCTGTGCAGCACGGGAAGTTCGCGGCTGGTGGCCCGGTCGACCGTCGTACCGATCCCGGCCGGCCGGCCGCGCACCTGGCTCACCCGGCGCGTCCTCGGCTCCCGGGCGCCGCTCGGACCGGTCACTCCGCTCGCCCGGCGGATCCTCAAGTACGCCACGATGGGCTCCGGTTCGGCGCCACGCATGGTCGAGGCGTGCGCGCGGATCGTGCACGCCTGCCCGCGCCGGGTGCGCCACGCCTGGTCGCAGGTGCTGGACGGGCTCGATCTCGAAGGTCACGTACGGCGGTTGAGGGTGCCGGTGGCGGTCGTCACGGGCACGGCCGACCGGCTGACACCGCCGGAGCACGCGCGGGCGCTGGCCGCCGCGCTGCCCAACTGCGTGGGCCTGACCGAGCTTCCGGGGCTCGGCCACATGACGCCGGTGGAGGACCCGGGGACGGTCACCGGGAAGATCCGGGAACTTGTGGCCGGGTTCGTAACCGGGCAGGTCACGGGCCAGGAGCCCGGTCGAGCCACCGCGCACGGAAGCGCACACGAGCAGCACGGCGTCGCACGGATCAGGGAGGGTGCATGAGCAGGGTGAGCCTGGAGGGGCAGGTCGCGGTCGTCACGGGGGCCGCGCGGGGCGTCGGTGAGCTGCTTGCCCGCAAACTGTCCGCGCGGGGCGCGAAGATCGCGCTGGTCGGCCTGGAACCGGACCTGCTCGAACAGGTCGGCAAGCGGCTGCACGGTGAGAGCGCCCACTGGCATGCCGACGTCACCGACCACGAGGCGATGGTCCGGGTCGCGGCGGAGGTCGAGGAGCGGTTCGGCAGGGTCGACATCGTGGTCGCCAACGCGGGTGTGGCGAGCGGCGGTCCGTTCGCCGACTCCGATCCCGAGTCCTGGCGGCGGGTGATCGAGGTCAACCTCATCGGATCGGCCGTCACCGGGCGGGCGTTCCTGCCGGCGCTCACCTCGAGCCGCGGCTATCTGCTCCAGATCGCCTCGCTCGCCGCCATCACCCCGGCGCCGATGATGACGGCGTACTGCGCCTCCAAGTCCGGCGTGGAGGCGTACGCGCACAGCCTGCGCGCCGAAGTCGCCCACCGGGGCGTGCGGGTGGGCGTCGCCTACCTGTCGTGGACCGACACCGACATGGTGCGCGGGGCCGATCAGGACGACGTCATGCGGGAGTTGAGGCAGCGGCTGCCGTGGCCGGCCGGCCGGACCTATCCGCTCGGTCCCGCGGTGGACCGGATCGTGGCCGGGATCGAGCGGCGTGCCGCCCATGTGTACGGGCAGTGGTGGCTGCGCGGGACGCAGGGCGTGCGCGGGTGGCTGCCGGGTGTGGTGGGCACCGTGGGGCAGCGGGAGGTAAGGCGCTTCGCCGACCGGCTGTCGGGGGTGCGGACCGGGCTGGTCGGGGCGGGTGGGGCGGCCGACGAACGGCACCGGTCCGCACCGGCTACGCAACGTCACTGATCGACATGCGCAGGGTCACCGCCCGTGTGAATCTGGTCGAGGCCGATCCCCTGGCCCACTTGGGGATCGGCCTCGACAACACGGGAGTGAACAGCATGGGTATGAAGGACAAGAACCAGGACACGGGCGAGCAGCAGCGGCAGCAGGGAGGCCGGCAGCGCCCCGGCGAGGGCCGCGAGAAGGCCGGGCAGCGCCCGTCCCAGCCGCGCGAGCGCGGGCGTCACGACGCCCAGGGCACGCCTGACGAGATGGAAGACCGTCTCAACCAGGACTACGACCGCTAGCCACGGCCGGCAGTCGGCGTCGTCGCCGAACCCGGCTTCGGCCGTGACGGCGTGACGGCGTGGGGTGTCCCGGATGCCGGGGCACCCCACGTTCCTGCGGGCCGGCCGTTCAAGTCCCGGCGTTCAGCGGCGCGGAGGCAGCTTCGGCCGTGAACGGTCGGGAACGTCACGGTAGTCGGGCGGGACCGCCGCCGGGTTGGCCTCCAGGAGTTCCAGGGCCAGTTCGATCGCGTCGTCCATCTCGACGTGGCGGCCCTCGGCCCAGTCCAGGGGAGTGCGCAGGCTCTCCACGTCGGGGGTGACGCCGTGGTTCTCGACGGACCAGCCGTAGGCGTCGAACCAGGCCGCGTTCATCGGCACCGTGATCACCGTGCCGTCGCCGAGGCGGTGCCGGCCGGTCATGCCGACCACCCCGCCCCAGGTGCGCTGACCGACGACGGGACCCAGCTTGAGCAGCTTGAAGGCGGCCGTGATCATGTCGCCGTCGGACGAGGTCGCCTCGTCGGCGAGGGCCACGACGGGCCCGCGGGGCGCGTCGGAGGTGTACGACACGGGCTGGGCGTTGCGTGTGAGGTCCCAGCCGAGGATGGTGCGGGTCAGCTTCTCGATGACCAGCTCGCTGATGTGGCCGCCCGCGTTGCCGCGGACGTCGACGATCAGCGCGGGCCGGGACACCTCCATGCGCAGGTCCCGGTTGAACTGCGCCCAGCCGGAGCCGCCCATGTCGGGGATGTGCAGGTAGCCGCATCGGCCGCCGCTCAACTCCCGCACCACGGCACGGCGTTTGGCCACCCAGTCCTGATAGCGCAACGGGCGCTCGTCGGTCAGCGGCACGACGGCGACCCGGCGCGGCGGTCCCTGGCCCTCCGCAGGGGAGAAGGTCAGCTCCACCGTCGTGCCGCCCGTCCCCGCGAGCAGCGGGTAGGGGCCCGTGACCGGATCCACCGGGCGCCCGTCGACGTGGGTGAGGACCGCGCCCTCGCGGATGCCCGCGCCGGCCAGCGGCGAGCGGGCCTTGGAGTCGGAGGAGTCGCCGGGCAGGATCCGCCGGACCACCCAACGGCCGTCGCGGTACGTCAGGTTGGCACCGAGCAGGCCCTGGAGGCGCTGGTAGTGCGCCGGGCCCTCGTTGCGGCGGGCGGGGGAGACATAGGCGTGGGAGGTGCCCAGTTCGCCCAGGACCTCGCGCAGCAGGTCGGCGAACTCGTCCGGGGACGCGACGCGTTCGACCAGCGGGCGGTACTGCGCGAGCACCGCGTCCCAGTCGATGCCGCACATGTCCGGCTCCCAGAAGTAGGCGCGGATCAGCCGGCCCGCCTCCTCGTACGACTGGCGCCACTCGGCCGCCGGGTCGACCACGTGCAGGATCCGGCGCAGATCGATCCAGGTCGTCGTGTCGCTGTCGCCGACCTCCGTGGACGGCACCGCGCGCAGGTCGCCCTCGTCGACGACGACCAGGCGGGTGGCGTCGCCGCTGACGGCGAAGAAGTCGAGATGGCCGACGAGTTCGTACTTCTTGGCCCTGCTGATGTTGAAGTGCTCCAGGGTCGGCCGGCCGGTGGTGTCGTCCGGGTTGACGAAGGTCTCGCCCAGGGCGCCGGAGATCGGCCAGCGCAGCCAGACGAGGCCGCCGCCGGCGACCGGGTGCAGAGCGGAGTACTTGGAGGCGATGACGGGGAACGGGGTGACCCGGTTCGCCAGGCCCTCGACCTCCACGGTCACCGCGCCGGACTCGCCGGTCTCCTCGTCCTCGACGGGGTCCAGACCGCCGGCCGCCGGCCGTCCCTCCGGGTTCAGCGCGAAGGGGGACGGAGTCGCGGAGGACAGCGGAACGAGGTAGGGCTTGCAGCCGAGCGGGAAGGACAGGTCCCCGGTGTGCACGTCGTACACCGGATCGAAGCCGCGCCAGGACAGGAAGGCCAGATACCGGCCGTCCCGGGTGAACACCGGGTTCTCGTCCTCGAAGCGGCCGTTGGTGACGTCGACGATCAGCCGGTCCCGGATCCGCGCCATCCTGATCTGCCGCAGGGACCGCCCGACCCCGGGATGCGACCAGGTCAGCCACGCCCCGTCCGGCGAGAACGCCAGATCCCGCACGGGCCCGTTCCCGGACCGCACCAACTCGGTGAGCCGCCCACCGGAACCGTCGTCGTCCTGGGCTTCACCGGTTCCGGCGGCGTCGGACGTACCGGTCCCGAGGGGACCGTCAGTCGTATCGGCGGCAGCCGGGTCGTCCCGCGTGTCGGTCGTCGCGTTCTCGCTCGCCTCCGTGCGGTCCTCGGTCGTGTCCGTGCCGGCCGGCGCGGCCGCTTCCGCCGTCTCCTCGCCACGCCCCGTGACCGCGGCCACCTCCTGCGCCGTCTCCTCCTCGTTCAGGTCGCTCACGTCGAGCAGGAGCAGGCGGCCGTCGTGGGAGGCGAGGGCCAGGCGGTCGCCGGCGGGGTCGGAGGCCATTTCCAGGACCCGGCCGAGCCGGCCGGAGGCGAGGCGCCGGGGAGGGCGGGGGCCGGTGGCGCGGGGGAGGTGGGTGACCTCGACGGCGTCCTCGCCGTCCGCGTCGGTGACGTAGGCGACCTGGCCGGTCCCGCCCAGCATCTCCGGCAGCCGGATGCGCACACCGGGCGTGTCGATCAGGGTGCGGGCGGGGCCGTCGCGGTGTGTCAGCCAGTGCAGGGAGCCGCGTACGACGACCGCGCTGGCCCGGCCCGTCTCGTCGACGGAGATGCCGTCGACGTGCTGGGCGGCCGGCACCTGGTAGCGGCGGCGGCCCGCCCGTGGCCCGCTCGTCCGCACCTCCAGCCGGTGTGGGACCGAGTCCGCGGACAGGTCGTCCACCATCCACAGGTCGCCCGCGCACTGGTACACCACCCGCGTGCCGTCGCTGGAGGCGTGCCGGGCGTAGAAGGCGTCGTGGTCGGTGTGCCGGCGCAGGCCGGAGCCGTCGGGCGCGCAGGAGTAGAGGTTGCCCACGCCCTCGTGGTCGGAGAGGAACGCGATCCGGCCGCCGACGAACATCGGGGAGGCCAGATGTCCGCCGATGCCGGCGAGCAGCCGTTGCCCGTGCAGCCACAGCCGGCCCGTCGCGCCGCCCCGGTACCGCTTCCAGGAGGCCGCTTCGTGCGGGGGCGTGCCGGTGAGCAGCAGGGTCTTGTGGCCGCCGTCCACGTCGGCGACCTGGAGGTCGGAGACCGGTCCCCAGGGCAGCTTGCGGCCGGGGGAGCCGTCGGTGCCGACCTTGTAGGCCCAGGTGAAGTAGGAGAACGGCTCGCCGTGGGAGGCGACGGCGAGGATGTCGGTGCGGCCGTGCTCGTCGGGCGGCGCCCACCCGCACACCCGGGTGTCGGTGCTGCCCCAGTAGGTGAGCTGGCGGGCCGGTCCGCCGTCCACGGCGACCAGGTGGATCTCGGGCACCAGACTGCGCCAGCTCGTGTACGCGATGTGCCGCCCGTCGGGCGAGAAGCGGGGTGGGCCGACCTTGGTGCGGTCCACCGTGAGGCGCCAGGCACGGCCCGCTCCGTCGAGCGGCGCCAGCCAGAGGTCGTCCTCGGCCACGAAGCACAGCAGATCGCCGCTGAGGTGCGGCAGGCGCAGATAACTCACCTTCCCATGCTTTGCCCGGGTATGGGCCACAGCAACTTATGCGGAACCGACAGTCGTGACCCAGGACACGTACGAAACGGTTTCGTTTCGTTCGGCCGGTGCGCTACATTCTTCATGTACGAAACGGTGTCGTTCCCAGCGGGAAGGCGGAGGACATGGCCGAGGTCGCGACCGGGCGCCGGAGCCGTATCACGCCCGAGCGTGAGGCGGAGCTGTACGCCGCCGTGCTCGACCTGCTCCGCGAGGTCGGCTACGACTCCCTCACCATGGACGCCGTCGCCGCCCGCACGCGGTCCAGCAAGGCCACCCTCTACCGCCAGTGGGGCGGGAAGGCCGAGCTCGTCGTGCGGGCCATGCGGCACGGCAAGCCGGAGCGGCTCGACGCGATCGACACCGGAGCGCTCCGCACCGACCTGCACGCCCTCGTCCGCGAGGACGACTGCGCCATGGAGCAGAACTCCGCGCTGATCCGGGCCCTGGCCATGGCCATGCACACCAACCCGGACCTCAGACAGGCCTTCCGGGACCAGCTCATCGAACCGGAGATGGCCGCGTTCCGCAGCCTGCTGCAACGCGCCGTCGACCGGGGCGAGATCCGGGCGGACTGCCCGGCGCTGGACTTCGTGGTGCACATGCTGGCCGGCGGGTTCGTCGTTCGGGCGCTCATCGAGGGCCTGCCGCCGACCCAGGAATTCCTCCATTCGTACCTCGACGCCGTGGTCCTCCCCGCCCTCGGCGTTCCCACTTCCTGACACCTCTCCCCAGCAAGCCCACCCTCTGACGTCACCTCCCCCATTGCCTTAAGGGCATGGGCGGTGCCCCCAACGTCGTCGGGCTGATCACCCCTGCCCACTTTCACCCCCACGACCTGACCGGGAGTACGTCAACGTGGCCACGTTCCTCTACAGACTGGGCCGCCTCGCCTTCCGGCGACGGCACTTCGTCGCCCTTGCCTGGCTGGTGCTGCTCACCCTCGCCGGTGTCGGCGCGGCCTCCGCGCCGGCCGCCGGGAACACCTCCTTCTCCATTCCGGGCACCGAGGCGCAGAAGGCCTTCGACCTGCTGGAACAGCGGTTCCCCGGCGCGAGCGCCGACGGAGCCACCGCCCGCGTGGTGTTCAAGGCACCGAGCGGCGAGAAGATGACGGGCGCCGGGAACAAGGCGACCGTGAAGAAGACGGTCAAGGAGCTGTCCAGCGGCTCGGAGGTCGTCTCCGTGGCCGACCCCTACACCGCGCACGCCGTCAGCCAGGACGGCACGATCGCCTACGCGTCGGTGCGGTACAAGGTCTCCGGCATGGAACTGGAGGACTCCTCCCGCACCGCCCTGAACGAGGCCGCGCAGCACGCGCGGGACGCCGGGCTGACCGTGGAGATCGGCGGCGACGCCCTCCAGACCGCGCCGGAGACCGGCGCGAGCGAGGTCATCGGCATCGCGATCGCGGCCGTCGTCCTCGTCATCACCTTCGGCTCGCTCGTCGCGGCCGGACTGCCCCTGCTGACCGCGCTCATCGGCGTCGGCATCGGCGTCTCGACGATCACCGCCCTCGCCAACGCCCTGGACCTGGGCTCCACCACGTCCATCCTGGCCACGATGATCGGCCTCGCGGTCGGCATCGACTACGCCCTGTTCATCGTCTCCCGCTACCGCGCCGAACTCGCCGAGGGCCGCGAGCGCGAGGAGGCCGCCGGACGGGCCGTCGGCACGGCGGGCTCCGCGGTGGTCTTCGCCGGTCTGACCGTCGTCATCGCCCTCGTGGGCCTGTCCGTGGTCAACATCCCGATGCTGACGAAGATGGGCCTGGCGGCGGCCGGCACGGTCGTCATCGCCGTCCTCATCGCGCTGACGATGATCCCGGCGCTGCTGGGCTACGCGGGCCGCAGGGTCAAGCCGATCGGCGCGACGAGCGGACTGCTCCGCCGCCGGCGCCCCACGCCGCAGCCGGACCGGCCCAACATGGGCACCCGCTGGGCGAGCTTCGTGGTCCGCCGCCCGGTCGCCGTGCTGCTGCTCGGCGTGCTCGGCCTGGGCGCCGCCGCGATCCCGGCCGCCTCCCTCGAACTGGGCCTGCCGGACGACGGCTCCCAGCCCGTCTCCACCACCCAGCGCCGCGCCTACGACCTGCTCTCGGAGGGCTTCGGCCCCGGCTTCAACGGCCCCCTGCTGGTCGTGGTCGACGCCGGCGGCAGCGCCGACCCCAAGGCGTCCTTCACCAAGGTCACCGACGAGATCAAGGGCCTCAAGAACGTCGTGACGGTGACGGAGGCCCAGCCCAACGAGGCCGGCGACACCGCGATGGTGACCGTCGTCCCCGACTCCAAGCCGTCCTCCACCGCCACCGAGGACCTGGTGCACGCCATCCGCGGCGCGGGTGGCGACATCGAGGCGAAGACCGACGCGAAGGTGCTCGTCACCGGCTCCACGGCGATGAACATCGACGTCTCGCAGAAGCTCAACGACGCGCTGCTGCCGTATCTGGCGCTGGTGGTCGGCCTGGCCTTCCTGCTGCTGATCGTGGTCTTCCGCTCGGTCCTGGTCCCGCTCAAGGCGGCGCTCGGCTTCCTGCTGTCGGTGCTGGCGGCGCTCGGCGCGGTGGTCGCGGTCTTCCAGTGGGGCTGGCTGTCGGGCCTGATGCACGTGGAGGAGACCGGCCCGGTCATGTCGATGATGCCGATCTTCATGGTGGGCGTCGTCTTCGGCCTCGCGATGGACTACGAGGTCTTCCTCGTCACCCGGATGCGCGAGGCGTACGTCCACGGGGAGACGCCGGGCCAGGCCGTGGTGACCGGGTTCCGGCACGGGGCGCGGGTGGTGACGGCCGCCGCGGTCATCATGATCGCCGTCTTCTCCGGCTTCATCGGCTCCAGCGAGTCGATGGTCAAGATGATCGGCTTCGGCCTGGCGATCGCGGTGTTCTTCGACGCGTTCATCGTGCGCATGGCGATCGTGCCGGCGGTACTGGCCCTGCTGGGCCGGCGGGCCTGGTGGCTGCCGGGCTGGCTGGAGCGCGCCCTGCCCGACGTCGACGTGGAGGGCACGGCCCTGCACACCGGGCAGCCGCTCCACGCCGACCCGGACGAACGGCGGGAACTGGTCGGGGCGTGACCTCGTAGCCCGCCGGGACAGAACGGCCGGTGAGGGTGCCGTGGGGACGGCGCACCCTCACCGGTCTCGTCCGTCCCCGGCGCCCCGTCCACCACGTGGGAATTCCTTCGTGATGTCCGGAACCGGCGGCTAGCCTGCCGTTCATGACGACGACATCCGGGTCGGGAGCCCACCCCCGTTTCGCCGACGCCCTGCGTGAGCTGGGGCTCGACGAACTGCTCGCCGAGGTCCGCAGGTTCCCCGAGGCGACCAGGACCGCCGCCGAGGCCGCGGCGGCCGTCGGCTGCGAGCTGAGCCAGATCTGCAAGTCGCTGATCTTCGCTGTGGACGGGGAGCCGGTGCTGGTGCTCATGGACGGCGCCTCCCGGGTGGACGTCGAGCGGGTCCGGGAGGAGCTCGGCGCCGAGAAGGTCACGCGGGCCAAGGCGGACGTCGTACGGGAGACGACCGGGTACGCCATCGGAGGCGTACCGCCCTTCGGGCACCGGACCCGCACGCGCGTGCTCGCCGACCGGTCGCTGCTCGGCCACGACGTGATCTGGGCGGCCGCCGGAACCCCGTACACCGTCTTCCCGATGGCACCCGGTGCGCTGGTCGCCCAGGCCGGCGCCATCCTGGTGGACGTGCGCGAGCACCCCTCGTGACGCCGGCGGTCACCGCGGCCGTCCTGCTCGCCGCGGTCACCCACGCCGGCTGGAACGCGATCGCCCACCGCATCACCGACAAGCTGACCGGGTTCACGCTCATCGCGGGCGGCGGCCTGCTGATCGGGCTGGCCATGGCGCCGTTCACCGCGCTCCCGGCCCGCGCCGCCTGGCCGTACCTGCTCCTCTCGGCCGCCATCCACGTCGTGTACTACGCCCTGCTGATGACGTCCTTCCGGCTCGGCGACTTCGGGCAGGCCTACCCGATCGCGCGCGGCACCGCCCCGCTCGTCGTCACCGTGCTCGCCGCCCTCTTCGCGCACGAGGTGCCCGACGGCTGGGCCGCCGCGGGCATCGCCGTGTCCTGCGCCGGACTGACCGGTGTCGCCCTGTGGGGCCTGCGCGGACGCCGGCCCGACTGGGCGGCGATCGGCGCCGCCCTTGCGACCGGACTGGCCATCGCGGCGTACACGGTCGTCGACGGGCTCGGGGTACGGGCCTCCGGCTCGTCCCTCGGCTACATCGCCTGGCTGATGGCGATCCAGGGCGTGGTGGTCCCGGCGTACGCGGTGTGGCAATGGCGCGGCCGCACGGTCGGCGTGCTGCGGCCGTACGCCGCGGTGGGGCTGCTCGGCGCGGCACTGTCCGTGGCGGCGTACGCGCTGGTGCTGTGGGCGCAGACGAAGGCGGAACTCGCCCCGATCGCCGCGCTGCGGGAGTCGTCGATCATCGTGGGCGCCGTGATCGGGGCCGTGTTCTTCAAGGAGCGTTTCGGGGCGCCGCGGATCGCGGCCGCCGGGTTGCTGGTCGTCGGTATCGGGCTGATGCTGCACACCGGGCAGCGACGGCTCCTTGGGTGCGCGGGCGGCGGGCGAGGGGCACTCTGGAATCAGGTGTTCCGGAGGTGACCGTCATGATGAAAACCGTTGTGGGATGGCACATCGAGCTGGAGTTCCAGGAGGACGGCCAGCACACCCGGGCGGCGGCGCTGGTCCGCCTGCCCGACGGCAGCGAGGTCCGGGGCCACGGCAGGGCCAGCCGCCACCGCACCGACTCCGACCAGCCGCGGGTGGGCGAGGAGATCGCCGGCGCGAGGGCCCTCAACGAACTCGCCATGCAGCTCCTGACCAAGGCGCACGGCGAGATCGACCAGGCCTCGGGCCGCGTGTCGCAGCCCATCCACGTCTGAACTCCCGCAGGGAGGTGTCTATGCCAGGGACGCCCGCACCGCGTGGACCAGGGCCTGGGCCCTCGGGTCCGCCGTCACATTGGGGTGGAAGCCGTTGGTGACGTAGGCGAAGGCGACAGCCGAGTCCGGGTCGGCGAAGGCCAGGGCGCCGCCGCGGCCGGGGTGGCCGAAGGAGCCGGGGCCGAGCAGGGGGGACGCGGGGCTGTGCAGCATGTGGCCGAGGCCGAAGCGGGTGGGGGCCACCAGCACGCGGTCGGGCCCGGCGGAGTGCTCCGTGCGGGCCAGCTCCATGGTCCGCGCGGTGAACAGGCGGGTGCCGCCGTCCACTTCGCCGATCAGCGCCGCGTAGAAGCGGGCCAGACCGTCGGCCGTGGCGATGCCGTTGGACGCGGGCAGGACCGCCGCGCGGTAGGCGGGGTCGTTCTCGTCGGGCAGCGGGGTGATCGCCGCGAAGGCCCGCCGGGTCAGCGACTCCGGGTCGGTGTAGGCCTCGGCCACGGACCGCTTGGGGCGGGTGCGAAGCCCTGTGGCGGTACGCGGGGGCTCCACCTGGCCCACGCGGCCCACACGCCCGCTCTCGCCCGCCGGCAGCCCCACCCACAGGTCGGCCCCCACCGGGCCGGCCACCTCGCGCGCGATCCACTCGCCGATCGTCCGGCCCGTGACCCGCCGCACCAGCTCGCCCGTCAGCCAGCCGTACGTCTGCGCGTGGTAGCCGTGGTCCGTGCCCGGCTCCCAGACCGGCGCCTGCGCGGCGACCGCGTCGGCGCCCAGCACCGGATCGGCGGCCTGCTCAGGAGTGAGCGGCCGGTCGAGAACGGGGACGCCCGCACGGTGGGCCAGCAGGTCGCGGACCAGGGTCCGCTCCTTGCCGGCCGCCTTGAACTCGGGCCAGTACGTTCCCACCGGCGCGTCCAGGTCCAGGTCCCCGCGCTGGTGGAGCAGCAGGAGTACGGCCGCGGCGACACCCTTGGTCGCCGAGCGCACGATCTGCGCGGTGCCCCGCTCCCAGGGCGCCGAGTCCGCCGTACCGTCGACGTCCCGCGTCCCCGCCCACAGGTCCACGACCCGGTGCCCGTCCCGGTACACGGCCACCGCGGCGCCCCGCTCGCCCCGCAGCGCGAAGTTCGCCGCGAACGCCTCCCCGACCGGCTCGAAGCCCTCGGCCACTGTGCCGTGCACGTCCACGTCCGCCACTCCTTCCGCTCTTCGCCTGCGACAGTGGGTGCAACCGGTGGCCCCGGCCTGCGATTCCTGCGGCGGGTCGGCTTGGCACGATCGTTATGTCGGCGTTGCCGGGCATCCGCAGACCTCGGGCAGGGGCGTCCCGACCCGTCACGCGCCCATCGTCACGGAGCGCGGGTCGAAACCGAAGGGCAGCTCCAGGCGGTGGGCGCGCATCAGCGCGTCGTCGGCGAGCAGTTCGCCGGTGGGTCCGTCGGCCGCGATCACGCCGTCGCTCAGGACGAGCGCGCGCGGGCACAACTCCAGCGCGTACGGCAGGTCGTGGGTGACCATGAGCACCGTCACGTCCAACGAGCGCAGGATGTCGGCCAGTTCACGGCGCGAGGCGGGGTCCAGGTTGGACGAGGGCTCGTCCAGGACCAGGATCTCCGGCTCCATGGCGAGGACGGTCGCCACCGCGACCCGGCGGCGCTGTCCGAAGGAGAGATGGTGCGGCGGGCGGTCGGCGAACTCCGCCATGCCGACCTGCTCCAGGGCCGTGGCGACCCGCGTCTGGAGTTCCGGCCCCTTGAGTCCGGCCGCGGCGGGCCCGAAGGCCACGTCCTCCCGCACGGTCGGCATGAACAACTGGTCGTCCGGGTCCTGGAAGACGATGCCGACCTTCTGCCGGATCTCGGCCATGTGCTTCCTGCCGACCGGCAGCCCGGCGACCGTCACCGTCCCGGTGCCCCCGCCCAGGATGCCGTTCAGATGCAGCACCAGGGTGGTCTTCCCGGCGCCGTTGGGGCCGAGCAGGGCGACCCGTTCGCCGCGCCCGATGCTGAAATCGACGCCGAACAGGGCCTGGTGGCCGTCGGGGTAGGCGAAGGCGAGGCCGGAGACCTCCAGAGAAGCTGTCACAGGACCCATCCCAGCAGACAGACGGCGAACGCGGCACAGGGGAGGGCCAGGGCGTACGACCACTGCGCCCGGGACGCGGTCACCTCGTCGATGACCGGCATCGAACCGGCGTAGCCCCGGCTCACCATGGCCAGGTGCACGCGCTCCCCGCGCTCGTAGGAGCGGATGAACAGGGCGCCCGCGGACTTGGAGAGGACGCCCCAGTGCCGGATCCCCCGCGCCTCGAAGCCGCGGGACTCGCGGGCGATCCGCATCCGCCGCATCTCGTCGGTGATGACGTCGCCGTAGCGGATCATGAAGGACGCGATCTGCACCAGCAGCGGCGGCAGCTTCAGGCGTTGCAGGCCGAGCAGCAGCTCGCGCAGTTCGGTCGTGCTCGCCAGCAGGACGGACGCGGCGACGCCGAGGGTGCCCTTGGCGAGCACGTTCCAGGCGCCCCACAGCCCGTTCACGCTCAGGGACATCCCGAGCACGTCCACTCGCTCGCCCTGGGCCACGAACGGCATGAGCACCGCGAACGCGACGAACGGGACCTCGATCAGCAGCCGCTTGAGCAAGAAGCCGGCGGGCACGCGGGCCACGGAGGCGACGACGGCGAGCAGCACGGCGTACGCGGCGAACGCCCACATCGCCTCCCTCGGGGTCGACACCACGACCACGACGAAGGCGAAGACGGCGGCCAGCTTGGTGTGCGGCGGCAGCGCGTGCACGGGAGAATGCCCGTGCCGGTACAACCGGTGCGCTCCCCCACTGCTGAACGCGTGGGCGGTACCCCCATCCGCCCCCATGTCAGGCGGCCTGGGAGGAAGGAGCGGACGGCTCAGCGGCCGTACGCCGCCTGCGGACCACCCAGAAGACGGTGCTGCCCGCGACGACGGTCGCCCCGACACCGATCACGCCCGCGAGCCCGCCGGACAGCCGGGCGTCGGCGATGTCCTTCACCCCGTAGTCGGCGAGCGGGGAGCCGGCGGAGGCGTGCGCCTCCTCCTTCTTGTCGATGCCCTGGTCGTGGGCGATCTTCTCCAGACCGTCGGGGTCGGCCGAGGCGTAGAAGCTGACGAATCCGGCGAGGACGAGGGAGGTGACCAGACCGGTGATCCACACCTTGCGGTGGGACCGGGCGGCGGCGGGCACGGGCTCCGGCTCGGCCGCGGGGGCCTCGACGAGTTCGCCGTTCACCCGCAGCTTCAGGCGCTGCTCCAGGCCGCGCCCGCCGTACACCAGGTCCGGGCGTACGGCGATGACGGCGCCGACGGTCAGCGCCGTGATCGCGGCCTCGCCGATGCCGATGAGGACGTGCACGCCGATCATGGCGGTGGCGACCTTGCCGATCGCCACGTCCGTGGTGCCGCCGACCGCATAGATCAGCGTGAAGGCGACGGCGGCGGCGGGGACGGAGACGAGCGCTGCGGTGAAGGAGGCCGCGGTGACCGAGCTGCGGCGCCGCGGGAGCACCTTGACCAGTCCGCGGAAGACGGCGTAGGCCACCACCGTCGTGACGATCGCCATGTCGGTGATGTTGACGCCGAGCGCGGTCAGGCCGCCGTCGGCGAAGAGGATGCCCTGCATGAGCAGGACGACACTGACGCACAGGACCCCGGTGTAAGGGCCCACGAGTATCGCGGCCAGTGCCCCGCCGAGGAGGTGGCCGCTGGTGCCGGCCGCGACGGGGAAGTTCAGCATCTGCACGGCGAAGATGAACGCCGCGACGAGACCGGCCAGCGGCGCGGTCCGTTCGTCGAGTTCGCGGCGCGCACCGCGCAGGCTCACGGCGACGGCGCCGGCGGCGACGACTCCGGCGACGGCGGAGGTGGGGGCGTTGATGAATCCGTCAGGCACATGCACCGTTCGATGATAAGGGCTTGTTGCGAAGCTCTTGCAAGAGCGAGGATGTCGTCGATGTGGCCGGCCCGGGAATGTTCAGGAAGCGGAATCCTGGATATGTGCGACATTGGAGGGAAAGCGGATGTCCAGCCCTCGCACAGGTCACACAGCGTTAGGGGTCGTCCGATGTCGGTGGTCGAACAGCACGCACGAGCCCACATCCTCACCGAAGACGTGCCCGATGATGTCGGGGCCGTCCCGGTCGTCCTTCGCTACGACTCCCTTCAGGATCCGCGCGCCGTCATGGTCGACCTGCCCGGCCCGCACGAGTGGACCTTCCCGCGGTCGCTGCTGGAACAGGGGCTGCGTGCCCCGGCCGGCAGCGGTGACGTGCGGGTGTGGCCCTGCGGGCGGGTACAGGCCGTGATCGAGTTCCACTCCACGCGCGGTGTCTCGGTGGTGCAGCTCGATACGAAGGCGGTTCTCAGGTTCCTGAGGCGGACCTACCGGGCGGCACCGACGGCGGTCGCCCACGGGTGACGCCGCCGGTGCCTGAAGGTGTGTCCGGCCGCCGTCAGCTCCCGGCCTTCAGCAGGGACGCCACTATCGGACCGGCCGTGTCGCCGCCGTGGCCGCCCGCCTGCACGACGCCCGCGGCCGCGAGGTCGCCCCGGTAGGCGGTGAACCAGCCGTTGGCCTTCTCCTGGTTGTCCACCTCGGCGGAACCCGTCTTCGCGCCGTAGTCCGGGCCGAGTCCGGCCATGGCCTCGGCGGCCGTCCCGTACGCGGCGGTGTACTGCATCACCTCGCGCAGCTGGGACAGGGTGGAGGCGGACATCGTCCGGGAGGCCGTGGCCAGCTTGCGGTGGTCGGTGTCCGGGGAGACCAGGTACGGCTGGTGGAAGACGCCCGCCTTGACCGTCGAGGCCACCGACGCCATGTTCAGCGGGTTCATCCGGACCCCGCCCTGCCCGATGAGCGAGGCGCCCATCGGGGCTGCCGTCTGCACAGGGACCGCGCCGTCGAAGGACGGCACACCGATCGCCCAGTTGTCCATCGCCAGGCCGAAGACCTGCTGGGCCTGCTGGGTCAGGTCGGAGTCCTTCAGCTTCTTCGCCTGACTGATGAAGGCCGTGTTGCAGGAGCGGGCGAAGCTGGCCTTGAAGGTGCCGCCCTTGATCTCGAAGTCCTTGTCGTTGTGGAACTTCCAGCCGCCGTAGGAGAACGTCTTCGGGCAGGGGTGCGGCTTGTTCGCCGAGGCCAGGTCCTTCTCGAAGAGCAGCGACGAGGTGATGATCTTCATCGTGGAACCGGGGGCGAGGGAACCGAGGAAGGCGGTGTTGAAGCCGCGGTTGGAGTTCGCCACCGCGAGGATCTCGCCGGTCGACGGGCGCATCACGACCACCGAGGCCCGGTCGGTCCTCGACACCTCCTTCTCGGCCGCCGCCTGGAGGGACGGGCTCAGCGTCGTCTTCACCGTCCCCGGGGTGCCCTTGCTCAGCTCGACGAGCGTCTTGTCGGACAGGTCCGCCTTCTTCGACTCCTTGCCGCGGATCACGCGCAGTTCCACGCCCGCGCTGCCGCCGGCCGTCGCGCCGTACTTCTCGCGCAGTCCGTCCAGGACCGGGCCCAGCGACGGGTACGTGGCGGTGGTCATCTCCGCGCCGTTCCGGTCCAGGGCCTTGACCGGCGGTGTGCCGGACTCGCCGGTGACGAGGGTGTCGCCGTCCTTCAGGTCGGGGTGGACGACGGCGGCGTGCCAGTCCACGACCGGTTCGCCGTCCGTGGCGCCCCGCACGACGGTCAGCGTGCTGTCGTACGACAGCGGCTTGGTCAGTCCCTTGTAGGACACCGTGGCCTTCACGGAGAACGGCACCTTGTCGCCCGCGGCGGTGCCCGCGGTCAGGGTGACGTCCTTCAGATACGCGTCCTTGGCGTATGTGGTGAGCAGGCCGGTGGCCGCCGTGGCGTCGCTGGTCGCGGCGGCCGCCTCGGCGGGCTTGCCCTGCTGCCAGGCCGCCAGGAATCCCTCGGCCGTGGTCCGCACCTCGGCCGCCGACAGCGGGCCGGTCTTCTTCTCCGGCCCGCGCGCGGCCGTGGTCTGCGGCCGGTCGTCGGCGGCCGCACCGCCGCCGTACAGCGCGTAGGCGCCGATGCCGGCCCCGCCGACGACGACGGCGATCACCCCGCCGACCATGGCCGGAGTCGTCTTTCGTCGCTCGGCGACGCGCCTTCTGTTCCCCACTGCCTTCCGTCCTCCGCCAATCCCCCGGGGCCCCCGCTGCCCCACTGCCCCACGATCCTCAATGACGGCCCCACCCTAGGGCTTCTTCCCACGGGTGCACCCAGGGGGCGTGGTCCGGACCGGGCGGGTGGCGCGGTCCGGCCGGGCGGGCAGGGTGTGAGGCGGTCAGCCGGCCGTGCGGAGGACGGACGCCACGATCGGGCCCGCCGCGTCGCCTCCGTGGCCGCCCTCCTGGGTCACGGCGGCCGCGGCCATGTCGTTGCGGTAACCGGTGAACCAGCTGTTGGACCTGTCCTGGCCGTCCACCTCGGCGGAGCCGGTCTTCGCGCCGATGCTGCCGCCGAGTCCGGACATCGCCTGGGCGGCGGTGCCGCTCGTGGCGGTGCGGTACATCATCTGCCGCAGCTGGGTGACCGTGCCCGCCGGCAGGCCCCGGGCCTGGGCCAGCGGGCGGCCGTCGAGCGTGGAGGACACGATGACGGGCTGGCGGAAGGCGCCGGTCATCGCGGTCGCCGTCACCGACGCCATGTTCAGCGGGCTCATCTGGACCTGGCCCTGGCCGATCAGGTTGGCGGCGGTGTCCGGGCCGCCGGAGGCGGGGACGGAGCCGTCGAAGGAGGGTATGCCGACCTTCCAGTTGTTCCGGCCGAGCCCGAAGCGCTCCTCGGCCTCCCTGGTCAGGGAGTCGACCTGGACCTTGCCCGCGTACTTCACGAACGCCGTGTTGCAGGACCGGGCGAAGCTGTCCGCGAGGGTGGCCTGCTCGTTGGGCTGCATGTTCTGGAGGTTGTGGAAGGTCTGGCTCTGCCACACCGCCTCGTTCGGGCAGGGCGCGGGCCCGGCGGCCTTCGTGAGCCCGTTGTCGATGAGGGTGGCCGCGCTGATGATCTTCATGGTGGAGCCGGGCGCGAGTTTGCCGAGGAAGGCCGCGTTGAAGCCGTCGCTCCGGTGGTTGGCGACCGCGAGCACCTCGCCGGTGGACGGCTTCACGGCGACCACGGACGACTCGGCGTACCGCTGCACGGCCTGCTCGGCCGCCGCCTGCGCACTCGCGCTGAGGGTGGTGCGCAGCTTGCCCGGCCGGCCCTTGGCGAGGGTGACCAGCGGGGTCTCGGCGGCGGCGCCGGAGTCCTCGTGCAGGATGCTCAGCTCGACCGCCGGCTCGCCGCCCGCCTTGTCGCCGTACTTGGCCCCCAGCTCGTCCAGGATCGGCCCGAGCGAGGGGTACTCGTCCTTGGTCAGCACGACGCCGTTGCGGTCGACGGCCTCGATCGGCGGTGACGCCGACTCCGCGGTGACGAGGGTGTCGCCCTTGACCAGGTCGGGGTGGACGACGGAGGGCTGCCAGTCGACCAGCGGCTGGTGGGTGGACACGCCGCGTACGACGGTCAGCCGGCCGGCGTAGGCCAGCGGCTTGGACTTCCCGTCGTACGACACGGTGGCCTTGACCGAGAAGGGCACGGTGGCCCCGGCGGCGGTGCCGGGGGTGATCTTCACGCGGGTGATGTGCGCGTCGTGTCCGTAGGCCATGAGCAACTGCTCGGCCGCCTCGGGGAAGTTGGTGTACGAGGCGGCCTCGGCGGGCCGGTCCTTCTCCCAGGCCGCGAAGAACTTCGCCGAGGTCTCCTTCACCTCGTCACGGCTCGGCGGCCCGGTCCTGGCCGGCGCCGGGCCGCTTTCGGTGACCGTGCCCCCGTTCAGCGCGGACACGAAGTTGTACGTCCCGTACCCCGCCCCGCCGACCATCGCGGCGAACACCCCGCCGATGACAGCGGCCTTGACCCCCTTGCGCATGGAAGCGCTCCCTCCCCGTTGCGGACCACCGCACTGTAGGCGGCCGCCGGGGAGCCTGCGGGTCCGTTTTCGAATGGTGTCCGAACAGTGATCAGCCGGCTGACGGTGATCAGCCGGCTGACTCCTGCTCACATCCGTGAGCAGGCGGGCGTCTACGCGTGGCACACGCCGTGGTCGACCATCCCGGTGTGGCGTGCGACCACCGGGCGGGCGCTCTTGGCCAGGGACTTGATGACGGGGTTGGCGCCCGTGGCGATCTCCTTGTCGATGAGCGCGAGGGTCTGCACGTGGGCGGGGTACTGGGCCTTGAGCCACGCGGTGTCGTACGCGGCTGTCCCGGCGAGGCGCTTGAGGGCGGCGGTCTGCCTCAGCTGCGCGTCCGTCTGCGTGGACGGCAGTACCACGCCGAGTCGGGTCGCGGTCTTCACGACAGCGGCGTCGAGGGTGCGGTGGTCGCGGATGAAGTCCACGCCGACTCGCTTGACGCAGGCGGTGGTTGCGGCGCTCTGAGCCTGCTCACTGGTCGTGATCTCCCAGAGGTTTCCCTGATGGGCCGCGGTCAGGAACTGCTTGTCCAGCCTGGAGACCGCCGACGGCGAGGGCGACGACGAAGCGAGGGCGGGGAGCGACAGGGCACCCGTGACGCACAGGGTGGTGGCGCAGACGGCGGCGAAACGGGCACGGGATCGAGTCGTGTGCATGAAGTCCTCCACAGGTCGCACGTGCAAGCCTCGGGGAAACTCCGTCCTCTTTGCGCGAAGGTCCTGCAGGGCCCCGGCCAGGGCACTCGCCTCCGGCCGGGGCCGTCTCAGGCAGCTCGGGCAGTCCGTGGGCCGTGCCTACATCGACGTGATGGCCGCTCCGCCGTACTTCCCGCCGTTACAGACGTAGGCGCTGGGAGACGGGTTCACCACGTAACCACCGTTGGAGGTGCAGTCGCCCCAGCTGATGCGGGGAGGAGCGGCCTGGGCAGTCGCGGCGTTGACGACGCCGAGCCCGGCGAGGGCGGCCGCGGCGAGGGCGGCGGTGACAGCGCGTCGAATACGCATAGGGTGGCTCCTTTCGGCGCTTGCTCAGACGTCCTTTCAGTGTCACTGCGACGGCCGGGGCGCGCATCTTGAGGCATCGGGATCCATTTCCGCGAATGAACTCGGTGCCGTTGAAGCTCTGTTGAGTGAGGCATCCGCTTGGCTGCCGTGACGCCGGGCCCCGAGCCGGAACCTTGGCGGCCGGCTGCTCGATCGGGCCGGGACCGTGGTCATCGTGCGGGTGCCAAGTGGCTTCGTCTAGGACCTGTCCGACGGGTCGCGTCACCGACCCCGCACCCGTCAGCACTATCACCCGAATGGCGCAAGATGACGCGCCACCCACATGGGTGGAGATCAAGCTGACTAGTGTGCCGACCGAGATAATCCGTGAAAGGGAAACCAAATGCGCATTCGACGAATCCTCGCCGCCGTCAGCGCCACGGCAGCCCTCGCCGGACTCGGCCTCACAGGCGCCGCCACCGCCACTGCCGCCACCGCACAGGGTGCCCCCGTCGTCGGCCCTAACCAGTGCATTGACGGCGGCGGATCGCCCCGGATCGACTTGCCGGGCAACCCCTGCAAGGGCGGTAAGTACGACGGGCAGCCGGTCGACTAAACCCCACAAGGCGCCCCGCAGCCACGCGCCGCGGGGCGCTCCCGCGCGAGCGTAGTCGGGAGAGTCGCAGGGACTCTGCCGACCCGTCGGACACGCCCTGGAACCGCCGTGAGCTGACCCCGGACGCCAGCCAGCCTGAGGGACGGGAGCTACACACGTTCATCCGGGGACAGTGATGAGAGCCCGGCTCCTTCTAGTCCTAGAAGTAGGAGGCCACCAGGTCGCGGTCCACCGTGATGGTGGCGCGATCCAGTGCGGGCAGCCCCAGGTGGTCACAGATCAGCTGGGTCAGCTGCTCCTCGTAGGTCTCGTTCTGGTGGTCCAGTCCGGCCGCCGTGATGAGGGGGGCCAGCTTGTTGGGCCAGTACTCTCCGACGTAGTCGGGATCCTCGTAGTCGATGCAGGACGATATCTGGCCGTCCTTGTAGTGGTACGCCTTGGGTCCGTGGGCCTTGGCAACGCACGGGTTGGGAACGAACACCATCAGCTCAGCGCCCTGGGGGCACAGCTCGCGGTAATCGATCTCGTCGTAGTCGTCGCGGTTGAACATGTGGTGCACGATCACGCCCCACTCGCTGGGTGCAGTGTCGTTGCCGTAGGCGAACGGCGGCCGCTGCTGCGCGGACAGGCCTTCCGCCATGGCGGCCAGGCTGGTCCCCTTGAAGTAGACCAGGACGGTTTCGTCGTCCCGGTACCGTTCTTCTCCCGCCCACGCTAGGACGCCGCAGTCGATCCAACTTGTCATGCCCAGCAACATAACTGGCTCCACTGACATAACAGCCCCCAGAGTCGCCAATCGACGCCAAGGCCCACCGCCGCCCCGCGCCGTCGGGACGTAGTGCTCCCGTCGCCGGTTGAACGCGCCCACTCGCTCAAGCGCTCAGTCACATCCAACCGGCGTAACCCATGCATATGAGGGCTTGATCGTTGCGCGGACTGTAAAGCCCCCGTGGGTGACAGACCCTCTGCGAGGCGCCACAGCGAGTCCCCCATGTGCCCCCGGCAGTGCCAGGGCGAAGGAAACCCGCAGGCCGTAGTAGACATACTGAGCCCGCTGGAAGTCTGCCGGCGCCTGGGGCAGCGGACGGGCTTTTCCCTTGCACTTGCCAGTGGGGAGGATCAGGTCGGGCTGGATCTGCTCGACGGTCTGGATGCCGACTTGCGGACGGACTAGCGTTTACCAGTGAAGCCGCAATCGGGGCACGCCCCGTCCGGCGAGTCTCCTCAGTGGGGCCCGTGGTCGCGGCGCTCGCCCGTGGAACCTGGGCGGGCGGCATGGCGGCATCGGAGCCCGGGACGTGCTTCTCATCAATCCAGCGGTGACGCCTTAAGACCGCGCCGCTGCATCTCATATGGCGGGCGCGGCCATCAATCTCGCGCGGTTCCATTGCGCGAGGCGATGGAAGGAAAGGTATTACCCATGCGAGCACAGCGCATTAAGCGCCTCTTCGCGGTGTCCGCGGCCGGTGTTGTCATGGCCGGCGGCGCGGCGATCGGCGCGGCGGGGACCGCTTCGGCCCATGACGCGAGCTACGACCAGGGTCACCATTCCGGTTACAGCAGCGACTACGGCGACCCCGGCGGCGACCACGGCGACCACGGCGGCCACGGCCACGGCTACAGCTACGGCCACGGCTACAGCTACGGCCACGGCTACAGCTACGGCCACGGCCACGGCGGCTACGGCGGCGGCTACGGCCACGGCGGCTACGGCCGCGGCCAAGGCGGCCGCGGCCAAGGCGGCGGCCAACGCGGCGGCCAAGGCAGCGGCCAGACCCACATCCACCTGCACATACATGACCGCAACAACAAGAGCGGCGTTGGCCATTAGACCCTGCCTGCTCGACGCTTACACACGGGCGCCGCCACACGGAAACGAAGGGCCCGTGACCTGCTGTTTCAGCAGGTCACGGGCCCTTCGTCAGGTACCCCTGTGATCGAGGGACTGTCTTGCTCTGTCTCGCGTTCGAACGTCTCGTCTCGGGGTGCGTGGACGGCGTGTGGACGGGGTTTTGGGCTGCTCAGCCACCAACTGAGATTCGACTCCGTCTCTGGGCCGTCCGAGGTCGGCCAGTGGTGACCGCCAACGACCATCAACGACCACGAGGGCGCGGCCATCGGCCGCGCCCTCGTGGTGTGTCTGCCCAGCTAGACCCAGGTGTCCAGCCACATCCTTGAACGCCACGAGTCGATCGGGATCGACGTGCCCGTGTACAGCGGCCAGAAATAGACGAAGTTCCAGGCGATCAGCAGGAACAGCACGCCCGCGCCGGTCGCGCCCGCGACGCGGCGGGTCTCCGAGGAGCCGGGCGGGCCCACGATCGCGCCGATCAGCATCGCCACCGCCAGACAGAGGAAGGGCAGGAAGACGATGGCGTAGAAGAAGAAGATCGTGCGCTCCTGGTACATGAACCAGGGGAGGTAGCCGGCGGCGGCGCCGCAGGCGATGGCGCCCGCACGCCAGTCGCGGCGGAAGAACCAGCGCCACAGCACGTACACCAGCGCGGCGCAGGCCGCCCACCACAGCATCGGCGTGCCGATGGCGAGGACCTCGCGTGCGCACTTGCCGGCGGCGTCCGTGGGACAGCCCGCCGTGCCCGGGGAGGGCGACTCGTAGAAGTACGAGACCGGGCGGCCGTCGACGATCCAGCTCCACGGGTTGGACTGGTAGTTGTGCGGCGAGGACAGGCCGACGTGGAACTTGTAGACCTCGTGCTCGTAGTGCCACAGGCTCCGCAGCCAGTCCGGCAGGAAGGCGAAGCCGCTGCCTTTGCCGTCGTTCGCGGCCCAGTCGCGGAAGTAGCCGCCGCTGCCGTCGGCGGGGGAGCGGATCCAGCCGATCCAGGAGACCAGGTACACGGCGATCGCGACCGGGACCGTGGCCAGGAAGGTGATGCCGGTGTCCCGCTTCAGCACGGCCGAGTACGGGCGCCAGGCGCCGGCCACCTTGCGGGCGCCCACGTCCCACAGCACGGCCATCACGCAGAACGCGGCCAGGATGTACAGGCCGTTCCACTTGGTGCCGAACGCCAGGCCCAGCATGAGGCCCGCCGCCCAGCGCCAGGGGCGCAGTCCTAGGCGGGCCGTCTCGGCCGTGTACGCGTCGGGCCGCACCCGCCCGTCGTCGTCGGCCGGAAGCGCGGCGGCGAGTTTCGCCCGGGTCCGGTCGCGGTCGATCAGCAGGCAGCCGAAGGCGGCCAGCACGAAGAACATCAGCACGCCGTCGAGCAGCGCGGTCCGGCTCATCACGAAGTGCAGGCCGTCCACCGCCATCAGCGCGCCGGCCAGGCAGCCGAGGAAGGTGGAGCGCAGCAGGCGTCGGCCGATCCGGCACAGCATCAGCACCGACAGCGTGCCGAGCAGGGCCGTCATGAAGCGCCAGCCGAACGGGTTGAACCCGAAGATCAGCTCGCCGAGGCCGATCACGTACTTGCCGACCGGCGGGTGCACGACATAGGCCGCGTCCGTGGGAATGGGGACGTGCCCGCCGGTCTTGAGGATCAGGTCGTTGGCGTTCTTGTCCCAGTTGACCTCGAAGCCGCGGTGGACGAGCGCCCACGCGTCCTTGGCGTAGTACGTCTCGTCGAATATCACCGCCTTCGGGCTGCCCAGGTTCCAGAACCGCAGCACGCCCGCCACCAGCGTGACCAGCAGCGGGCCGCCCCAGCCGGACCAGCGCACGATCCGGTCGGCGAGGGTCCGCGGGACGCCCAGGGCTGCCCACAGGCGCCCGCCGGGCTGCGCATACGGCGGCACCAGCCGGTCGACGACGCCCCTCTCGCCGCTTGCGTGCCCCGCGGAGTGGCCGAAGCGGCGCAGGCGCTGCTGCCATGTCGGCCGCTGGTCGTGCGGGGCCGGGCCCTGCCGGGTGTCCGTGTGGGACGCGGTACTGGTCACCGCGCCATCGTAGGGAACCGTTCCGTGTGAGTCCCGCGCATGGCCCGTACCGGCCGGGACGCGTTCGCCCACGACGGCACTCGGCGTTCGCCCGCGACGGCGCTTGAGAGGATGGGAGGCGTGACTGGAACCCTTGTTTTGGCGGGCACCCCCATCGGCGACGTCCAGGACGCGCCGCCCCGGCTCGCCGAGGAGCTGGCCGGCGCGGACGTGGTCGCCGCGGAGGACACCCGGCGGCTGCGCCGGCTCACCCAGGCGCTCGGCGTCACCCCCAAGGGGCGCGTCGTGTCGTACTTCGAGGGCAACGAGTCCGCCCGCACGCCGGAGCTGGTCGAGGAGCTGCTCGGCGGGGCGCGTGTGCTGCTGGTGACGGACGCGGGCATGCCGTCCGTGTCCGACCCGGGCTACCGGCTGGTCGCTGCCGCCGTGGAGCAGGACATCCGGGTGACGGCGGTGCCGGGCCCGTCCGCCGTGCTCACCGCGCTCGCGCTGTCCGGGCTGCCGGTCGACCGGTTCTGCTTCGAGGGGTTCCTGCCGCGCAAGGCGGGCGAGCGGCTGAGCCGGCTGCGGGAGGTCGCGGACGAGCGGCGCACGCTGGTCTACTTCGAGGCCCCGCACCGGCTCGACGACACGCTCGCGGCGATGGCCGAGGTCTTCGGCGCCGAGCGGCGGGCCGCCGTCTGCCGGGAGCTGACCAAGACCTACGAGGAGGTGCGGCGCGGCGGACTCGGGGAGCTGGCCGCGTGGGCCGCCGAGGGCGTGCGCGGCGAGATCACCGTCGTGGTCGAGGGGGCGCCCGAGAAGGGGCCCGAGGAGATCGGCCCCGAGGAACTGGTGCGGCGGGTGCGGGTGCGCGAGGAGGCCGGGGAACGCCGCAAGGAGGCCATCGCGGCCGTCGCGGTGGAGGCCGGAGTGCCCAAGCGGGAGGTGTTCGACGCGGTGGTCGCCGCCAAGCGCGCCGGGGCGTGAGACCTCGCTCACACCCGCTCTGAGCAGGGCGCATCTCTCATGAGCGGCCGCCCCATGGAGCGGCAAAGAGCCGTCCGGGAAGGCAAAGGGACTTCGGCCGTCGGAGGGACCCTTTGGCAAGCGGGGCCCAAAACGCCTCCAACACTCCCCAGGCCTTGTGCGTCGCCGCCGGCGGAGGAGTTCACTGGACGACGGGACGGCAACCGTCCCTTTTGTCCAGCGGACACGCGGACACGAGGAGCTGGCATGAGCGACATCGAAGGGCGGGGCTTCGGCCACCGCGGTACGGCCACCGCCGTCGTCAACGAGTCCTACTCCTTCGCCTGCATGAGGTGCGGGCACGGGTGGGAGCAGTCGTACGAGATCGAGCACTACACGGACGGCGACGGCCACGAGTGCGTGCGGTACGTGGCGGACGGCCGCCTCGTCCCGTCCCCGCTCAGCCGGCCGAACTGCCAGAACTGCGACGGGCACGTCGTCCGGATCATGCGGGCCGGGCGGGTGTCGTCCGCGCAGAGCCATCTGCACCGGCACGAGGACCACCGGCACGAGCCCCCGCCCGGGGAGGAGGCGGCGGACCGCGCGCAGGAGGTCCACGGCGACCACCACTGGCACCTGTCGGACCTGCTGCACCCCTTCCACCGCAAGGCCGGCTGACAAGGCGGACTGAGAAGGCGGGCTGAGGAGGGCGCGTTCCTGCCGCCGGCGGACGGCGAAGGGTGACGACCGGCCCCTTCCGTAGGATCGGGTCATGCCTTCGAACGCCGACAAGAACGCGGCGCCCCCGCTTCCGGAGCCGCTCCGGATACCGGTCGCCGACTCCCACACCCACCTCGACATGCAGTCCGGCACGGTCGAGGAGGGCCTGGCCAAGGCCGCGTCGGTGGGCGTGACGACGGTCGTCCAGGTCGGCTGCGACCTGGGCGGTTCGCGATGGGCTGCCGAGACGGCCGCCGCGTACGACAGCGTCCACGCGACGGTCGCCCTGCACCCGAACGAGGCCCCGCGCATCGTCCACGGCGATCCGGACGGCTGGTCGCGGCAGGGAGCGCGCGAGCCGGGCGGGGACGCCGCGCTCGACGAGGCCCTGGCCGAGATCGACCGGCTGGCCGCGCTGCCCCAGGTCAAGGGCGTCGGCGAGACCGGGCTCGACTACTTCCGCACCGGACCCGAGGGCAAGGCGGCACAGGAGCGGTCCTTCCGCGCCCACATCGAGATCGCCAAGAGGCACGGCAAGGCCCTCGTCATCCACGACCGGGACGCCCACGCCGACGTCCTGCGCGTCCTCAAGGAGGAGGGTGCCCCCGAGCGGACGGTGTTCCACTGCTACTCGGGCGACGCGGAGATGGCCGAGGTGTGCGCCCGCGCCGGCTACTACATGTCCTTCGCCGGAAACGTCACCTTCAAGAACGCCCAGCACCTGCGGGACGCCCTCGCCGTCGCCCCGCTGGAACTGGTCCTGGTGGAGACCGACGCGCCCTTCCTGACGCCGGCGCCGTACCGCGGACGGCCCAACGCCCCGTACCTCGTTCCGGTCACGGTGCGTGCGATGGCCGCCGTGCGCGGCATCGACGAGGACACCCTGGCGACGGCGCTCGCGGTCAACACGGCCCGCGCTTTCGGTTACTGAACGCACGCGGAGCGCTTTGGAGAGTGACGGGCGCTCCGCTAGGTTCTCGCCGCGTGAGCGATCTGCGGTACGAGACCTGCGAGGCGTACGGCGCGTACGAGAACCACGAGGCGTATGAGCCCTACGGGCCGTACAACCCGTACGAGCAGTACAGCCTGTCCGAGGGGTACGGGGGTCACGAGGGGTACGGGGGCCGCCATAACCCGTACGACCCGTACAACCCGTATCAGCAGGTCGGCGGCCTGTACGAGCAGTACGACCCGTACTGGCAGCACGAGCAGGCCGGTGTCCATGACGACGTGCACACCGCGCAGACGCTGCCGTACGGGCCCCAGGGGTCGCCGTACGCGGACACGTACCGGCCCGCCTACGAGGCCGTCGGCCGGTCCGGCGCGCACGAGCCGACCCAGTTGGTGATGCCCCGGCAGACCCGCCCGGCCGGAAGCGGTACGGGGAGCGGCACGGGCGGCGGCGGCACGCACCGGGGCCAGCGGCGGCGCAGGGCGCGGTACGCGGAACGGCCGGACTGTGTGCGCCGGCTGCTGCCCCGCGCACTGGTCGTCGCGTTCCTGGCGGGCGGGACCACCGCGTTCGTCGCCACGGACAAGGCGATCGAGCTCAGCGTCGACGGCACCGGGCGCACTCTGCACACCTTCGCAGACGACGTCTCCGGACTGCTGGCCGACGAGGGCGTGCGGCTGGGGCCGCACGACGTGGTGGTGCCCGGCGCCGAGGCCGCGCTCACCAGCGGCGACGAGATCACCGTGCGCCGCGGGCGGCCGGTCCGGCTCACGCTCGACGGACAGCGCCGCGAGGTGTGGACGACGGCGCGCACGGTCGAGGAGGCGCTCGGGCAGTTGGGCGTGCGCGCGGAGGGCGCGCATCTGTCGGTCGCCCGCTCGCAGCCCATCGGACGCGCTGGACTCGCCCTGGACGTGCGCACCGAACGCTCGGTGACCGTCATGGCGGACGGGCGTGCCCGCACGGTCCGCACCAACGCGGCGACCGTGCGGGACGTGGTGCGGGAGGCCGGGATCACCCTGCGGGGCCAGGACACCACCTCCGTGGCGCCGTCCAGCTTCCCGCGCGACGGGCAGACGGTCACCGTGCTGCGGATCACCGGGAGCCGGGAGGTGCGCGAGGAGCCCGTCCCGTTCGCCGTACGGCGCACCGCCGACCCGGCCCTGTTCACGGGGACGGAGGTCGTGGAGCGTGCCGGACAGCCGGGGGTGCGCCGGATCGTGTACTCCGTGCGTACCGTCAACGGCGTGCGGCAGCGGCCGTGGCGCGTGGAGTCGGAGGTGGTGCGGGCGCCGCGGACGCAGATCGTGAAGGTCGGCACCAGGGCCCATCCCCGGTCGGTACGGGGCGCCGACCACCTCGACTGGCAGGGGCTGGCGCAGTGCGAGTCCGGCGGCAGGGCGGACGCCGTGGACCCCTCGGGCACGTACGGCGGCCTGTACCAGTTCGACGAGGGCACCTGGCACCGCCTCGGCGGCCGGGGCAGGCCCCAGGACGCCCCGGCGGAGGAACAGACCTACCGCGCGAAGAAGCTGTACGTGAGCCGTGGGTCGAGCCCCTGGCCCCACTGCGGCGACCGACTGCAGGGGTAGACGCGCGGAGACGCGGGCGAGCCTCCGCGCTGCCCCCGCCGTCGTCCGCCGTGCGTGGGCGAGCCGCCGCCCCCGTGTCCGTCTCCGCTCCGGACGGCCGCGGGTCCCGATCCAGGGCGGCTGCCGGGGGTTTCGCCCCGGGGCGGCCGGAGGTCGGCCCTCGCGCGCTGGCTGCCGGGGTCGGCGGCGGTCGCGGGCGAGCCTCCGCGCTGCCCCCCGCCGTCCCCCGGCGCCGTCCGCCGTGCGTGGGCGAGCCGCCCGCCCGCGCACGCCTCCGCTCCGGACGGCCGCAGTTAGGCCGCTTCCGGGGCGGCCGCGGGTGGGCTTCGGCTTCGGGTGGCCGCGGGGTGGGCCCGGTGGCGGTGGCCGCGGGGTGGGCCCGGTGGCGGTGGTCGTGGCGGTTGCGTTGTTCGCGTCCCCGTACCCTTGTGCCGTGAGCAGCCCCGCCCCCGACGCCCTCCTGGGCCCCGCCGACGTCCGCGAACTCGCGGCCGCGCTCGGCGTGCGCCCCACCAAGCAACGCGGCCAGAACTTCGTGATCGACGCGAACACCGTCCGCCGTATCGTCCGCACCGCCGACGTCCAGCCCGAGGACGTGGTCGTCGAGGTCGGCCCGGGGCTCGGCTCCCTCACCCTCGCCCTGCTGGAGGCCGCCGAGCGGGTCACCGCCGTCGAGATCGACGACGTGCTCGCCGGCGCGCTGCCCGCGACCGTCGCCGCCCGCATGCCGGAGCGCGCCGGCCGTTTCGCGCTGGTCCACTCCGACGCGATGCACGTCACCGAGCTGCCGGGCCCCGCGCCCACCGCCCTGGTCGCGAACCTCCCGTACAACGTGGCCGTGCCCGTCCTGCTGCACATGCTCGACACCTTCCCGAGCATCGAGCGGACCCTGGTGATGGTGCAGGCGGAGGTCGCCGACCGGCTCGCCGCGGCGCCCGGATCGAAGGTGTACGGCGTGCCGTCCGTGAAGGCCAACTGGTACGCCGAGGTCAAGCGGGCCGGGGCCATCGGCCGCAACGTCTTCTGGCCCGCGCCCAACGTCGACAGCGGACTGGTGTCCCTGGTCCGGCGCACGGAACCGATCGCGACCACCGCCACCAAGCGCGAGGTCTTCGCCGTCGTCGACGCGGCCTTCGCCCAGCGCCGCAAGACCCTGCGGGCCGCGCTCGCCGGGTGGGCCGGTTCGGCCGCGGCGGCGGAGGCGGCCCTGGTCGCCGCCGGGGTCTCCCCGCAGGCGCGGGGCGAGTCGCTGACCGTGGAGGAGTTCGCACGGATCGCCGAACACAAGGAGACCGGTAAGTGAGCGTCACCGTACGCGTCCCGGCCAAGGTCAACGCCCAGCTCGCGGTCGGCGCCGCCCGCCCCGACGGCTTCCACGACCTGGCGAACGTCTTCCTCGCGGTCGGCCTGTACGACGAGGTCACGGTCACCGAGGCCGACGAACTGCGCGTGACCTGCGCGGGCCCGGACACCGGCGAGGTCCCCCTGGACCGTACGAACCTCGCCGCCCGCGCGGCACTCGTCCTCGCCGAGCGTTACGGCCGCAGCCCCGACGTGCACATCCACATCGCCAAGGACATCCCGGTCGCCGGGGGCATGGCGGGCGGCAGCGCGGACGGCGCGGGCGCGCTGGTGGCCTGCGACGCGCTGTGGGGCACGAACGCCTCCCGCGACGAACTCCTCGACATCTGCGCCGAGCTGGGCAGCGATGTGCCGTTCAGCCTGGTCGGCGGGGCGGCGCTGGGCACCGGGCGCGGGGAGAAGCTGCGCCCGCTGGAGGTCGGCGGCACCTTCCACTGGGTGTTCGCGATGGCCGACGGGGGGCTGTCCACGCCTGCGGTGTTCCGCGAGTTCGACCGGCTCGCCGAGGGCACGGACATTCCGGAGCCGGTCGCCTCCGAGGACCTGCTGGCCGCCCTGGAGAAGGGGGACACGGCAGCCCTGGCCGCGGCCCTGTCCAACGACCTCCAGCCCGCCGCGCTCTCCCTGCGCCCGTCTCTGGCGGACACCCTCGCGGCGGGGTGTGAGGCCGGTGCCCTGGCGGGCCTGGTCTCCGGCTCGGGGCCGACGACGGCCTTCCTCACGGCTGACGCCGAGTCGGCGGGGGCAGTGGCGCGAGCCCTGCAGGAGTCCGGCACCTGCCGCACGGTACGGGTGGCCAGGGGGCCCGCGGCGGGGGCGACGGTGCTCTGAGGAGCCGGGCGGCTCAGAGGTTGTCGATGGCGGTCAGGTCGATGTCGATGGTGTAGGGCACGTCGACCTTGAGGTGATCGTGGTGAATGCCGGTCAAGGCGTACTCGCGGGCTGTCTGGGCCAGCTCGTAGACCTGCACGACTGGGCGGCTGTCGGGACCCGCCATCTCGACCAGCCAAAAATGGCGGATGCCTGCTGCGGCGTACTTGACCGGCTTGGTGTAGCGGTCACGTGACTCGGACTCCGGGGAAATGACCTCGACGGCCAGGCGGACGTCTCTCCCGTCGAAGTGCGTCTGCATCGGTCCTGTTTTGGCGCTCGCCGTGACGACGGAGATGTCTGGCTCGGGCCCGTTGCGCTTGTCCAACAGGACGGTCATCTCACGGGCGACTTTGAGCTCGGGCGGCAGAGTACTGCGCAGGCCACTCACGAGCAGATCGATCGCTGTGAAGTGGAAGTAGCGCTGCGGACTCACGAAGACCAGGCTCCCGTCGATCAGCTCGGTGTGCGGCGGGAGATTGGGCAGCGTGAACAGATCGTCCACGGTGTAACCGTCCATCGGCGGCATCGGCCAGTGAGGCTGCTCGGTGGACTCGGCGGTCATGGTTCCTCCCATGGACGGGATTCTGCTGCCTGCCCTCCACGGTAGCCGCCCGTTGCCGATCACGTCATCACAAAGGGTGACGATCGCCTCGCGCGTCGCTCCTCATCTCCGAGGCCCTACGCTAGAAGGCTGACCGACCCCCGCGCACAGGAGTGAAATGGCCGTCAACCTGGTCAATGTCGAGAACGTCAGCAAGGTGTACGGCACGCGCGCCCTGCTCGACGGTGTCTCGCTCGGTGTGTCCGAAGGGGACCGGATCGGGGTCGTCGGGCGCAACGGTGACGGCAAGACCACGCTGATCCGGATGCTGGCCAGGCTGGAGGACGCCGACACCGGACGGGTCACGCACTCCGGCGGACTGCGGCTCGGGGTGCTCACGCAGCACGACTCCCTCGACCCGGAGGCCACCGTCCGCCACGAGGTCATCGGGGACATGGCCGACCACGAGTGGGCCGGCAACGCCAAGGTCAGGGACGTACTGACCGGACTGTTCGGCGGGCTCGACCTGCCGGGCTTCCCCAAGGGCCTCGACACCGTCATCGGGCCGCTGTCCGGCGGTGAGCGGCGGCGGATCGCGCTGGCCAAGCTGCTCATCGAGGAGCAGGACCTGCTCGTCCTGGACGAGCCCACCAACCACCTCGACGTCGAGGGCATCTCCTGGCTGGCACGGCACCTGCGCGAGCGCCGCTCCGCGCTGGTGTGCGTCACCCACGACCGCTGGTTCCTCGACCAGGTCTGCACCCGCATGTGGGACGTGCAGCGCGGGGCCGTGTACGAGTACGAGGGCGGCTACTCCGACTACGTCTTCGCCCGCGCCGAGCGCGAGCGGATCGCCGCCACCGAGGAGGTCAAGCGGCAGAACCTGATCCGCAAGGAGCTGGCCTGGCTGCGGCGCGGCGCCCCCGCCCGTACCTCCAAGCCCCGCTTCCGGGTGGAGGCCGCCAACGAGCTGATCGCCGACGTGCCGCCGCCCCGCGACAGCAGTGAGCTGATGAAGTTCGCCTCCTCCCGCCTCGGCAGGACGGTCTTCGACCTGGAGGACATCACCGTCCAGGCCGGTCCCAAGGTGCTGCTCAAGCACGTCACCTGGCACCTCGGACCGGGCGACCGGATCGGTCTCGTCGGTGTCAACGGCTCCGGTAAGACCTCCCTGCTGCGGGCCATGGCGGACGCCGCCCGCACCGAGGGCGAGGCACAGCCCGTCGGCGGCCGGATCGCCGTCGGCAGGACCGTCAAGCTCGCCTACCTCTCCCAGGAGGTCGCCGAACTCGACCCCGACTGGCGGGTCCTGGAGGCTGTGCAGCAGGTGCGCGAGCGCGTCGACCTCGGCAAGGGGCGGGAGATGACCGCCGGGCAGCTGTGCGAGACGTTCGGCTTCGGCAAGGAGAAGCAGTGGACACCGGTGGGCGACCTGTCCGGCGGTGAGCGGCGGCGGCTGCAACTGCTGCGCCTGCTCATGGACGAGCCCAACGTGCTCTTCCTCGACGAGCCCACCAACGACCTCGACATCGAGACCCTCACACAGCTCGAGGACGTTCTCGACGGCTGGCCCGGCTCGATGGTCGTCATCTCCCACGACCGCTTCTTCGTCGAGCGCACCACCGACACGGTGTTCGCGCTCCTCGGCGACGGCGCGCTGCGGATGCTGCCGCGCGGCATCGACGAGTACCTGGAGCGGCGGCAGCGGATGGAGCAGCAAGCCGCGGCCGCCGCCCCGGTCCCGGCGCCCGCCGCCGAGCAGGCCGCGCCCGAGCGCAGCGCCGCCGAACTGCGCGCCGCGAAGAAGGAACTGCAGAAGATCGAACGGCAGTTGGACCGCGTCTCCGAGAAGGAGTCCACGCTGCACGCGCGGATCGCCGAGCACGCCACCGACTTCGCGAAGGTCGCCGAACTCGACGCCGAGCTGCGCGCGTTGGCGGGGGAGCGGGAGGAACTGGAGATGCGCTGGCTCGAACTCGCGGAGGACGCGTAGCGGTACAGGCCGCTGCGCCGGGGCGGGCGCTCGCGCCGTGTGAACGGGACGTGTCGGTTTTCTGGAGGGAAGTCCGCCGGGACCGCCACGCATAACGGGCGCGTCACGGGGCGGTTCTCCCTTGGGAACAGGGGCTGACGCGTATCGGTGACGGCCGGGTCGTGAGTGATAGGAATGAGCCGTCCGGGAACTTTCCCGGACGGCTCTGGGCGTGTCGAGACCTCAGGGCATGGCTAAAAAGCAGTGATTGAGGGGGAAGCGCGCTGATGTCCCAGCCGCCCAGCCGGCCGCCCCAGGGCGGCTTCGGAGCACCGCAGGATCAGCCGCCACAACCGCAGGACCAGCCGCCGCAGTCCGGCGGCTTCGGCCCCCCGCAGCCGCCGCCCGCGCAGACCCCGCCGCCCCAGGCCCCGCCGGTCCAGGGCGGTTTCGGCGCGCCTCAGGACCCACGTCAGGCCACGCCCCCGCCCCCGGCCCAGCCGCCGCAGACCCCGCCCCCGCCCGCGGGACCGCCCCAGCCCCAGCCCGGCTACGGCTACCCGCAGCAGCCCGGGCCCTACGCCCAGCCCGGCCCCTACGGAGCGCCCGCCGCGCCCGGTCCGTACGGGCCGCCGCAGCAGCCGGGACCGTACGGGCCGCCCCAGCAGCCGGGACCGTACGGGCCGCCGCAGCAGCCGGGACCGTACGGGCCGCCCCAGCAGCCGGGACCGTACGGGCCGCCCGGATACGGCTATCCGCAGCAGCCGCACTTCGCGGGCGCGCCCGGCACCCCGCCCCCCGGCGGCTCCGGCAGCCCGTTCAAGGGCAGGACGGCGGTCGTCATCGGCGCCGCGGTGGCCGCCCTGCTCGTCGTCGGCGCCGGCGTGTGGGCCTTCAGCGGCAGCGACGACGGCAAGAAGCCGGTCGCCGAGGCGAGCGACGACGCGAAGCCCTCGAAGCCCGCCGTCTCCGACGCCCCGGCCGACCCGGGGGACGGCGGCGGCGACGGCAAGGGGGAGACGGAGGACCTCAACGCGGGCCGCAAGTCCGGCGAGGCGAAGGTGCTCTGGTACGAGGAGGCACCCTCCGCGCCCGGTGGTGGCGCCGAGGCCCCCGGCATGTGGATCACCGGCAGGACGGCGGTGAAGGCGGCGTACAAGCAGGTCTTCGCCTACAACGTCGCTGACGGTGGGCCCACCTGGGAACCGATCACGTTCCCGGAGAAGATCTGCGCGGTGACACCGCGGAAGACGGCCGGCGACAAGGTGGTCGTGGCCTACATGAGCGGCAGCAGCGACCGCGCCAAGTGCAACCAGCTCCAGCAGATCGACCTCAACACCGGGGCGAAGGGCTGGACCGCCAAGGTCGCGGACGGTGAGCTGTTCGACAGCACGCTCACCATCGAGATGACCGTGGCCGGCAAGACCCTGATGGTGGGCCGCTCGCAGTCGGGCACGGCGTACGACATCGACAGCGGCAAGAAGCTGTTCGACAAGAAGCGTTACGGCGACGCCTGCTTCCCCGGCGCCTTCGCGGGCGGTGCCCGGCTGATCTCGGTGGCGTCCTGCGGGGCAGGCGGTTCCAACGAGCACGACGAGGTGCAGGAACTCGACCCCGCCACCGGCACGGTCAAGTGGACCAAGAAGATCCCCAAGAACTGGTCGGTCGAGCGGGTCTACTCCGTCGACCCGGTGATCCTGTACTCGGTGGACGAGGACAAGAAGCACTGGAACATCTCGACGCTGGGCAGCGGCGGCGCCATCCGTTCCCAGGTGGACACCAAGGCGAAGTTCAACGCCCAGTGCGGCTGGGCCATCCTCGCCCGCAAGCTCCAGGGCTGCCAGGCCGTCGCCTCCGACGCCGACACCCTCTACCTGCCCACCGACGTCACCACCGGCGCCAACGAGATCGTCGCCATCGACCTCGCCACCGGCAAGGAGAAGTGGCGCGTGAAGTCCCCGACGGACACCTCGATGATGCCGCTCAAGGCGGAGAACGGTCAGCTCGTCGTGTACGTCGAGCCGTCGTACCGCGAGGGCGGCCAGGTCGTGTCCGTGGCCACGGCGGGCTCCGCCCACACCCCGGTGAAGCTGCTGCAGAACCCGGAGGGCACCGCGTCGATCGAGAACGGCTTCTACTCGCGGGCCGTCGACTGGGTCGACGGACGCCTCTACCTCTCCACCACCCGGCTGAGCGGAAAGTCCGACACGAAGGAGAAGCTGATGCTCGCCTACGGCAAGTGAGCCCGGCCGGCCGCGTCCCACGCGGCCGGGGCCGCACGCCGTCCTGGCCACCCGGCTTCCCCGTCGTCCCCGTCGTTCCGTCCCGCTCAGCTTCCCCGAGGTGCACTTGTCATGACCCAGCCGCCCCCGCCGCCCAACCAGCCGCCGCAGCACGGCGGTTACGGCCAGCCCCAGGGCCGGCCACAGCAGCCGGCACCGCCTGCATCGCCGGCACCGCCCGCACCGCCCGCATCGCCCGCGCAGACGCCGCCCGCGAGCGGTCCGGACCTCGCCAAGTCCCCCCAGCCCGCGCCCGGTTACGGCTACCCGCAGGCACCGCCGCCGCACGGCGCCCCGCAGGCACCGCCCCCGGCCGGATCGCCGCAGCCCCCGTCCGGCTACGGCTACCCGGGCGGGCAGCCGAACCCCTACGCCCAGCCCCCCGCCGGGCAGCCGAACCCGTACGGCGCCCAGCAGCCCGGCTACGGCTACCCCGCCCAGCCGCCGACCGTGCCGCTGCAGCCGCAGACCGGACAGCCCGGCGGCGGCCGGAAGGTCAACGCCCAGGTGGCGATGATCGTCTCGACCGTCGTCGTGATCGCCCTCATCATCGGCACCGGCATCTGGTACTCGCACCGGTCCGACGGCGGCAAGCAGGACACCGCGAACTCCGGCGGCGCCGCCGGAAAGGACGGCAAGGACGACGGAACCGGCGGAGCCGCTGCCGCGGGCAAGGAGAAGGTGCCCTCCGACACCGCCGCCAGGGTTCTCTTCCAGGTGCCCGCACCGGCGGTCAAGGACACGCAGGTCGACAGCGTCGAGGGCTCCTGGCTGACCGACACGGTGTATGCCAAGAGCGGCGTCAACCAGATCGTCGGGTACGACCCGGACACCGGCACGAGCAAGTGGACGCTACCGCTGACCGGCGAGACCTGCTCCGGGTCGAAGGAGATCACGGCCGACGGCGTCGCAGTCGTGCTCTCCGAGGAAGCCAAGCGCAACAGTCACGGCAACCACGAGCCCTGCACGCAGATCACCGCGTTCAAGGTCGACACCGGTCAGAAGCTCTGGACGAAGAGCATCGCCACCAACGGCCGGAAGGTGCCGTTCGGCGAGGTCAGTATCTCCGGCACCACCATCGCCGTCGGCGGCGGCTACGAGGGCGGCGCCGCCCTCGATGCCAGGACCGGCAAGGTCCTGTGGCAGCCGAAGACCGAAAGCTGCCAGGACGTGGGCTACGCAGGTGGTGAGCGGCTCGTCGCGGTCCGCAAGTGTGGCTCCTTCGGAAACGAGCGGTACGAGGTGCAGCTGCTCGATCCCACGACGGGCGCTGTCAAGTGGTCGTACAAGCTCCCCGTCGGTATCGACAACGCCAAGGTGATTTCCACCGAGCCGGTCGTCTTCGGTGTGGACTCGGGTGGGGTCAGTGCCTCGGGTGCCACCGACATCTTCTCGCTGGACGACCAGGGCAAGCTGCGCTACAAGATCACACTGGCCTCCGGCGACTACGGCCACCGCTGCGACATCGGCCGGTTCGACGGGTGCAAGAAGATCGTGGTCGGTAACGGAAAGCTGTACGTCCCGACCGCCGATCACGAGGGCACGGGCGCCGGCAGCCGGACCAACGAGATCATCGCCTACTCCCTGGAGACCGGGAGGACCACTGGTGACCGCATCGATGCGGGCGACGGCTACACGATCTTCCCGATTCGCATGGACGGCGGCAACATCCTCGTCTACAAGGACGGGCCGTACGACAAGGGCTCCCAGGTCCTCTCGGTGGACGGCGCGACGACGAAGCAGACCAAGCTGTTGGAGACCCCGGCCGACCGGTCCGTTCGGGACGCGATCAGCGGCATGGTGCCCGGATCTGCGGAACTGCTGTACACCCATGGTCGTCTGTTCATGGGCAAGAACCTGACCAGCAAGCCGTATTCGGCGGACGAGCAGAGTTACACGGCCATCGGTTTCGGTGCGAATGTGGCATGATCATGGCGAAATGGCCCGAGAACGTCAGGAGAACGCTTTGATGAAGGCCTTTCGTACGGGGGCGGTGCTCGCGGGAGCGATCGCTGTGTGTTTCGCGGCCGGGGGAACGGCATCGGCCGCTGGGACCCCCTACCGTCTGTCGGAGACCGCGCCCGGAGCCTGGGGCCAGATCGACTTCGGCTTTGAGAGCAAGTCGAGGGTTGCTCCGATCGACATCATGGTGAAGGACACTGCGGCGGACGGCGCGTCCGCGCGGATGCGCATCCAGGCGATGACGGGCGAGGGCACCAAGAGCTACGCCTGGCGCACCGCGTCCGGCAACGGCAACGTGACCAGGGAAACCACGTACCTCTACGACAGCAGCGGTGTGAAGGCCGTGCGGATCCAGGTGTGCCGGCACGCCGGCTCGACCGACACGTGCAGCTGGTCACCGTGGCGGTACAACGACATCATCTGACCGGAAGCCGTACGGCCCCGTCCCTGGCCAGGGACGGGGCCGTACGCGTACCACTCGTCACCCTCGAATGGCACGTGAATGGCCCTTCAGTGCGGGGAATGCCAAAAAGTCCGCTGATCCGGGGCACTTCTCGCCGGTAGGGGCAGCGCGACGTCGAACAAGCGTGTAGCTTCCGGGGGCATGGCGGGCGGCGTGCCGGGGGGCCGCAGCCCGGGCGGGATGCGGACATCCGTGGGGGGACTGGGGGGCTTGATGGGAGTGCGGCTCATGGTGGTCGACGACCACCGGCTACTGGCCGAGGCGCTGGCCTCGGCGCTGAAGCTGCGCGGACACCGTGTGCTGGCCGCCGCCGCGCCGGCCGCGGGCGCGGCGGATCTGGTGATCAGCCGCGCACCGGAGGTGTGCCTGCTGGGCACGGCGACACCGGCCGAGCCCGGCACCTTCGAACCGGTGGTGAAGATCAAGCGGGAGCGTCCGCAGGTCGCGGTGATCGTGCTCGGCCCGGTTCCCTCCCCGCGCGGCATCGCGGCCGCCTTCGCGTCGGGGGCCTCGGGATACGTACGCCACGACGAGCGCATCGAGGGCGTCGAGCGGGCGATCATCAAGGCGCGGGCGGGTGAGGCCGCCGTCGCCCCGCAGCTCCTCCAGGGAGCCTTCGGCGAGTTGCTGAACCCCGCCGCCCCACCGGACGACGAGGGCCAGCGCCTTCTCCGGATGCTCACCCCGCGCGAGGTGGAGGTCCTGGTCCGGGTCGCCGAGGGCGAGGACACCCGGCTGATCGCGGCCGGTATGGGCATCGCCCCCAGCACGGCCCGGACCCATGTCCAGCGCGTCCTGATGAAGCTCGGGGTGGGCTCGCGACTGGAGGCGGCGGCCCTGGCAGCCCGCACCGGTCTGCTCGACCGGGCGGGCCCGCTGCCGTAGCCCCGGCCTCCCCGCTCGGGACGGGGGACGCCCGTGTCAGTCCTCCCGCGGTCCCTCCTGCGGATCCTCCGGCGGGGTCACCGGGCGCAGCTTCATCCACACCAGGAAGAACACGCCCAGGACCAGCATGCCTATGCCGGTCCACAGATTGATGTTGACGCCCTGGGCCTTGTCGATGGCGGCCTGGGAGTCGGTGATCCCGGTGACCGTCACGATGACGCCGTACAGCACGAACAGGCCACCGATGATGCGCCGCAGGTCGAAGATGCGCGCTGCGGTCGCGGACCTGCTCTCCAGGTCGGTGACCTCGCGCTGGACGTCGTTCTCGGAGTACCCGGAGCGTCCGGGGTTCTCGGGCTCTTGCATGGTCGGTCGATCCTCCGCGATCAGAACGAGAACGGGACGTAGCACAGGGCGGCCAGCACGACGGCACCCCAGCCAAGGAGCGCCGGGCGGCGGTACCAGGCCTCGTCGCCGGGCGCGGGCGGCTCGGCGAGGCCGGGCGACCTGGTGCCGTAGACCAGACCCCGCAGTTCCTCCTCCGGCTTGGGCTCGGTGAACAGGGACACGGCCACCATGACCACCGCGCCGGCGGCGAACCCGGCGATCGCGGAGACGAAGTTGGCGCCCTGGTCGGAGGGGATGTGGACGATGTCCTGCTTGTAGAGGACGAAGTAGTTCACCATCGCGGCGGTGGTACCGGCGAGCAGACCCCAGAAACCGGACTTCATGGACGCCCGCCTCCAGAACATGCCGACGATGAACACCACGAACATCGGCACGTTGAAGAAGGAGAACAGCGTCTGGAGATAGCTCATGATGTTCGAGAACGAGGAAGCGAGGAAGGCCGTGCCGATCGACGCGACCACACCGATGGCCGTGATGAGCCGGCCGAAGCGGACGTAGTAGGCGTCCTCGCGCTGCCGGGCCACGTACTTGGCCCAGATGTCGTTGGTGAACACGGTGTTGAAGGACGACACGTTGGCCGCCATGCCGGCCATGAAGGCCGCGAGCAGACCGGTGACCGCGATGCCCAGCACGCCGTTGGGCAGCAACTCCTGCATGAGGTAGGGGATCGCGTCGTTGTACTGGAGCCCCGAGTCGGCCGTGCCGAAGCCGGGCACCAGCGCGGCAGCGGCCAGGCCTGGGATCATCACCAGGAAGACGATGAAGATCTTCGGGAACGCGGCGATCAGCGGGGTGCGCCGGGCGGCGGAGAGGTTCTTCGCGGACAGCGCGCGCTGCACCTCGGCGAAGTTGGTCGTCCAGTAGCCGAAGGACAGCACGAAGCCGAGGCCGAGGACGATGGTCAGCCAGTTGGCGCCGAGCGGGTTGGCGTCGCCGATCCCCGTACCGCCCCACGCGGTGGTGAAGTTCGCCCCGTGCTGCTCGGTGAGCCGGGAGGTCAGCCCGTCCCAGCCGCCGGCCTTCTTCAGGCTGAGCACCACGATCGGGATGAGGGCCGCGAGGATCACGAAGAACTGGAGCACCTCGTTGTAGATCGCGGACGACAGGCCGCCGAGGGTGATGTAGGCCAGGACGAAGAAGCCGGCGACCACGATCGCCACCCACTGCGGCCAGCCCAGCAGCGCCTCGACGACGATCGCGAGCGCGTAGAGGTTCACACCGGCGATCAGGATGGCCGCGAAGGCGAACAGGATCGAACTGAGCAGATGCGCCGGCCTGTCGAAGCGCAGCAGCAGGAACTCGGGTACGGACCGCACCTTGGAGCCGTAGTAGAAGGGCATCATCACCAGGCCGAGGAAAACCATGGCCGGGATCGCGCCGATCCAGTACCAGTGCACGGTGTACGCGCCGTACTGGGCGCTGTTGGCGGCCATGCCGAGGATCTCGGTGGCGGCCAGGTTGGCGGAGATGAAAGCGAGGCCGGTGATCCAGGCGGGCAGGGAGCGCCCGGAGAGGAAGAAGTCCAGGCTGGTCCTCACCGAACGGCGGGCGGCGAAGCCGATGCCGAGGACCACGGCGAAGTAGATCGCGAGGATCGCGTAGTCGAGCCCGTTGGTGGGCAGTCGTAGCCCCGCTGCCAGGTGTACGGGTGCGGTTGTGGGGGGTTGCATGTGAACTCGCTTCGTCGCACGAACTGGTCCAGCGGGAACCTACGCCTCCGCGTTCATTATCTGAACACTTTTGTTGGTGGGCTTTGTTGGATTGTGATGTAAAGCTGACAGGTGAGGGTGTGGTGGGTTGTGACGTGTTATGTTTGATTGTGTTGGATGATTGGGTGCCGACGGGGGCGGGCTCGCGGACCGGTGGCCAGGGGACCAGTAGGGAGTCCGACAGTGAAGAAGACCTCGACCCGGCTGGCCGACGGTCGTGAGCTCATCTACTACGACCTGCGGGACGACACCGTGCGCGAGGCCGTGGACCGGCGCCCGCTGGAACGGACGGTCACCACCTCGGAGATCCGCCGGGACGCGCTGCTCGGTGACGCGGTCGCCGTCGCCTCCCACCGCCAGGGCCGCACCTACCACCCGCCGGCCGGCGAGTGCCCGCTGTGCCCCTCCACCGGCGACCGTCTCAGCGAGATCCCCGACTCCTCCTACGACGTGGTGGTCTTCGAGAACCGCTTCCCCTCGCTGGCCGGCGACCTCGGCCGCTGCGAGGTCGTCTGCTTCACCTCCGACCACGACGCCTCGTTCGCCGACCTGAGCGAGCGGCAGGCGCGGCTGGTGCTGGACGCCTGGACGGACCGCACCGCGGAACTGTCCGCGCTTCCTGCCGTGAAGCAGGTGTTCTGCTTCGAGAACCGCGGCCCCGAGATCGGCGTGACGCTGGGCCACCCGCACGGTCAGATCTACGCCTATCCCTTCACCACCCCGCGCACCGCGCTGATGCTGCGCTCACTGGCGGCCCACCGGGAGGCCACCGGCGGGGAGAACCTCTTCGACGCGGTCCTGGAACGGGAGTCGGCCGGCGAGCGGGTCGTCGCCGAGGGCGAGCACTGGGTGGCCTTCGTGCCGTACGCGGCGCACTGGCCCTACGAGGTCCACCTCTACCCCCGGCGCCGGGTCCCCGACCTGCTCGGACTCGACGAGGCCGCGCGCGCGGAGTTCCCCCGGATCCACCTCGATCTGTTGCGGCGCTTCGACCGGCTGTTCGGCGAGGGCGACCCGCCGACGCCGTACATCGCGGCCTGGCACCAGGCGCCGTTCGGCGCGCTGGACGAGTTCGACGGCGTCACGCGCGACGACTTCGCGCTCCACCTCGAGCTCTTCACCATCCGCCGCACTTCCGGAAAGCTGAAGTTCCTCGCGGGTTCCGAGTCCGGCATGAACGTGTTCATCAACGACGTGCCGCCGGAGCGCGCGGCGCAGCGGCTGCGGGAGGTAGCGGGTTCATGAGCGGGAAGTACCTGGTGACGGGTGGCGCGGGCTACGTCGGCAGTGTGGTCGCCCAGCACCTCCTTGAAACCGGTCACGAGGTCGTCGTGCTCGACAACCTCTCCACCGGCTCCCGCGAGGGCGTGCCCGCGGGCGCCTCCTTCGTCGAGGGCGACATCCGGGACGCCGCCAAGTGGCTGGACCCCTCCTTCGCCGGGGTGCTGCACTTCGCCGCCTCCTCGCAGGTCGGCGAGTCGGTGCTGAAGCCGGAGAAGTACTGGGCCAACAACGTCGGCGGCACGATGGCCCTGCTCGCCGCGATGCGCGGGGCGGGCGTACGCACGCTGGTCTTCTCCTCGACGGCGGCGACCTACGGCGAGCCGGAGCAGGTGCCCGTCACCGAGACGGCCCCGACCCGGCCCACCAACCCCTACGGCGCCTCGAAGCTCGCGGTCGACCACATGATCGCCGGCGAGGCGGCGGCCCATGGCCTGGGCGCGGTCTCGCTGCGCTACTTCAACGTGGCCGGCGCGTACGGCGCGTACGGCGAACGCCACGACCCCGAGTCGCACCTGATCCCGCTGGTGCTCCAGGTCGCCCAGGGCAGGCGGGAGGCGATCTCCGTCTTCGGCGACGACTACCCGACCCCGGACGGCACCTGCGTGCGCGACTACATCCACGTGGCCGACCTCGCCGAGGCCCACCTGCTGGCCCTGGACGCCGCCCGGCCCGGCGAGCACCTGGTGTGCAACCTCGGCAATGGCAACGGCTTCTCCGTGCGCGAGGTCGTCGAGACCGTCCGCCGGGTCACCGGCCACCCCGTCCCCGAGGTCGTGGCCCCGCGCCGGGCCGGCGACCCGGCGGTCCTGGTCGCCTCGGCGGCCGCCGCCCGCGAAAAGCTCGGCTGGAACCCGTCCCGCACCGACCTCGCGGGTATCGTCGCGGATGCCTGGGAGTTCGCGCAGCACATCGCAAGGGAGCGGTAAGTGGGGGCACTTGAGGTCCGAGAAGGCTTCGTCGAGTTGTACGGCGCCGAGCCGGAGGGGGTCTGGGCGGCGCCGGGCCGCGTCAACCTGATCGGCGAGCACACCGACTACAACGACGGCTTCGTGATGCCCTTCGCGCTGCCGCACGTGACGACGGCCGCGGTCGCGCGCCGGGACGACGGCGTACTGCGGCTGCACTCGGCGGACGCCCCGGGAGGGCCGGTGGAACTGCGGCTCGACGAGCTGGCTCCGGAGTCCGACCGCGACTGGACCGCCTACCCCGCGGGCGTGGTCTGGGCCCTGCGCGAGGCGGGCCACGAGGTGACCGGCGCGGACGTCCACCTGACGTCGACGGTCCCGACTGGCGCCGGACTGTCCTCCTCCGCGGCCCTGGAGGTCGTGGTCGCCCTGGCCCTGAACGACCTCTACGCCCTGGGCCTGAAGGGCTGGCGACTGGCCCGCCTGTGCCAGCGCGCCGAGAACGTCTACGTCGGCGCCCCGACCGGCATCATGGACCAGACCGCCTCGGCCTGCTGCGAGTCGGGTCACGCGCTGTTCCTGGACACCCGGGACCTGTCCCAGCGCCAGGTCCCCTTCGACCTGGCCGCCGAGGGCCTGCGCCTGCTGGTCGTCGACACCCGGGTCGAGCACGCGCACAGCGGCGGCGAGTACGGCCGTCGCCGCGCGGGCTGCGAGAAGGGCGCGGCCCTGCTGGGCGTGGACGCCCTGCGGGACATCCCCCACGACGGGCTGGACGCGGCGCTGGCCGAGCTGGCCGGCGAGGAGGAGGTGGCCCGGCTTGTCCGCCACGTCGTCACCGAGAACGGGCGGGCGGAACGGGTGGTGTCCCTCCTGGAGTCGGGCGACATCAGGGCGATCGGCCCGATCCTGACCGAGGGCCACGCCTCTCTGCGCGACGACTTCCGCGTCTCCTGCCCGGAACTGGACCTGGTCGTCGACACGGCCCTCGCCTCCGGCGCCCTCGGCGCCCGCATGACGGGCGGCGGCTTCGGCGGCTCGGCGATCGTCCTGACGGACACCGCCGACGTCCCCACCCTCACCAAGGCAATGGAAGACGCCTTCACCAAGGCGGGCCACACCGGCCCACGAGTCTTCGAGGCGGTCCCTTCAGCTGGGGCACGGCGGCTGGCCTGACGTCCGCGGCCGGACCTGTGCGCGGGTGGGCACACAGACCCGGCGCTGCGGAGAGTGCTTGCCAGCTGAGCGCCTGGAAGCCGGGCCAGCCGGTTGATCTCAGCTGATGGTTTGGTAATCACCCCATCCGTCGCTGAGGTCTTGGAAGGGCCGGTCGCCCTTGGTGACACGGGGGATGAACCACAGGTGTCCGGTGTCGTCGGTGACCCACAGATCGGGGATGCCGTCGTGGTCTGCGTCGCCGGGCGAGGTCACCAAGGGAACGTTGCCGCTGGTGAAGCCCCATCCGGTTTCGACCCTGGTGGACTCGTCGGCTAGGCCGTCACCGTCGTCTCCGGTGCCGGCGTAGACATAGAGTGCGCCGGTTTCGGTGTTGCGGGCCAAGAGGTCGACACGTTCGTCGCCCCAGAGGTTGCCGGGAGCCATGAGGGTGTACTTGGACCATCCGTCGTTGCCAATGAGGATGGGGTCGCGGTCGCTGTCGAGGCGGTTGTCGGGGGCACCGAAGTAGAGCCACAGCAGATCGCCCTGTTTGACCAAGAGGTCGGGGTAGCCGGGGATGTCGAAGACGCCGTCGTTGTCGACATCCAGAGGACCGTCGACATCGCCGATGGCGAGGATCTGGTCGGCTCCTTGCCAGTGGTTGTTGGTGGGATCGTAGACCGTGAGTTCTCGCTGGTCCTGCTCGTCACCGGCGCATTCGTTGCTGCAGACGTAGCCGTCGCCGGTGTTGGGGTGGATCCAGAGCCGGTCTGTGTTGGCGGTGGCGTCGTGCTTGAGGGAGATGAGGTCTTCGTAGCCGTCGCCGGTCCAGTCGCCTCGGTGTGTGATCTTTACGCCTGCCCAGGAGAGGGTGGATGCAGGGCTGGACGTCTGGGTGACGGTGCCGTCGCCCGCTCCGTAAAAGCGGTTGAGGGTGCCGTTCTTGTCGATGCCGAACATGTCGGGGTTGCCGTCGCCGTTGATGTCGCCGGGCTGGTCGGCCTGCTTGAGGCCATTGGCGTAGAAGAGGTAGTCGGCGGTGTCCGACTTGTTGCCGGCCTTGTCCACGCTGCGGGCGTAGAGATGATTGGCCCCGGCAGCGGTTGGGGTGATCTTGACGCTGACGCTGCCGCCGGCACTTCCCGGGCTGGCGGTGCGCACGGTGGGGTCGGTGACGGTCCAGTACTCGTACGCGGTTACATCCGAGATGCCGCCGTTTGTAAGCGTGAAGGTGCCCTGGGTACGGACATTGGCGGTCGTGGCGGGCCATCCGTCGCTGCCGTCGGGGAACTGGCTGGAGTTGATACCGGGCGGGTTGCTCGGGCGTACGGGGTCGAAGACGAAGCGGCAGCCTGGCTTGCCCTTGGTGGGCGTCCAGTCGGAGTTCAGGGAACCGTCGTTGGTCTGGGCCTTCCAGGAGAAGTTGCCGTTCGCCACATTCAGGTAAGGGGTCAGTTCACCCTTGGTGACCTTGAGCTTGGCGACGGTGCCGGAGGAGACGGAGACCGTCTTGTTCACGATCAGGACGCCTTTGGGGTCGTCGTTGGGGTGGTGACCAGTGGCCCACAGGTTGAACTTGACCTTGATGGTGCCGCCGTCTGGGTCACTGCCCTTGGCCGTCAGGTAGATGTCGGTGTTGCCGATGAGACCGTATGGGGCGGTGTCACCGCAGCCCTTGCTGTTCTTGGTGCTGGGGACGGTGTCCAGGCTGGTGGGAGCGTTGGGGTAGGTATTGAACTCAGTGGAGAGTACGGCCGACTTGGCGTCGAACTTCTTCCACCCGAACACGTCGGACTCGTTGGAGGCCGCGAGTTCGAAGGTGATGGTCTCCCACTTGTTCGCCGCGGCGTCCTTGGCTCCCTGGGTTACGGTGAAGGCGAGGTTGCCAGCCGGGCAGTTGGTGCCCCAGCCCTTGGCGTCGGTGACCGTGTCCAGGGCCTTTCCTTGCCGGGCGGGCCGGTTGTTCCACGTGGTGGACGAGGTGATGGCCGCGGTGCGCCACAGTTCGACGGGCTTGGCGGTGCAGGACCAGGACCAGGTGTTCTTGATCCGGAATGTGGACTTGAGGACCTGTTTGTTCGTGCTCCACAGGTTTTTGGTGTTCATGCGGAAGTACGAGCGGGCCAGGCCGTTGGTCTCGTTCTCGTAGCCCACGCGGGCGGTGGTGGTGCCTCCGTTGAAGCCCGCACCGTTGAAGTAGGCGGTGGAAGGATATTTCTTGTATGCGATGGTCCACGAGTAGCGTGAGCCGTCGATGAACGGGTCGATGTAGACCGGGTAGGTGGTGTCCTTGCCCGTCATCAGGTCCGTGTCGGGGGTGAGCTTGAGCTGCCCGTCACTGACTGTGACGGGCATGGCGGCCTGCTGGGCGCCTGGGGCGGGTTCGAATTCGTCCGTTTCCTGCGGCCTGGCTGCGGGTTTCGCTGCTTCTCGGGCGATCAGTGTATGGGTGCCGGTGTCCGTGGTGGAGCTGTCCCACATACGCGGTGTCGGGGCCGTGAACAGTTCCTGGCCGGCGGGGTTGACGGCGCTGAGGTTGCCGTGTTCGTCGGCGGTGACGTCCACACCGTCGCTGGACATCTTGTATGAGACGGTCTTCAGGGCCGGGTTAGTGGCGGCCTTGGCGGACTTGACCACCAGTAGTTGTGCGAAGCCCGAGGCGCCGGCCCGCAGCTTGAGGTCCACATCGGGCAGTACGTCGGGGTAGATGACGGTGTCACCGGAGATGGACGGTCGGGGCAGCGCGGTGGGCCAGGCCAGGGAGATGCTGCGGCCGTCCCGAGTGATGGTGGCGAGCGGGCCGTTGCCGCCGCCGGAGAACTTCAAGCCCACGGTGGCTGCCTCGGGACTGATCGTGCCGTCGCCCGCACGGTGGAGGCTGCGATCGATGTCGACCAGCCGATTGCCCTTGCGTGCCCACTGGGCGGTGGCGTACCGCTCCTCGGTGAACGTCCCGGACGGGTTGGCGAACACCTGGGAGGCCTCGGTGCGGTGCGAGAGGATCTCGACCGGCTCTCCGGTCTCGGCCGCCTTTGCCAGCGCCTGCGTCTCCTCGGTTACTTCTCCCTGTGCTACCGCCGAATCCGCAGACGGCACATCAGTGAGACTGCTCCATGCGGATGCGGAAACCGGCGTCGCCGTCGCCACTGCGATGGCGACGGTGAACGCCACACGTCCGAGCCACCGGTTCCTGTCTCTCGATCGATGAAATCTCATTGCGCCCCCCATTACAGGTTCTACACGTGTTTTCGCGCACCTTACAACCCGACTCATTCTCTGCTTCCTGGCCTGGTGCAGCAAGATCAATCAAAGCCCGCATGTCCGACTATTGATACTTGCTCCGTTTGTTTGAATTTAGGTTCTCTGGTGGCCAGGTTCAGTGTTTGTGCAGGTCACATGCAAGGTTTCGCGGGATGCGGCGAGGGGTAGGGCAATACTTTTTGCTTCGAGGCGGGGATCGAAGGAATGTTGCCAGGCTGGCCGAAAATGCCGGTTCTCGCCTATGGGAATCGATCGAATTGGTGTTAGGTTCCGAACGATCTTCATCTTTGTGAACATCCTCTGGGGGGATTGGTGTCCGGTTTGCGGGTGAATTCCATACGCCGTTCAGGCCGTCGGATCGGCAGACGGGTGCGGGCGGTGAGGTGGATTGCCTTCTCGCTGGTGGCCTACCTCATCGCCAGCCTGCTGGGCGGTCCTGTGGCTGCAGCGGCGGAGCTGTCGCTGGCCAAGCTGAAGCACCCGGATCCGGTACCTGTCGCTTCGGCGGACAAGCACCGGCTGTCCAAGCCGGACCAGACTGCGACGCACCGGTGGAAGGCGGCACCGAGGTCGGCCTGGCCCGAGCCGGGCACCGCCACGGTCACCGTCCCCGGCAGCGGTGCGGTCAAGGCGAAGGCTGGCACGCTTCCGCTGCGGGTGGCCTCTCATCATGGCAAGGGCAGGAATGAGGCCCAGGCAGGTGAGCTGACTCAGCGCCGCGTGCAGATACAGGTGTTGGACCAGAAGGCCGCCAAGGCTGCCGGCATCACCGGTGTGCTCCTAGCGGTACGCCCCCTTCAGGGGGACAAGGGCGCAGTCGATGTCACGCTCGACTTCTCGGGTTTCCAGCACGCCTACGGTGGCGACTGGGCCTCGCGCCTGACGCTGCACCGCCTGCCACAGTGCGTGCTGACCACGCCTCAGGCCAACGACTGCCGCAGCCTGACCGCTTTGGAGAGCGACAACGACGTCAAGGCTGCGACGCTGTCGGCCTCTGTCGCTGTCGGCGCGGCGGATGACACGTCGTCGACCGGACCGGTGTTGAAGGCGCCCGCCATGACACGTTCGGCCAGTGGTCTGACGGCGAGTGACGGCACCGTCCTTCTGGCCGCCACCGCCGCCGCCTCGGGCGCGTCGGGCAACTTCACGGCCACCTCGCTCGCCCCGTCGGCGTCCTGGACGTCTGGCGGCTCCAGCGGTGGCTTCTCCTGGGACTATGGCATCGACACCCCGGACGTGCCCGGCGGGGCCCAACCGGATCTGAGCCTGTCCTACTCCTCCCAGGCAGTCGACGGGCGTACCGCGGCGACGAACAACCAGGCCAACTGGATCGGCGACGGCTGGTCCATGGAACCTGGTTACATCGAGCGCCGCTACGTGTCCTGCTCCGCCGATACCAAGGACGGCAATGGCACCGACAAGAGCGGCGACCTGTGCTGGAAGAAGGACAACGCGGTCCTCAACCTGAACGGTCAGTCCAGCGTGCTGGTCAAGGACGACACCACGGGTGAGTGGCACCTGGAGAGCGACGACGGTACCAAGATCGACAAGCTCACCAGTAGCGACCGTGGCAACGGCGACAACGATGGCGAGTACTGGAAGGTCACCACGCCGGACGGCACGCAGTACTACTTCGGCTACAACCGCCTGCCCGGCTGGACCAGCGGCAAGACGGAGACCAACTCGACCTGGACGGTTCCCGTATTCGGCAACCAGAGCGGGGAGCCGTGCCACGCCACAGAGTTCAAGGACTCCTGGTGCCAGCAGGCATGGCGGTGGAACCTCGACTACGTCGTCAACCCGCACTCCGACGCGATGGCCTACTACTGGGCTAAGGAGACCAACTACTACGGTCGCAATGTCAATCCCGACACCGGTGCCTCCACGGCCGCCGTGTACGACCGGGGCGGCTACCTGGACCACATCGACTACGGCCTGCGTTCCAACAGCGTGTACAGCAGCAAAGCTGCCGGCCGGGTCGACTTCACCGTCTCCGAGCGGTGCCTGAGCGACTGTGGGACCTTCGACGCGAGCCACGCCAAGAACTGGCCCGACGTGCCGTTCGACCGGTACTGCAAGTCGGGCGAGGAATGCAAGGACCGCTACTCGCCGTCGTTCTGGACCCGCAAGCGGCTCACCCAGCTCGACACCTCCATCCTGACGAGCGGCATCTACAAGCCGGTCGACACCTGGAAGCTGACCCACGAGTTCCCCTCCACCGGCGACGGCTCCGCTCCCGCGCTGTGGCTGGCGTCGATCACCCGCACCGGCCACACCGGTACCGGTGACGTCACTCTGCCGGCGGTCACCTTCCTGGGTAAGCAACTCGCCAACCGAGTCGAGGGTGCCACCACCACCGGCGGTAAGGCCGATCCTGTTCCCCCGCTGGTGCGTTACCGCATCTACGGCATCGACACCGAGACCGGCGGCACCATCGGTGTCACCTACTCCGAACCCGACTGCAAGGTCGGCGACATGCCCACGCCGTCTTCGAACCAGCGTCGCTGTTATCCGGTGATCTGGTCCCCGCCAGAGGCCCCGGCAGCCGACTACGAGCCGTACCTGGACTGGTTCCACACCTATGTCGTCACCCAGGTTCTGGAGTCGGACAACACCGGCGGTGCGCCGGTGAAGGAGACCGACTACAGCTATCTGGACGGGATGACCTGGGAGAAGGACGAGGACGAGTTCACCAAGGCCAAGTACCTCACCTATGGTGACCGCAAGGGATATGGCCGCGTCCAGGTCCGCACGGGCAGTCCTGCCTCGACCAAGCAGACACTGAAGGAGTACCGCTACTTCCGCGGCATCGACGCTGCTGAGGTCATCGACCACGAAGGCGTCAAGGTGACCGACCACCGCGCCTTCGCCGGCCTGATCCGGGAAGAGGCCGCCTTCAACGGCGACGGCGGCAAGCTGGAATCCACCACCAGCTACACCCCCTGGCGCAGCAAAGCCACTGCAACCCAGTCACGCAGTGGCCTGCCAGCCCTGAACGCCTATGCCACCGGCACGCAGGAAGAGAAGACCCGCACAGCCGTCGGCAACACCTGGCGCACTACCCGAACCTTGCGCACCTTCGACGACTACGGCCTGGTCCTGACCGAGTCGGACCTCGGCGACATCGCCAAGACAGGCGACGAGGAGTGCACCACCACCAGCTATGCCCGCAACACAGCGGTGAACATCCTCGACCTGATCAAGGAGGAACGGACGGTTGCAGTCGCTTGCGACAAGACACCGCAGCTGCCCGCGGACCTGATCTCCGTCGAACGGCACTACTACGACGGTGCCACCAGCCTGGACGCCAAGCCCACCAAGGGCGACATGACGCGCCTGGAGGAACAGGACGACAAGGGCACCGGCTACCTGACCACCGCCCGCCACACCCACGACCAGCACGGCCGTCAGCTGACCGAGACCGACGCGGACGACAACACGACCATCACCAAGTACACGCCGACCACGATCGAGGCACCCACCTCGAAGACCGAGACCAACACACTCGACCAGACCATCAAGACCGAGTACGACCCGGCGCGCGGCGTGACCACTGCAGTGATCGACGCCAACGGCAAGCGGGCCGACGCCACCTACGACGGTCTGGGCCGCACGCGGCAGGTGTGGAACCCCGGCTGGGCCAAGACCGACCACCCCGCCCAGCCCTCGACCGAATACAGCTACACCATCTCCAGGACCGTCGCTAACGCCGTGGCGACCAAATCGCTCCAGTACGATGGCTCGTACGCCACCAGCTACCAGCTCTTCGACGGCCTGCTGCGCCCCTGTGAGACCCAGAGCCCGGCGATCGGCACAGCGAACCGGATCGTGACCGAGACGCTGTACGACACCCGCGGCAACGCCTGGAAGTCCTACGCGGCGTACTACGCCGACGGTGCACCGTCCACGAGCCTGGTGAATGCGCCGGACAACAAGGTGCCGGCGATGGTGGAGAACGTGTACGACGGCCTGGACCGCACAACTTACTCAATCGCCCACACCTACGGCGACGAGAAATACCGCAGTCAGACGATCTACGACGGTGACCGCACCACGGCGATCCCGCCCAAGGGCGGCACCGCCACCACGGTCATCAATGATGCACGCGGGCGCGCCACCGACCGCCTCGAATACACCGACGCAACCCGTACCACCTCACAGAAGACCCACTACACCTACGGCAAGTGGGACGAACCGCTGACCGTCACCGACCCGGCGGGCAACGTCTGGCGGTACAGCTTCGACGCCCGCGGCCAGCAGACCGACGTGGATGACCCCGACAAGGGCAAGAGCCACACCACCTATGACAAGCTCGGCAACCCGGTTACCGTCACGGACGCCCGCGGCATCACCCTGAGCACCGTCTATGACGAACTCGGTCGCACGACCGCGCTGAAGAAGGGCAACACTCTCCTGGCGGAGTGGACCTACGACAGCGTCGCGAAGGGTCAGCTGGCCAGCAGCATTCGCTATATCGGCGGCAAGCAGTACGTCTCCGCCGTCGATACCTACAACGACGCCTACCAGCCCACCTCCAACACGGTCACCATTCCCGCCGAAGCCGGTGCCATGGCCGGCACTCACACCTGGACCTACGGCTACAACATCTACACCGGTCAGCAGGAGTGGATCAGGCACCCGGCGGTCGGAAATCTGCCCAGCGAGCGCCAGACCACCGTCTACGGCGAGGGCAACCTCCCGCAGAAGACCACCGCCGGCGCCGTCACCCTCGTCAACGCCACCAGCCACGACGTCTTCTCCCGCCCGGTGCGCACCGAATTCGGCACCTTGGGCAAGAAGGTCTACAAGACACAGGTCTACGACGCGTTCACCGGCCGCCTGACCCGGCAGACCACCGACCGTGATCTGGCTCCCCAGCGCATCGACGACGTCAGCTATGCCTACGACGACGCGGGCAACATCACCGGCATCACCACTGCCAGCGGCCAGGACGCCGGCAGGACCGTGGACACCCAGTGCTTCACCAACAACCCCCTGGGCCAGCTGACTGAGGCGTGGACCGCGAAGATCGACTGCTCCACCCAGCCGTCGGCTAGCACGGTTGGCGGCCCGGACGCCTACTGGCAGTCGTTCAAGTACGACGTCGTGGGCAACCGCACCGAGCAGACCGACCACGGCACCGGCGCGCTGGTGGGCTCCGACGCCACCACCAGCTACACCCATAACACCCCCACCACGGGCTTGCCGCATGCCGTCCAGACCGCCACCGTCAAGGGTGGCGCCAACAACGGCCGCACCAGCACCTTCGTCTACGACGCCGCAGGCAACACCACCAAGCGCACCATCGGCGCCACCACCCAGAACCTCACCTGGGACGACGAAGGACACCTCGCCACCCTCACCGAGAACGGCAAGACCACCAGTTACCAGTACGACTCCGACGGCAACCGTTTCATTGCCAAGGACGCAGACGGCACTCAGACCCTCACCCTGCCCGGCGGCAACGAACTCAAGATCAAGCCGAACGGGACCAAGGAAGGCGTCCGTTACTACACCCACGAGGGCCAGACCGTCGCTGTCCGCACCAGCAGCGGCTTCTCCTTCCTCCTGCCCGACCACCAAGGCACCGCCATGGCCGCTGTCGCCATGACCACCCTTGCCGTCACCCGCCGCAAGCAACTCCCCTTCGGCGAGATACGCTCCCAGCAAGCCGAAACCATCCCCGGCACCCGCGGCTTCGTCGGCGGCACAACAGACCCCACCGGCCTGACCCATCTCGGCGCCCGCGAATACGACCCCGCCCTCGGCCGCTTCCTCTCCGTCGACCCGATCAACGATATCGACGACCCGGCCCAGATGAACGCCTACAGCTACGCCCACAACAAGCCGGTCACTTACAGCGATCCCGATGGTAAAAGGATCTTTGAGGGCGACAGTGGCGGCTGGATCGACAGTGGTAATCACGGCGGAGTCAAAACCGTAAAGAATCGCGATACGGCTCGCAAGCGCAACGGCGGAGGTCTCACAAGGCCGAGCGGAAGCGGCGCAGCTTACAAGAAGACAAACGACTCGAAGGCGCAAGCCCGAGCCAAAGCCCAGGCCGACGCGCGAGCCAAAGCGCAAGCCGTTGCACGAGCAAAGGTTGAAGCCGAGCGGCGCAAGAAGGAAGGAATTAGGGGGGCTATTAAGATAGCCTGGAATTCTGTGACTGGGAAGTCCAAAAAGATCTGGGACGCATATTTCGCAGGTGACACAACAGGCATCTGTCTCAGCGGTTCAGCTGGCCTTGGACTAGGAGTAACAGCTTCTGTCTGCCTGCTGAGTACAACCCGAGCGGACGGCAAGACTGACTATGGCCTCAGTTTCAGCAAGGGAAGTGAGACGCCATCGGTGGGGGCGAATCTTGGGGTAGGCCTCATGGGTAGCAATGCAACTGATTTCGAGCAACTCCGAGGGGACGGATGGGGTGGGACCCTCACTGCCGCCTTCGGCGTAGCGGTGTCGGGTAGTCATGAACGTGCGATCGGTGCTCGAAATAGTCGTGGTGAACCCGTAGGGGCGACGACCGTAGGTGTGGGCACCGGTTTGGGCGTCGAAGGCGGCCTGACCACCTCGCACAATACGCGCATCGGAAAACTCTTCACGCTGGATTGGCGCTAACATACCGCTGGGCCGCCGGCACCACCCCTCGCCGGCGGCCCACCGGAGCGAGGTAATCTAATAGATATGAACACGGTATTCATGTCGCAAGCTGGACGCGCTTCGTCGACTACAGATCCCGCCTCTGTTCTAATCTGCGGAGTCCTGTTGATCGGTGGGCTGGTTCTTGTCTTTAACTGGAAGGGAGCTGCGGAGCGTTTCTATCATTTGACGTCCTCGGTTATGTTTGGACTCGTCGGCACTGCCACACCTCGCCTACTGCGCTTTGTGGGGGGCGGCATTGCGGTTCTCGGCGCGGCTGGGATCATTGTGGAGATAGTCGTCGGGCTAAATTGATTTCCTGCCTTAGACAGGTGTCCGGGGTTCCATGAGATGGCACCTCTGGGCCTGGCGGAGATCATTGCGAGCAGGTGGGCGTACGCATACTCAAACTTTGTGGCGCCCGCCTGGATGCCGGAACTTATCGAGCCAATACTTCATTTGCGTGTGGTGTGGTGCTTGTTGTTCTCGGTCCGCTGATAGATCAGGACGCAACGGCCCCCCGCAGTGGGCACGGTGTTGATTCAACAGCTCAATGATTCGTTACCGCTTCAGTGCCTCAATGAACGCCACGAAGGCGGTACGTGGTACGGACAGGGCGCCTCGTGTGGGGGCTTTCGAGTCGCGGATGACGGTAGCTCTGTCCCGGAACGCTACCTCGACGCACTCGTTGCCCTCCCCTCCGCTGTAGCTGCTCTTGATCCAGGCCGGAGGCGCGGGCCGAGTTGGGGAGGTGGCTATGCCGGTCACGACTTCAACTCCTGTCTAGCTGTCGCGATGAGGTGTGCTGAGGTGGCCGGGTCGGCGGCCTGGGAACGAAGGTAGTCGAAAGTGAGTTTGTAGGCGCCCACGTCGTCCGCGTCGTCGAGGTAGAGGCCACGTCGGCGCATCTCGATGTATACGACGGCCATCGAGCTGAGGTGTTCTCGTTCGGCGTCCCGTCCGAGGAGTACGAAGTGCCCGGCTCCTGCCGCGTGCGCACCGGCGCTGAACGGGAGGATCTGGATGTCGATGTGGGGGCTGTCGGCCATCTCCTGAAGGTGGGAGAGCTGGCGGCGCATGACGTCAGTGTCGCCTACGGTGCGGTGCAGGACCGCCTCGTCGAGGACCACCCACAGGTGCAGTGCCGGGGCGCGAGTCAGAATGCTCTGGCGCTGGATCCGGGCCTGCACCATTCGCTCGATCTCTTCGTTGGAACTGCGCACCTCGCGGGCCTGATGGATGGCGAGGGCGTACTCAGGCGTCTGTAGCAGGCCTGGCACAACGGAGTTCGCGAACACATGCTCGTACGCGGCTGCGTACTCGAACGATACAAGCGGGTCCATCCACTCCGGCACGGCACCGTTTCCCACCCACCAGCCGTCGGCTTGCGACTTGGCGATGAGCACGAGGGCCTCGCGTTCCTGGGTGGTCGCCTCGCAGGCATCGGCCAAGGCCTTGACCGTTGCCCACCGGATGCGGGCCCGGTCCTGCCACGTCTCGTACCTGCTGACCGTTGTGGTGCTGACGCCCGCTCTTTCGGCGACTTGAGTCTGCGTGAGCCCGCATCGTTCGCGCAGTGAGATCAGCCCCCGCGCGATCTGCATGCGGCCGGCCGGTCCCGTCTGCGTAGCGGTCATGTCGCCGATCCTCTCCTCGAGCCGATTCCTCCGGCCCTTGCGCAAGCCAACGCGCCGACTTTATGGGCCGCCTCACTGAATCGGACGTGAATCCGAAGCACGTCACCCACATTGGTGAAATCCCTTTGTGGGAGATCCTGCTATGGGATTCCCATGACAGGATTCCCTTTCTATTTCGGCCATTCTGCGAGGAGTTGAGGACGTGATCAGCCACCTGGAGCGCACAGCTCGATGGTTGCGGAGGCTCGCTATTACCTCGGATCGCCATGGAGCGGAGGCATCGTGACGGGCTTCGGCGACTGCGACGACGTCATGCGGGACGCCGCGAAGGCCGTGCCCGACCTCGTACGACTGCTGCCCTGGGCCGGCGCCCACGGGCAGCCCTGTCTGCTCCTCACCGACGGCGACGGGACCGCTTCCCAGCTCGCCGATCGGATCGAGGAGATGCAACTCGCCCTCGGGGAGCGGTTGCTCGGCCGGTCCCGCGCACTGCGCGGCACGTCGGCGGTCGGTGAACTCGGCACCCTCACCGGACAACTGGCTGACGCTCTCGACGACGTACTGCGCATCGCCCGGTCCCGGGCAGCCCGGCTCGGGGGCGTGCCGCAGGGGCTTTCCACTTCATCGGCACCCCTGGCGTTCGGCCAGTTGTCCCTGCCCGGCGACGACCTCGCCTCCGCCCCCACTGCCCGGCGCTATGTGCGCGACACCGCCCGCTCATGGAAGCTGCCTTCCGGTCCGGCCGAGGATCTGGAGATCATCGCCGGTGAACTGGTCGCCAACGCGCTGGAGCACAGCGGCAGTCGCAGGATCAGCGTTGCCTGCGCGTTGCAGCGCACTCTGGTCACCGTCGGTGTGACCGATACGGGCATGGGCCCCACTCCTTTCCCCGCGTCCATGCCCTCGGCGGAGAGTGAACACGGACGCGGGCTGCTCATCACTGACACGCTGGCCACCCGGTGGGGAACCCACCGGACGAGCAGCGGTCTGACGGTCTGGGCCGAGATCGCCACCGGGCCACGGGCATCCGGGTGCTGACCCAGCCGACTGCCCCCGCCGAGTCACCCCACCGGTCGGGTCGTCACCCTTTGTGACGACGTTCGTCGATCGCGGCGGTTACCGTGGACGCGCAGGCCGAAGATGCCGCCCATGGGAGGAGCACAAGTACGCGGCCGCGGGCATCCCGCACTTCTGGCTGGTCGAGATGAGCGGCTCCGGTCATCGTCCCGTGGTCCGCACCTACGAACTCGACCCGCTGACCAAGACGTACGCCCTGACCGGCACCCACCGTGACCGGCTCAAGCTCGACGTGCCCTACGAGATCGACATCGACATCAGCACGGAGGCGCTCGACGCGCTCTGAGGGATGGCAGCCGCTCAGGGCAGCGGCTTGATCATGGTGTATTCGGTGATTCCCGGGGGGTAGTCGGGGATCGCGCAGACCACCTTGTAGTGGTGCCTGCGGTAGAAGCCCGGGGCCTGGAAGTCCCAGGTTTCCAGGCGGGCGGCGGTGCAGGCGCGGTCTCGGTGGGCGATGCGTTCGGCGCGGGCCAGGAGGCGGGAGCCGAGGCCCGTGCCGCGGTGGGGGGTGTCGACCCAGAGGTGGGTCACGTGCAGCCAGGTCGCCCAGGTGTGGCCCACCAGGCCGCCCGCCAGTTCGCCGGAGTCGTTCAACGCCCAGAGGTGGAGGGGGACTTCCCGGGCGGCCGGGGTTCTGCGCAGGTCGGCGATGAACGGCGAGGCCGCGGTGTTCGTGTCGCGGAGGCGGGAGCGGAGCAGATCGCGGCGCTCTTTGTCGACTTCTGCCTCAATACGAAACATGCGGCACACCCTAAACGCGTCGGCTGGTCAGTTCTGCGAATTGCCTTCCCCTCCTGGCCGCCGCCCGTACTCTGATGAGCGGCACCGGTGGGGGCCGGTGCTGGTCAGGGGGCGAGACGGCTCGGGCAGGACAGCGTCGGGCGCGGAGGCGGTCCGGTACGGCGAGTGCCGTCCGGCCCACTCGGCCCCGGACGTCGGGCCCGCGCCCTCGGTGTTCTCCGGCGCCGGGTGACTCCCCTGCTCCGACCAGGAGCGTGGGGAAGGGGGTTTTCAGTGGTTCGTGTCCGAGTCCTGGTCGTCGACGACCACCGCATCTTCGCCGAGTCGCTCGCCGCAGCCCTGGCCGCCGAGCCCGACGTGGAGGTGTCCGCGGCCGGCTCCGGCCCGGCGGCGCTGCGCTGTCTGGAGCGGGCGGCCGCGGAGGGGCGCCGCTTCGACGTCGTGCTCGTCGACTCCGACCTCGGCGGCAACGTCCCCGCGGCCCGGCCCGCCGTTCCCGTGCGGGAGGGCGACGAGGACGGACTGGTGGACGGGATCTCCCTGGTAGCCGGAGTGCGGGGGGCCCAGCCCGGGGTGCGGACCGTCGTACTCGCCGAGAAGGACGACCCGCGCCGCGCCGCGCTCGCCCTGCAGGCCGGTGCCTGCGGCTGGGTCGCCAAGGACTGCTCGCTGTCCCGGCTGCTCACCGTCATCCGCGGGGTCCTGCGCGACGAGACCCATCTGCCGCCCGCCCTGCTCACCGGCGTGCTGCGGGAGCTGACCGCCGCCCGCAAGCACCGTACCGAGAGCGAGCGCCTGGTGGAGTCGCTGACCCCGCGCGAGCGTGAGGTGTTGCGCTGCATGGTCGCGGGTCTTGGCCGCAAGGCCGTCGCCGAGCGTCTGTACCTGTCCCCGCACACCGTGCGCACCCATATGCAGAACGTCCTGGGCAAGCTCGGCGTGCACTCCACCCTGGCCGCCGTGGCCCTGGCCCGCCGGGCCGGGGTGGGACCGGCAGATCTGGGGCCCGCCGGGCCGATCGGGGTGGAGCAGAGCAGCAGCGCCTGACCCGGCGCCCCTCAGCCAGGGATCGTGGAGGAGAGCAGAGCGCCTGCCCAGGCGCCCCCTCAGCCAGGGATGTTGTCGAACGGTGCGGTCAACTGGCGCAGCAGTCCCGCCAGTTCACCGCGCTGCGCGGTCGACAGCTCGGCCAGCAGCGCGCGCTCCTGGTCCAGGAGCCCGGCCAGGGACCGGTCGGCGCGATCCCGGCCCTCGTCCGTCAGCCGGACCAGCACCCCGCGCCGGTCGCTGGGGTCGGGAAGCCGCTCCACCAGGCCCTTCTTGGCCAGCCGGTCGATACGGTTCGTCATCGTGCCCGAGGTGACCAGCGTCTGGGTCAGCAACTGCCCGGGGGAGAGCTGGTACGGCGAGCCCGCGCGCCTGAGCGCCGTCAGTACGTCGAACTCCCAGGGTTCCAGGCTGTGCTCGGAGAAGGCCAGCCGGCGTGCGCGGTCCAGGTGCCGGGCCAGCCTGCTCACCCGGCTGAGCACCTCGAGCGGTTCCACGTCGAGGTCCGGGCGCTCCCGGCGCCATGCTGCGACCAGCCGATCGACCTCGTCCTCCATGGCGATCAGTGTAGTGGTTGTGTCGATGTGAAGTCTCTTGGCGTCAAGTCTCTTGACGTCGAGATAAGTGCCGGGGGAGAGTGGTGGGCGCAGCCGCCGACGACCACCCGCACCACGCCCCGCACCTCCTGGAGGCCGCCATGTCCGCCCAGAGTCCCGCCTGGGACCCCGCCCAGTACCTGCGCCACGCCGGACACCGGGCCCGCCCCTTCACCGACCTCGTCGCCCGTGTCCCCGCATTGCCCGGCGACCGGCCCCGCATCGCCGACCTCGGCTGCGGCCCCGGCAATGTGACCGCCCTGCTCGCCGGCCGCTGGCCCACCGCGCACATCACCGGCTACGACAACTCACCGGAGATGCTCGACAAGGCCGTGGTCGACCACGAGGGCCCCACCCCTGGCGGCGGCCGCCTCGACTTCGAACCCGCCGACGCCCGCACCTGGACCCCCGGCGAGCCGTACGACCTGATCGTCAGCAACGCCACGCTCCAGTGGGTGCCCGGCCACCCGGAGCGCTTCGCCGACTGGGTGGCGGGGCTGCGCCCGGGCGGCACCTTCGCCTTCCAGGTCCCCGGCAACTTCTCCGCCCCCAGCCACCGGCTCATGCGCGAACTCGCCGGTTCCGCCCGCTGGCGCGACCGGCTCGGGGACACCCTGCGCCACGCGGACGCGGTGCTCGGCCCCGAGGCCTACCTGGAGCGGCTGACCGGCCTCGGCTGCGCGGCCGACGTCTGGGAGACCACGTACATCCACCTGCTGACCGGTGAGGACCCGGTCCTCGACTGGGTGAAGGGCACAGGGCTGCGGCCCGTGCTCACCGCCCTCGCCGACGACCCGGCGGCCCGCGAGGAGTTCCTGGCCGACTACCGCACCGCCCTGCGCGAGGCCTACCCGACCGGACCGCACGGCACCCCGTTCCCCTTCCGCCGCGTCTTCGCGGTCGCCACCAAGGAGGCCTGAGGCATGCTCGCCGCCATCGACCACGTCCAGCTCGCCGCCCCGCCCGGTTCGGAGGAGCAGCTGCGGGCGTACTACGCCGGGGTCCTCGGCATGACCGAGGTCCCGAAGCCGCCGGTACTGGCCGCGCGCGGCGGCTGCTGGTTCCAGGCGGGGTCCGTACAGCTCCACCTGGGCATCGAGCAAGACTTCCGCCCGGCGAAGAAGGCCCACCCGGGCCTGCGGGTGACGGCCATCGAGGCGTACGCGGCCCGGCTGGCCGAGCGGGGCGCGCAGGTCACCTGGGACGACGACCTGCCTGGCCACAAGCGCTTCTACTCGGAGGATCCGGTGGGGAACCGGCTGGAGTTCCTTGAGGAGCTCAGGCCGTCCGACCGAGGTGCGTGATGAGGACGCGGATGACTTCATCGTCGATGACGTACAGAACCCGGTACTCGCCGACGCGGAGGCGGCGAATGTCCAGGCCGTACGGCGTCGACCCCGCGGGACGCGGATCGTGGGCCAGCTCGTCGATCACGTCCAGGACCCCGGCGAGGGCGGCTGGGTCCTCCTTCAGGAATCGCGCTGCGACGTCGAGGGCGTGCGGTTCAAAGATGATCTCGTAGGTCACGGCTTTTCAAGCCCCAGTCGCCTCCGGACCTCCGCCATGGGGATGCCCTCACCCAGCGTTCCCTCGGCCTTCCGCCGCTGGTAGTCGGAGACCGCCAAGGCGTCCTCAAGATCCTCTATCACCTGCGGAGATACGAGGAGGGCGGCCACGTGCCCGTGGTCGGTCAGAGCGATCGTCTCGCGGCTGTGAGCCGCACGACGGACGAGGTCACCGAGCTGGGAACGGGCGGCGCTGATCGCGATCTCAGTCATACCCGAATCGTGCCACAAGGTTAATCTTGCGGTCTATTGAGATCACTCAATGGGGCGATCTCAGCTCTTCCGGTGCCCGATCAGCCGGGGCCGGGGCTCCAGCCCGTCGAGGCCGTGCCAGGCCAGGTTGACCAGGTGGGCGGCGACCTCGGCCTTCTTCGGGCGGCGCACGTCCAGCCACCACTGGCCGGTCAGGGCGACCATGCCGACCAGCGCCTGCGCGTAGAGCGGGGCCAGCTTCGGATCGAAGCCGCGGGACTTGAACTCGCGGCCCAGGATGTCCTCCACCTGGGTGGCGATGTCGGAGATCAGGGACGCGAAGGACCCCGTCGACTGGGGGATGGGGGAGTCGCGGACCAGGATGCGGAAGCCGTCCGTGTACTCCTCGATGTAGTCCAGCAGGGCGAACGCCGCCTGCTCGCACAGCTCGCGGGGGTGGCCCGCGGTCAGCGAGCCGGTCACCATGTCGAGCAGCCGCCGCATCTCGCGGTCGACCACCACCGCGTACAGGCCCTCCTTGCCGCCGAAGTGCTCGTACACCACCGGCTTGGACACCCCGGCCTTCGCCGCGATCTCCTCCACCGAGGTGCCCTCGAAACCCTTCGCCGCGAACAGCGTGCGACCGATCTCCAGCAGTTGCTGGCGGCGCTCGGCACCGGTCATCCGGGTACGGCGCGTGCGCCGCGGCTTTTCGTTGCTGGAAGTGCTCGAGTCGGTCGCCACGCCGTCAATCATGCCGCCTCGGCGGTCCTCCTCCGGCGCCGGGAGCCGTCCTGCTCGTCGTTGCGGCGGGAATCGATACGCGAGCGTGACGGCCAGCGCACGTCGTGGGCCCAGCCGAGCCGCTCGAACCAGCGGATGATCCGGGCCGAGGAGTCGATCTGTCCGCGCTCCACGCCGTGCCGGGCGGAGGTCGGGTCGGCGTGGTGCAGGTTGTGCCAGGACTCGCCGCAGGACAGGATCGCCAGCCACCACACGTTGCCGGAGCGGTCCCGCGACTTGAACGGGCGCTTGCCGACCGCGTGGCAGATGGAGTTGATCGACCAGGTCACGTGGTGCAGCAGCGCCACCCGGACGAGCGAGCCCCAGAAGAACGCGGTGAACGCGCCCCACCACGACATCGTGACCAGGCCGCCGATCAACGCCGGCAGCAGCAGCGACACCGCCGTCCAGAGGATGAACTGACGGGAGACCGCCCGCAGGGTCCGGTCCTTGATCAGGTCCGGGGCGTACTTCTCCTGCGGCGTCTGCTCCTCGTCGAACATCCAGCCGATATGGGCCCACCACAGGCCCTTCAGCAGCGCCGGGACCGTCTCGCCGTACCGCCACGGGGAATGCGGATCACCCTCGTGGTCGGAGAACTTGTGGTGCCTGCGGTGGTCGGCGACCCAGCGGACCAGGGGTCCCTCGACCGCCATCGACCCCGCGATCGCCAGCGCGATCTTCAGGGGCCGCTTCGCCTTGAACGAGCCATGCGTGAAATGCCGGTGGAAACCGATCGTGATGCCGTGACAGCCGAGGAAGTAGAAGAAGACCAGCAGGCCGAGATCCAGCCAGCTCACCCCCCAGCCCCATGCCAGCGGCACCGCGGCGAGCAGTGCGAGGAACGGAACGGTGATGAAGAGCAGCAGCGTGATCTGCTCGACCGAACGCTTCTGCTCACCTCCGAGGGTGGCGGAGGCAAGAGAGGTGTCGGTCGCCTTCGGGGCGTCGTCGATCACATCGGAGCTTGTGGTCATGGGCGTCCCCTGTGGGGTCGAGAGTCGAGACGGGTCGTCGGGGTCAGGGAACCGGTCAGCTCCCTACGGTTCCGTAACCTACGGCGTCGTAAGTATGGCAGCGCGTCGCGCCGCGGCAAGAGCCCCTGGTCTGCGCGTCCCCCGCGACACCTAGACTTGGAGGCGGTCGGACAGCGCGGTCCGCTCTGAAGAATTCCTTCCCGGACACTCGGCCCGTAAGCGGCAGCCGCCGCGCGGCACCCGTCCGGGTCCCCTCCCAGACGTGCTTCAACCCGCAAGGAGCCGCACCTGTGAGCAGTGCCGACGACCAGACGACGACCAGCGCCGAGCTGCGTGCCGACATCCGCCGATTGGGTGACCTCCTCGGGGAGGCCCTCGTACGGCAGGAAGGTCCCGAACTCCTGGACCTCGTCGAGAAGGTCCGCCGCCTCACCCGCGAGGACGGTGAGGCCGCCGCCGAACTGCTGCGCGGTACCGAACTCGACACCGCGGCCAAGCTGGTCCGCGCCTTCTCCACCTACTTCCATCTGGCGAACGTCACCGAGCAGGTGCACCGCGGACGCGAACTGCGCGCCCGGCGTGCCGCGGAGGGCGGACTGCTGGCCCGCACCGCCGACCGCCTCAAGGACGCCGACCCCGAGCACCTGCGGGAGACCGTCCGGCACCTCAACGTCCGCCCGGTGTTCACCGCCCACCCCACCGAGGCCGCCCGCCGCTCGGTGCTCAACAAGCTCCGGCGCATCGCCGCGCTCCTGGAGGCCCCGGTCGCCGAGTCCGACCGCCGCCGTCTGGACACCCGGCTGGCGGAGAACATCGACCTCGTCTGGCAGACCGACGAACTCCGCGTGGTCCGCCCCGAGCCCGCCGACGAGTCCCGCAACGCCATCTACTACCTCGACGAACTCCACGCCGGCGCCGTCGGTGACGTCCTGGAGGACCTCACCGCGGAACTGGAGCGCGCCGGCGTCAAGCTGCCCGACGACACCCGCCCCCTCACCTTCGGCACCTGGATCGGCGGCGACCGCGACGGCAACCCCAACGTGACCCCCGAGGTCACCTGGGACGTGCTGATCCTCCAGCACGAGCACGGCATCAACGACGCCCTCGACATGATCGACGAGCTGCGCGGCTTCCTGTCCAACTCGATCCGCTACACCGGCGCCACCGACGCGCTGCTCCAGTCCCTCGGGGCCGACCTGGAGAACCTGCCGGAGATCAGCCCCCGCTACAAGCGGCTCAACGCCGAGGAGCCCTACCGGCTCAAGGCCACCTGCATCCGCCAGAAGCTCGTCAACACCAAGCAGCGCCTGGCCACCGGCACCGCGCACGAGCCGGGACGCGACTACCTCGGCACCGCCGAACTCCTGGACGACCTGCGGATCATCCAGGAGTCCCTGCGCGAGAACCGCGGTGGCCTGTTCGCCGACGGCCGCCTGGGCCGCACCATCCGCACCCTGGCCGCCTTCGGCCTCCAGCTGGCCACCATGGACGTCCGCGAGCACGCCGACGCCCACCACCACGCCCTCGGTCAGCTGTTCGACCGGCTCGGCGAGGAGTCCTGGCGCTACGCCGACATGCCCCGCGAGTACCGCGCCAAGCTGCTCGCCAAGGAGCTGAGGTCGAGGCGGCCGCTCGGCCCGAGCCCGGCCCCCGTCGACGCGGCCGGCGCCAAGACCCTCGGCGTCTTCGAGACGGTCAAGCGGGCCCTGCGCGTCTTCGGGCCCGAGGTGATCGAGTCCTACATCATCTCCATGTGCCAGGGCGCCGACGACGTCTTCGCCGCCGCCGTCCTGGCCCGCGAGGCCGGACTCGTCGACCTGCACGCGGGCTGGGCGAAGATCGGCATCGTGCCGCTGCTTGAGACCACCGACGAGCTCAAGGCGGCCGACACCATCCTGGAGGACATGCTCTCCGACCCGTCCTACCGGCGCCTGGTCGCGCTGCGGGGCGATGTGCAGGAGGTCATGCTCGGCTACTCCGACTCCTCCAAGTTCGGCGGCATCACCACCAGCCAGTGGGAGATCCACCGCGCCCAGCGGCGCCTGCGCGACGTCGCCCACCGCTACGGCGTACGGCTGCGGCTCTTCCACGGCCGCGGCGGCACCGTCGGCCGCGGCGGCGGCCCCACCCACGACGCCATCCTCGCCCAGCCCTGGGGCACGCTGGAGGGCGAGATCAAGGTGACCGAGCAGGGCGAGGTCATCTCCGACAAGTACCTGATCCCGTCCCTGGCCCGGGAGAACCTGGAACTGACGCTCGCGGCGACCCTCCAGGCCTCCGCCCTGCACACCGCCCCGCGCCAGTCGGTGGAGGCGCTGGCCCGCTGGGACGCCGCGATGGACGTGGTGTCCGACGCCGCCCACGCCGCCTACCGCAGGCTCGTCGAGGACCCCGACCTGCCGGCGTACTTCTTCGCCTCCACCCCCGTGGACCAGCTCGCCGACCTGCACCTGGGCTCGCGGCCCTCGCGCCGCCCCGACTCAGGCGCCGGACTCGACGGACTGCGGGCCATCCCCTGGGTGTTCGGCTGGACCCAGTCCCGGCAGATCGTGCCCGGCTGGTTCGGCGTGGGCTCCGGCCTGAAGGCGCTGCGCGAGGCAGGCCTGCGGCTGGAAGGGGACACCGTGCTCGACGAGATGCACAGGCAGTGGCACTTCTTCCGCAACTTCATCTCCAACGTCGAGATGACCCTCGCCAAGACCGACCTGCGCATCGCGCAGCACTACGTCGACACCCTCGTCCCCGACGAGCTCAAGCACGTCTTCGAGACCATCCGGGCCGAGCACGAACTCACCGTGCGCGAGGTGCTGCGCGTCACCGGCGAGAGTGAACTCCTCGACGCCCAGCCCGTGCTCCGGCAGACCTTCGCCATCCGCGACGCCTACCTCGACCCGATCTCCTACCTCCAGGTCACCCTGCTCAAGCGGCAGCGCGACGCGGCGGCGGCCGGCCAGGAGCCGGACCCGCTGCTCTCCCGGGCCCTGCTGCTCACCGTCAACGGTGTGGCGGCCGGCCTGCGCAACACCGGCTGACCGGCACACGAATGCCCCCGGTGCCGTACGGAGATCCGTGCGGGACCGGGGGCACTTTCATGTCCTACGGCTCACAGCGCCACGAAGACCGCCGTCAACAGCGCGATCCCGGAGCCCGCCAGCACCCACGCCGCCCGGGTCTGCCGCAGCCCGCCCGCCACGACCACCGAGGCCAGCAGCAGCGCACCGCCCAGCGGGGCCCACGCGTACAGGATCCCGGCGGGGCCCGAGCGGACCACCTCGTCGGTCCCCGGTTTCACGACGACGCTGTAGGTCTGCCCCTTGCGCACCGCCACGGTGTGGTCGATCACCGCCCGGTCGCGGGCCGTCGACCCCGTGGAGACCGGGGTGTAGGGCCCGGTGCACGTGTCGCCCTCGCACCGCGTCACCTCGATCGTGCCGTGCTCGCGCCCCTTGGTGAGCATCACGTACGGCGCGGTGTGCCAGGACGCCCACACGCCCGCGATGAGGATCAGCACCGTGACCGCGCCCATGGCCGCCACCCGGCCGAACCGGAGCGCGGTGTGGGAGGCCTGGCGGGAACGTCTTGCGGTGGCGGCAGGCATGGCCGGGATCATTGGCCATGTCGCTACGAGCGGTCAACTCCGGGGGCCGTCAGCGGGGGGACAAGTCAGGAGTTGTACGCGCTTTGTGCCCGCTCCAGACCCTCCGCCAGCAGACACTCCACCGAGTCCGCCGTCCGGTCCACGAAGTAGTCCAGCTCCTTGCGCTCGGCGGAGGAGAAGTCCTTGAGCACGAAGTCCGCCACCTGCATCCGGCCCGGCGGGCGTCCGATCCCGAACCGCACCCGGTGGTAGTCGGGACCCATCGCCTTCGTCATCGACTTCAGCCCGTTGTGGCCGTTGTCGCCGCCGCCCAGCTTCAGCCGCAGCACGCCGTAGTCGATGTCCAGTTCGTCGTGGACCGCCACGATGTTGCCGAGCGGCACCTTGTAGAAGTCGCGCAGCGCGTTCACCGGCCCGCCGGACAGGTTCATGAACGACATCGGCTTCACCAGGACCACCCGGCGGCTCTCCGGCCCGGGGGGACCGATCCGCCCCTCCACCACCTGGGCCTGCGCCTTGCCCGCCCGCTTGAACCGGCCCCCGATCCGGTCGGCCAGCAGATCCACCGTCATGAACCCGACGTTGTGCCGGTTCATGGCGTACTCCGGTCCGGGATTACCGAGGCCGACGATCAGCCAGGGATCGTTCGCGGAGGTCGTCACGTCCATGTCTCCTCAATAGGCGTCATACGCGCCGGCCGCCGCCCCCCGAGGGAAGCGGCGGCCGGCGGAACGACGACGGTCGGGCTCAGGCCTGCGCGGCCTCTTCGCCTTCCTCGCCCGCCGGGGCCTCCTCGGCCTGCGCGGCCAGGACCTGCAGCACCACCGTGTCCTCGTCCACGGCCAGCTTCACACCGCTCGGCAGGGCGATGTCCTTGGCCTGGATCGCGGCACCGGCCGCCAGACCCTGCACGGAGACCGTGAGCTGGTCCGCGATGGTCGTGGCCTCGGCCTCGACCGGCAGCGCCGACAGGACGTGCTCCAGCAGGTTGCCGCCCGGGGCCAGCTCGCCCTCGGCGACGACGGGGATCTCGACGACGACGCGCTCGCCGCGCTTGACCATCAGCAGGTCCACGTGCACCAGGTGGCCCTTCAGCGGGTCGCGCTGCACGGCCTTCGGGATCGCCAGCTCGTTGGTCTTGCCGTCGATGTCCAGCGAGATCAGGACGTTGGGCGTACGCAGCGCCATCAGCAGCTCGTGACCCGGCAGCGTCAGGTGGATCGGCACCATGCCGTGCTCGTACAGCACACCGGGAACCTTGTTCTCACGGCGGACACGGCGGGCGGCACCCTTGCCGAACTCGGTGCGCGTCTCGGCGGCGAGCTTCACCTCGGACATGCTCATCACTCCTCGTAGAGGTACACGAAAACGGGCGGGGTCACCCGGCCACGAACGGCCTGCTACGAAGAGCGCGTCGATAACGGATCGCCGTACACGAGAACGAGTACGGCCTCCCTCGCCGAGCAACTGCAGCAGTCTACTCGGAGCGGGAGGCCGGACCCAAAACGATCTACGGGCCTGATCGTTCCACAGGCCTGGTCGTCACTGCTCGTCGAACAGGCTCGTCACCGAACCGTCCTCGAACACCTCGCGCACCGCGCGCGCGATCGTCGGCGCGATGGACAGCACCGTGATCTTGTCGAGTTCGAACTCGTTCGGCGTCGGCAGCGTGTCGGTGAACACGAACTCGCTCACCTTGGAGTTCTTCAGCCGGTCCGCCGCGGGACCCGACAGCACACCGTGCGTCGCCGTCACTATCACGTCATCCGCGCCGTGCGCGAACAGGGCGTCCGCCGCTGCGCAGATGGTGCCACCCGTGTCGATCATGTCGTCCACCAGGACGCAGATACGGCCCTTCACGTCACCGACGACCTCGTGCACGGTGACCTGGTTCGCCACGTCCTTGTCACGCCGCTTGTGCACGATCGCCAGCGGGGCGCCCAGCCGGTCGCACCAGCGGTCCGCCACCCGCACCCGGCCGGCGTCCGGGGAGACCACCGTCAGTTTCGAACGGTCCACCTTGTTGCCCACGTAGTCCGCCAGCAGCGGCAGCGCGAACAGGTGGTCCACCGGTCCGTCGAAGAAGCCCTGGATCTGGTCCGTGTGCAGATCCACGGTCAGGATGCGGTCGGCGCCCGCGGTCTTCATCAGATCCGCGATCAGACGCGCCGAGATCGGTTCACGTCCCCGGTGCTTCTTGTCCTGCCGCGCGTAACCGTAGAACGGGACGATGACCGTGATGGAACGGGCCGACGCACGCTTCAGCGCGTCGATCATGATCAACTGCTCCATGATCCACTTGTTGATCGGAGCAGTGTGGCTCTGGATCAGGAAGCAGTCCGCGCCGCGGGCCGACTCCTGATAACGCACGTAGATCTCGCCGTTCGCGAAGTCGAACGCTTTGGTCGGGACGACCCCGACACCCAGCTCGTGGGCGATTTCCTCGGCAAGCTCGGGGTGGGCGCGGCCGGAGAAGAACATCATCTTCTTCTCGCCGGTCGTCTTGATCCCGGTCACAGCAGTGTCTCCTCAGCGGGTGTTCGCAGCAGGGTGGGACGTGGGGACGTGTGCACTTATCACGGTACGCCGTCTTTGGCGTGCCGGTTTCCGGTCAGGCTTCGCTCTCCGGCTGTCCGGATGCGGCCTCGGCCGCCTTCGCCGCCGCGCTTCCGGGACGCTTGCGAGCCACCCAGCCCTCGATATTCCGCTGCTGGCCACGGGCCACGGCCAGCGAACCCGGCGGCACGCTCTTGGTGATCACGGACCCGGCGGCGGTGTAGGCGCCGTCCCCGATCGTGACGGGAGCCACAAACATGTTGTCCGAACCGGTCTTGCAGTGCGAGCCGACCGTCGTGTGGTGCTTGCTCTCCCCGTCGTAGTTCACGAACACGCTCGCCGCGCCGATGTTCGTGTACTCGCCGATGGTGGCGTCACCGACGTACGAGAGGTGGGGAACCTTGGTGCCCTCGCCGATCGAGGCGTTCTTCGTCTCGACGTACGTGCCCACCTTCGACTTCGCCCCGAGCCGCGTACCCGGTCGCAGGTACGCGTACGGCCCCACGGAGGCCTGTGCGCCCACCACGGCGCCGTCGGACACCGTGTTGTCCACCCGCGCCCCCGGGCCGACCCGGGTGTCCGTCAGCCGGCTGTTGGGGCCCACCTCGCAGCCCTCGCCGAGCCGGGTCGTCCCGTGCAGTTGCGTGCCCGGGTGCACGACGACGTCCTGTTCGAAGGTCACCGTCACGTCGATCCAGGTGGTCGCCGGGTCGACGACCGTGACACCGGCGAGCATCGCGTCCGTCAGGAGGCGGTCGTTGAGGGTCCGTCGCGCCTCGGCGAGCTGCACGCGGTTGTTGATCCCGGCGATCTCCCGGTGGTCGCCGGCCACGCAGGCGCCGACCCGGTGCCCGGCCTCGCGCAGGATCCCGAGGACGTCGGTGAGGTACTCCTCGTGCTGGCTGTTGTTCGTCCGGACCTGGCCCAGCGCCTCGGCCAGCAGCCGCCCGTCGAACGCGAACACCCCGGAGTTGATCTCCCGGATCGCCCGCTGGTCCTCGGTGGCGTCCTTGTGCTCGACGATCGCGGTCACGGCGCCCGTACCGGCGTCGCGCACGATCCGGCCGTAACCGGTCGCGTCCGGGACCTGGGCGCTGAGCACGGTGACGGCGTTGCCGTCCTCCTGGTGCGCGGTGGCCAGCCGCTGGAGGGTCTCACCGGTGAGGAGGGGAGTGTCGCCGCAGACGACGATCACGGTTCCCTCGACGGGCCCGCCGAGCTCCTCGAGGCCCATCCGGACCGCGTGCCCGGTGCCCTTCTGCTTCTCCTGCACGGCGGTGCGGACCCCGGGGTGGGCCTCGGCCAGGTGCGCGGTCACCCGCTCCCGCGCGTGCCCGACCACGACGACCAGGTTCTCCGGCTTCAACTCGCGTGCGGCGGCGAGCACATGACCCACCAGTGACCGGCCGCAGATCTCATGCAGGACCTTCGGTGTGGCCGACTTCATACGGGTGCCCTCACCCGCTGCGAGAACGACGACGGCTGCCGGGCGAATGGCGCTCACGGGATGCCCTTCGGCTGTGGATGGGTGGGGGTGGACATCCGCAGGATACCGGGGCGGTTGTGGGGGGATATGAGAACGGGTCCCGGCCCGTGAGGGCGGGACCCGGAATGAGACTTTCTGCGCCGGAGCTCCCCCGCAAGGATTCGAACCTTGTCCTGCTGGTACCAAAAACCAGTGTGCTGCCAGTTACACCACGGGGGACAGCGCTTCAGACCATACCGGAGACGTGCCCGGCTCAGGGCCACGATTCCCTTCCGCCCGCCCCGGCCGCCGCCCGTAGGCTGGAGCCATGACCACGACGGGGGAAGACCACGAGGCGGTCCTGACCGGGCCGTGGTGGTGGGCGCGACGGCGCAGCGTGGCACTCGACGGGGGACTCGCGCTGGTGTCCGCCCTGGAGTGCGGGGCCGAGGGGGTGCCGTTCGCCCGGGACGCGGGGATTCCGGTGTCCCTGGGGATCGTGTTCGGGGTGGTGGCGGGGGCCGTGCTGCTCATCCGGCGGCGGTGGCCGATCGCCGTGGTGCTGGTGGCCATCGCGATCACGCCGGCCCAGATGGGCTTCCTGATGGGCATCGTGGGGCTGTACACCCTGGCCTCGTGCGAGCTGCCCCGCAGAGTGATCGCCGCGCTGGCCGGGATGTCCCTGGTCGGGACGATGATCGTGACGTTCGTGCGGGTGCACCAGGACATGGCGCGCGGGGACCTGACCCTCGGCGACTGGTTCGTGCCCTTCGCCGCGGTGACCACCTCGCTCGGGCTGACGGCGCCTCCTCTGCTTCTCGGCCTGTACGTCGGGGCCCGGCGGCGGCTGATGGAGAGCCTTCGGGAGCGGGCGGACAGCCTTGAGCGGGAGCTGCAGCTGCTCGCGGAGCGTGCGGAGGAGCGGGCCGAGTGGGCCCGCAACGAGGAGCGGACCCGGATCGCGCGGGAGATGCACGACGTGGTCGCGCACCGGGTGAGTCTGATGGTGGTCCATGCCGCCGCGTTGCAGGCCGTGGCCCGCAAGGACCCGGAGAAGGCGGTGAAGAACGCGGCCCTGGTGGGGGACATGGGGCGGCAGGCGCTGACCGAGCTGCGGGAGATGCTCGGGGTGCTGCGCAGCGCGGAGCCCGCCAAGACCCAGCCCCGGGCGTACGTGCCGGAGCAAGGTGTGTCCCGTGCGGCGGACGACGTGCCGCTCGCCGCGGTGGGGGCCGCCGCGGCGGCTGCGGCCTCCCGCGCCGCCGACGGTGTGCCCGAGGGGCCGTGCCTGTCGGAGCTGGACGAACTGGTCGGGCAGTCGGCGGCCGCCGGGATGCCCGTGGACCTCTCGGTGCACGGCACGGCCCGCTCCTACGCGGCGGAGGTCGAGCAGACGGCGTACCGCGTGGTGCAGGAGGCGCTGACCAACGTCCACAAGCACGCGGCGGGGGCGCAGACGTACGTGCGGCTGGCGCACCGGACGGCGGAGATCGCGATGCAGGTGGAGAACGAGCCGCCGCCCGAACCCGCCTCGGCGTCGGCTGCGGGGCTGCCGTCGGGCGGGAACGGACTGCTCGGGATGCGGGAGCGGGTCGTCGCGCTGGGCGGAGTGTTCGTGTCGGGGCCGACGGACGCGGGGGGCTTCCGGGTCTCGGCGGTGATCCCGGCGTCGTAGCGGGCCCTTCCGGCCGGCGCGCGGTGAGCGGGTACGCACGCGTGCGTGTCCGTACGCGCGTGGGTGTGTACGAGTGCTCAGCCCGTGGTGAGCCGTACGGGTTCCGTGCCGGAGACGAGGGCCGACAGGGCCAGGTCGATGTCGGGGCCGAGGTACCAGTCGCCGGTGTGGTCGAGGGCGTAGACACGGCCTTCGGCGTCGATGGCGAGCAGGGACCGGCTGTCGGTCTCGGTGCCCAGCGGGCAGACCTCGGTGTCCAGGGCGCGGCCGAGGTCGCCGAGGGTGCGGGCCATGTGGAGGCCGTGCAGCGGGTCCAGATCGAGGACGGCGGGGGCGATCCGGCGGCCGGGGCCGGTGGGCGAGACGCGCAGGCCGCCGAACTCCGCCCAGGCCTCGACGGCGGCGGGGAACACGGCGTGGTGGTGGCCGGCGGGCGAGAGGTGCTCGCGCAGGGCGTCGGCCCACATCTCGGCCTGTTTTATGTCCCAGCGCCCCGGCCGCCAGCCGGCGGCGCGCAGCGTGGTCTCGACGGGCCCGGGGAAGCGTGCGGCTCCTCCCCCGCGCTCGGCCTGCTGGGGGAAGGAGGCTCGGTCGGCGTGCATCTGCCCTTCGTTCGTGGGTCGTGCCGTGGCGGGTGGCGCCGTGGCGGGGTGCGGGTGGGGGGTTTCGCGGGGGCCGCGGCCGGGGTTTCCAGGCCGGTGGGTCAGCCCTTGCCGGTGGTGGGGTCGACGATGCGGACGCCGAAGTGGGCGCTGAGCGCGGTGCAGGACCGGCAGGGGCCGGCGAAGCTGCCGTGCAGGGGGTCGCCGTCCTCACGGATGCGGCGGGTGGTGAGCTTGGCGTGTTTCAGGCTCTTGCGGGCCTCGCCGTTGCTCATGGGTTTGCGGACGGCACGTTTGCTGCGGGCCGCGTCGGCGGCGGTGATGTGCCGGGAGATCAGGATGGTCTCGGCGCAGCGGCCGGTGAAGCGGTCGCGCTGGGTGCTGGTGAGGGCGTCGAGGAAGTCCTGGACGAGGTGGTGCAGGGCCGGCGGCTCCTCGCCCCGGGCGGCGGTGCCGGTGAGGGTGGCGCCGCGCACCGAGAGCGCGGCGGCGACGGTCGGCAGGATGCCGTCGCGGCGGTGGCGGAGTGCCGGCGCGTGCGGTGCGTCGGCGCTGCTCCAGCCGACTCTTGGGTCTCCGGAAGCGCTCGTGTGCGGTCCCGTCTGCGTCGCGTTCATGATCGTCTTTCCCTCCCGTGCATCCCCCCGGAAACTCACAGAGTGCCAAATGGCGTGCCTGCTGCGGAAGCTGGGGCGGTGTGACACACCCCGTCCGGGGCAGTGCGTCACTGGAAGGTGACGGCTGGTCACGGCAGGGCCGGTTCGGCGGGTGGCGGCCCGGTGACCGGTGACGTCGTACCGCATAGGCTGTCGGCACGCCGCGGTGCGCGCGGTGGACGCGTTGGAGAGAAGTAGGGATACGGGCCTCGGCGGGCGGAGCAGCGAGCCGGTCGGCGTGGGCCGTACAGAGTGCCTCAGGGGGCAGCAGCCATGACGACAGGTCGGCTCGGGCTGGGGGTACCACCCGGCCGCCAGGCTGGGGGACAGGCCGTGACGCCGAACGCGGCCTATGCCGGGCAAATCGTGCACTTTCCGGATCCGGTCCGGGCCGCGCGTCACCCGCGAGGGGTGCGGGTGGACGACCGCGGTTTCCCCGACTTCTCGCCCTACGCGCGGGCCGCGGTGGAGATCGCGGAGCCGCCGCAGGGGTTCGGGGTCGACGAACTGCGGCTGACGGACTACGTGTCGGCGAACGCGGCGATGGCGGCGTCGGGGCACGAACTGTGGGGCACGGTGCCGAACGTGGCGACCCCGCACGGCTGGACGTGGCACCACGTGGCCGACTCCCGGCGCCTGGAACTGGTCCCGGTGGAGGTGAAGGCGCTGCTGCGCCACCACGGCGGGATCGCGACCGCGAACGTCGACCAGAACAAGCGGGGCACCCGCCCGTTGCAGGAGACGCGGCCGGCGCACTTCCGGCTGCCGAAGTCGGGTGCGGCGGTGTCGGAGCAGCAGGTGCAGGGGGTCGAGGAGGACCTCGGGTACCGGCTGCCGGGCGCCTACCGCTCGTTCCTGAAGGCCGCGGGCGGCTGCGCGCCGGTCGGGACGGCCCTGGACGCGGAGTTGGGGCTGCTGGTCGACCAGCCGTTCTTCACGGTCCGTGAGGAGGCGGCGGTCAACGACCTGGTGTACGTCAACAAGTGCCTGCGCGACCACCTGACCAAGGACTACCTGGCCGTCGGCTTCGTCCAGGGCGGACTGCTCGCGGTGAAGGTGAGGGGCGAGCAGTCGGGTTCGGTGTGGTTCTGCGCGTACGACGACGCGCGGGACGTGGATCCGTCCTGGCCGCAGGCCGAGCGGGTGCAGCGGCTGCTGCTGCCGTGCGGTGATGACTTCGACGCGTTCCTTTCCCGGCTGGCGGGTTCGCCGCCGGAGTTGGAGACGGTGGCGAACCTGATGGTGGACGGCGGGTTCGCCCGTGCCGCGGCCGTCTCGTCGGTGGGGGAGTGAGTCGAGCGATGGTGACGTTCGCGCAGGCGCAGGAGCGCGCGGAAGAGTGGATCAACGGTGACGTGCCCGCGTACCAGCATCGCGAGGTGCGGGTACGGGAGTTCGAGCTGGGCTTCGTGGTGTGGGCCGAGGACCGCGAGGGCGGCCCGCGCCTGGACGGGGGCGCGCATCGGCTGGTGATCGCCCGGGACAGCGGGGAGGCCACGCTGTGGCCCGCGCTGCCGGTGGGCGAGGTGGTGCGCCGGTACGAGGAGGAGTACGGCCGGGTCGAGCCGGCCGCCGCCGCGGCCCCGCCGCCTCCGGCGAGGGTGGACCTGAACCAGACGTCCTTCCTGCTGACCCCACCGGAGTGGCTTCAGGAGGCGGCGGACCGGATGGGCATTCCGGACCGCCGCGGCGAGTCCGGCACCGCGGGCGGCGCGGGCGCCGCTGCCGCGTCGGCGGAGGCGGGCGGGAGTGGTCCGCTTCCTCGGACGCAGGCGGGCATGCCGGTGGGCGCCGGTGCGCCGGGTACGCCGGCGGGGGCGACCCCGTGGGCGGGCACGGACACCAACGCCGACACCGGGGACGACCGTTCCGTGCCGCTGCCGGCGACCGTGTTCGCGCCGCCGCTGAGCGGCTCCGACGACGACACCCCGCCGCCCGCCGCCCCGCCGGACGCCAAGACGGCGCTGATGGCGGGCGGCAGCGCACTCCCGCGCACGACCGTCGGACCGGCGGTCACCGGCCCCAACGGGCCTTTCCCGCCGGGAAGTTCACCGGCCCAGGGCGGGCCGCAGGGCAGTGCACCGCCGCCGCCCGGGGCGGCGGGCGGTGCCGGGTACGGGGGCGCCCCCGTGGGTCCGGGTACGCCGCCGCCTCCGCCGGTTCCGGGAGCGAGTACGCCGCCGCCTCCGCCGGGTGTGCCGGGTGGTGCGGAGTACGGGTATCCGCACGGGCCGGGTGCCCCGGTGGCTCCGGGTACGCCGCCGCCTCCGCCGGTTCCGGGTGCGAGTACGCCGCCGCCTCCGCCGGGTGTGCCGGGTGGTGCGGAGTACGGGTATCCGCACGGGCCGGGTGCCCCGGTGGCTCCGGGTACGCCTCCGCCTCCGCCGTCCGGGGCCGTGGGTGGCGCGGGGCACGGGTATCCGCAGGGGCCCGGTGGACCGGGCACTCCGCCGCCTCCGCCGGTTCCGGGCGCGCAGGCGCCCGGTGGTGGTGGCCCGCACGGGCGGCCGCCGCTCGCGCCCGACGCCGGTGACATCGCCGACGCCGCGACCAGCAAGGCGGCGCCTCCGCCCCGCCGTGGGGGCGGCGCGTCCGCGCCTCCGCCGCCGGGTGCTCCGGGCGCGCCGGGTGCCCCGTCCATGCCGCCCCCGCCGGGCGCCACGAGCGGATACGTACCGACTCAGCTCGTGTCGTCGCTCGGCCCCGACGGGCCCGAGGGCCTCAGAGGCCCGGGCGTGCCCGGCGGTACGCCTCCGGGCGGCGTCCACCATGCCGCCACGATGTTCGCCGACCCCGGCCAGAGCGGCGGGGGCGCCCCGCATCTGCCGGCCCCGCCCGGCGTTCCGGGCCCGCCCAAGCCGCCGGGTGCCTCCGGCGCGCAGCTGCCGACGCCGCCGCCCGGTGCTCCTGCGGCCCCGGGCGCCCCCGGTATGCCGCCGGGTGCCCCGGGCATGCCCGCCGCCCCCGGCGCGCCGGGAGTCGTGCACCACGCGGAGACGATGCTGGCCGCACCTCCCCCGAGCGGCCCCCACATGCCTCCGCCGCCCCCCGGCGCCCCTGGTGTGCCGGGTGTGACTCCGGGCACCCCGCCGCCGATGCCGCCGGGCGCGGTACCGCCGCCGGGCGTGCCGCCCGTGCCGGGTCAGGCCGTACCTGGTCAGCCACCCATGCCCGGTCACGTCATGCCCGGACAGCCACCCGTACCCGGGCAGCGCCCGCCTGCCTACGGTTACCCCCAGCAGGGGCAGCCGACCGTCGGGCCCGGCTATCAGGCCGTGTTGCGCTACCGCGCGCACGACGGCTCCGAGCAGCGGATGATCCGGCGCTCCGCGCCCGGTACGCCGCACCCGGAGTGGCAGATCTTCCACGAGCTGCGGGCCAAGAACGTGCCGCCGGACCGGGTCCTGGAGCTGCACACGGAGCTGGAGTCCTGCCAGTTGCCGGGCGCGTACTGCGCGCGGATGATCCGTGAGCAGTGGCCGCAGGCCCGCATCGCGTCCATCGCCCCGTACGGCACCGACCATGCGAGCCGTCAGCAGGGAATGCAGCAACTGCTCGCCCACCAGGGCGAGTTGCATCAGGTGGCGGACGGCCCGGCCCGTCCGGGACCGGTGCGCGCGCCGCTGCCGCCGGTGCAGCCGGTGCCGCCGATCCCGCCGGAGGCGATCGCCTCGGAGCTCGCGGCGGCGTTCGGGCCGGGGATCTTCCGGTTCGAGCAGGCGGCGGTCTCCCGCCAGGGCGTGCCGCCGGTCGTGGCGCACACCCTGGTGGTGGCCGGTCTGCCCATGGACATGGGCCCGTTCTTCTGGGCGCAGGCCCAGCCGGGCCGCCCGGTCCCGACGCTGGCGGAACTGGCGGCCGAGCGCGGGGTGCAGCCCGCCTCGGACGCGGGGTCCTACCTCGTCATGGGCAGCGACTTCGGCAAGGCGATCTGCGTGCAGTACGGCACGGCGAACATCGTGGCGGTGCCCGTGGAGTCGGGTCCTGGCGGTGCGCCCGTGGCGCCGCAGTTCGTGAACACCGGCCTGCCGGAGTTCGCGCGCTGCCTGGCGCTGCTCGGCCGGATGTGGCGGCTGCGGTTCGGCCTGAACCAGGAGCAGGCGGGCCGCTGGACCGTCGACTTCCAGGCGCAGTTGGCCGCGCTCGACCCGGCGGCGCTCGGTTCGCCCGAGAGCTGGTGGTCGGTGCTGCTGGAGCAGATGTGGGACGGACTCCTCTGAGCGTGTGAGCGTTCGGCCCAGGGGCCGGACCCGGTCGTGCGACCGGGTCCGGCCCTTTTTTGCGTTCACGGCCGACCGTCCGTTGCGCCCGGAGTGTCGCGTTATGAACATTTCCGGCCAATCCTCGAAGATGTCCGCGAAATCACCGCCGGCGAAGAGGGGTCCAGGATGGGCAGCGCACCGATGTCGCTCCACGGCTTCGTGGCCGTACGGGGACGCGGCTACCGCCCCGATCAGGTGAACGCCTTCGCGGACGCCCTCTCCGACGGCCGGGACGCCGCCTGGGAACGGGCCGCGCGGCTGACCGTCCTGGCCAGGACCATGGAGGAGGAGCTCGCAACTCTGCGGGAGAAGCTCACCGGGCTCGGCGAGCAGTCCTACGAGTCGCTGGGCGAGGGCGCCCGGCGGCTGTACGAACTGGGGCTGGAGGAGGCGAGGACGGTCCGGGAGCGGGCGCGGCAGGAGGGGGACGAACTCCTCGATGCGGCGCGGACGTATGTCGACGGCACGCTCCAGGACGCGCGGGCGTACGCCGACGCCGTACACGCCGAGGCCGACGAGCGGGCCCGGCTGCGGCTCCTCGAGGGCCAGGCGGAGGCCGAGGGCATCCGGATCTCGGTGCGGCGCGAGGTGAAGGAGTCACGCGGCGTGGCGCTGGCGGCGCTGCGGGAGGCGCGGCAGCGCGCGTCCGGGATGCTCACCGAGCAGTCCCGCGAGCAGGCGGACGCGCTGGTGGACGCGGAGCAAGAGGTGACGGAGCGTCAGGCCGGTCTGGAGGTGCGGCACACCGAACGGGTGGCGGCCGCCGAGACGGCGCTGTCCGAGGCGGAACAGGCCCTCGTCGACGCGCGGGAGGCGGCGCGGCGGGACCCGGAGGAGGCGCGCGTGCGGGCGGCGGAGATGCTGGCCGAGGCCCGGTTGCGGGCCGACCGGATCGCCCTTGAGACCGAGCAGGTGCTGCGCGAGCACGGCGAGGTGTGGGACGCCGTACGGACCCAGATGGAAACCGTGCAGGACAGCATCACGGCCCTGAAGGAAGGAGCCTGGGCCGAGTAGGGCCCCGCGGCCGACAGCCCTACTCCTTCAGTACGGGGAAGCGTCGCGGCGCCAGCACCAGCAGCACCGTGAACGCCAGCGCCGCCGCGCACCCCGCGCCCAAGTACACCGCGTGGACCGCGTCCGCGATGGCCCGCCGGGTGGCCTCGGGGGCCGTGCCCGAACTCAGCGCCCTCGTCACCGAGTCCAGGTCGCTCGCGCCGCCGAGGCGCGTGGCCAGCACCCCGTTGGCGACCGCGCCGAAGACGGAGGCGCCGAGCGTCTGGCCGGTCTGGCGGCAGAAGAGGACCGAGGCGGTGGCGGTGCCCCGCTCCGACCACCCCACCGTCGACTGCACGCCCACGAGGAGGGGGAGCTGGAACAGCCCGAGGGCCGCGCCCAGCACCAGCATCAGCGCGGTCGGCTGCCAGGCGGCGCCGGGATAGGGCAGGAAGGGGAAGGCGAACAGGGTCAGGGCCGCCGCGCCGATGCCGAGCATGGCGGTGTTGCGGAAGCCGATCCGCCGGTAGACGTGCTGGCTGAGCGCCGCCGACAGCGGCCAGCTCAGCGTCCAGACCGACAGGACGAATCCGGCCGCGACCGGTGCCAGGCCGAGCACCGACTGGGCGTATGTCGGCAGGAAGACCGTGGGCGCGACCATCAGCAACCCCAGGGCGCCCAAGGCGAGGTTCACCGCGGCGATCGTACGGCGGCGCCACACCCAGCCCGGCAGGATCGGGTCGGCCGCCCGCCGCTCGATCACCACCACGGCGGCGGCCAGCGCGAGTCCCGTACCGAACAGGGCGAGCGACGGCGCCGACAGCCAGGGCCACGCCACCCCGCCCTGCACCACCGCGGTGAGCAGGGCGCCCGCGCACGCGAACACTGCCAGCGCGCCCGCCCAGTCGACGCGCGGGCGGGACCGCCGCTCCCGCTCGGGCTCGCGCAGATGGCGGACGATCAGCCACAGGGCGGCGGCGCCGATCGGCAGGTTGACCAGGAAGATCCAGCGCCAGTCGGCGTAGGCGGCCAGGACACCGCCCAGCGCGGGTCCGGCGATCGCCGACACCGCCCACACCGTGGAGAGCTTCGCCTGGATCCTCGGGCGCTGCTCCAGCGGGTACAGGTCGGCGGCGAGTGTCTGGACCGTGCCCTGCAACGCCCCGCCGCCCAGGCCCTGCACGACGCGGAAGGCGATCAGCGCGCCCATGTTCCAGGCGCCGGCGCACAGCAGGGAGCCGACGAGGAAGACGACCGCGCCCGCGACCAGCACCGGTTTGCGCCCGAAGGTGTCGGACAGCTTGCCGTAGACGGGCAGGCTCACTGTCACGGCCAGCAGATAGCCGGAGAACAGCCAGGAGAACACGGAGAAGCCGCCCAGGTCCCCGACGATCTGCGGCACGGCCGTCGACACGATCGTCGAGTCGAGCGCGGCCAGCGCCATGGCCAGCATCAGCGCGGCCACGACCGCGCCCCGCCGGTCGGCCGCGCCGGACCGGGCAACCTGCCGTGTCGCGGGTTCGGTGCCGCCCACTCCGGGTCCTTTCCCCCTGCATCCATCTGCCGCCGGACAGCTTCCCACTCCGCCCTTCCGTGGCGGGAGGGCGGAGGCCGAGGGGCGGTGCGGCGGAGGCGACCCTGAGAACGGCTCCTCCCGAAGACGGAGGCCCCCTAGGGGAAGCTCCGTACCCGGGGTCGGGGAGCGGTCGTACCGACGGAGGACGAGCGGGGACCGGGCCGGTCCTTAACCTGGTCTTACGTCGCGGGGGGCGGTACGCCACAGCGGCGGGGGTGGGGTTTTCCCCCGGAGAAGACTGCGCTGAGCACCAGCGCGCCGGACACCCCCCGTCGAGCAGACTCATCGGCGTACCGAGACGCACGACGTACACACCCACTTCGCACGTGACGCAGCACCGGACGCTTCACCACCGGACCGACATAGGAGACTTGACGTGACAACGGCTGTGACCATTCCCAGGCACGGGGGTACTGGAGGGACTACGGCCGTCGCCGCGCGGGCGCGGCAGGTCGTGAAGGCGTACGGGGCCGGGGAGACCCGGGTCGTCGCCCTCGACCACGTCGACGTCGACATCGCCCGCGGCCGGTTCACCGCGATCATGGGTCCCTCGGGCTCCGGCAAGTCCACGCTGATGCACTGCCTCGCCGGTCTCGACACCGTGACGAGCGGACAGATCTACCTGGACGAGACCGAGATCACCGGGCTGAAGGACAAGAAGCTCACGCAGCTGCGCCGGGACCGGATCGGTTTCATCTTCCAGGCGTTCAACCTGCTGCCCACGCTGAACGCGCTGGAGAACATCACCCTGCCCATGGACATCGCCGGCCGCAAGCCGGACGGGAAGTGGCTGGAGCAGGTGGTGGAGACCGTCGGTCTCGCGGGGCGGCTCAAGCACCGGCCCAACCAGCTCTCCGGCGGCCAGCAGCAGCGCGTCGCCGTGGCCCGGGCCCTGGCCGCCCGGCCCGAGATCATCTTCGGTGACGAGCCGACCGGCAACCTGGACTCCCGCGCGGGCGCCGAGGTGCTGGGCTTCCTGCGCCGGTCCGTGGACGACCTGGGCCAGACGATCGTGATGGTCACGCACGACCCGGTGGCCGCCTCCCACGCCGACCGCGTGCTGTACCTCGCCGACGGCCGGATCGTCGACGAGATGCACCAGCCGACGGCCGATCAGGTCCTGGACCGCATGAAGGACTTCGACGCCCGGGGGCGTACGTCATGACCGTCCTGAAGACCTCCCTGCGCAACTTCTTCGCGCACAAGGGCCGCATGGCGCTGTCGGCCGTGGCGGTGCTGCTGTCGGTGGCCTTCGTGTGCGGCACGCTGGTTTTCACCGACACCATGAACACGACGTTCGACAAGCTGTTCCAGGCGACGTCCTCGGACGTCACGGTCAGCACCAAGACCTCGTCCGACACCGGTGAGACCACCTCCCGCACCGGCAAGCCGCCGGTCCTGCCGGCCTCCGTGCTCGGCGAGGTGCGCCGGGCCCAGGGCGTGCGGGCGGCCGAGGGAACGGTGTTCTCCACCTCCGTGACCGTCGTCGACGCCGACAAGGACAAGCTCTCGCCCAGCAGCGGCGCGCCCACCATCGTCGGCAACTGGAACAACAACGACTCCCGCACCATGAAGATCACCTCCGGTACGGCGCCCAAGGGCCCGGACCAGGTGATGGTCGACGCCGACACCGCCGGCAAGCACCACCTGAAGCTCGGTGACGAGATCGGTCTGATCACCGCGGTCGGCACCCATCGCGCGCACGTGTCCGGCATCGCCGCCTTCACCGTCACCAACCCCGGCGCGGCGATCTTCTACCTGGACACCCCGACCGCCCAGCGGACCCTGGTCGGCCGGACCGGTGTGTACACGAACGTCAACGTCACCGCCGTCAAGGGCGTCACCGACGAGCAGCTGAAGAAGAACGTGTCCGCCGCGCTCGGCGCCGGCTACAAGGTGCAGACGGCCAAGGAGGTCGCCGACGCCAACCAGAAGGACATCGAGAGCTTCCTGAACGTGATGAAGTACGGGATGCTCGGCTTCGCCGGAATCGCCTTCCTCGTCGGCATCTTCCTGATCATCAACACCTTCTCGATGCTGGTCGCCCAGCGCACCCGGGAGATCGGCCTGATGCGCGCCATCGGCTCCTCCCGCCGCCAGGTCAACCGGTCCGTGCTGGTCGAGGCGCTGCTGCTGGGCGTAATCGGCTCCGTGCTCGGCGTCGGGGCGGGCGTCGGCATCGCGGTCGCCCTGATGAAGATCATGGGTCAGGCGGGCATGAACCTGTCCACCGACGACCTCACGGTCGCCTGGACCACCCCCGTCATCGGCCTGGTCCTCGGCGTGGTCGTCACCGTCCTCGCCGCCTACCTGCCCGCCCGGCGGGCCGGCAAGATCTCCCCGATGGCCGCCCTGCGCGACGCGGGCACCCCGGCCGACGGCAGGGCCGGGACGATCCGTGCCGTCGTCGGCCTGGTCCTCACCGGCGCGGGCGCCGCGAGCCTGTTCGCCGCCGCCGAGGCCGCGAAGGCCACCCAGGGCTCGGCGTGGCTGGGTCTGGGCGTGGTGCTCACCCTGATCGGCCTCGTCGTCGTCGGCCCGCTGCTCGTGGGCGGCCTGGTCCGCGTACTCAGCGTGGTCCTGCTGCGGATCTTCGGCCCGGTCGGGCGGATGGCCGAGCGCAACGCGCTCCGCAACCCGCGCCGCACCGGCGCCACCGGCGCCGCGCTGATGATCGGCCTCGCCCTGGTGGCCTGCCTGTCGGTGGTCGGCTCCTCGATGGTGGCCTCCGCCACCGACCAGCTCGACAAGACCGTCGGCACGGACTTCATCATCCAGAGCGACAACGGCGAGGTCATCACCCCGCAGGCGGTGAAGGCCGTGAAGGACGCCCCGGGGCTGGAGCGGGTCACCGAGTACAAGCTCGTGGACGTCTCCCTGACCACGCCGGACGGCGGTACGTCCAAGAACGAGATGATCAACGCGGCCGACCCGACCTACGCCCAGGACCTGCGCACCAAGACGGTCTCCGGCACGCTCGCCGACGCCTACGGGCCCGACTCGATGTCCGTCCCCGAGGGCTTCGCCAAGAAGCACGGCATCAAGCAGGGGTCCACGGTCGAGGTCGGGTTCAAGGGCGGCAGGACGGCCGCGCTCACGGTCCGCGCGATCACCAGCGACGACGGCTTGATCGACAACGGCGCGATGTACGTCTCGATCGCCACGGTCGGAAAGTACCTGCCCGCCGACCGGATGCCGCTCGACCTGCTGCTCTTCGCCACAGCCAAGGACGGGCAGGAGACCGCCGCGTACCAGGCGCTCAAGTCCGCGCTGCACGACTACCCGCAGTACACCGTCCGCGACCAGACCGACTACAAGAAGGAGCTGGAGAACCAGATCGGCCAGCTGCTCGACATGGTCTACGCACTGCTCGCTCTGGCGATCATCGTCGCCGTCCTGGGCGTGGTGAACACCCTGGCGCTGTCGGTGGTCGAGCGGACGAGGGAGATCGGCCTGATGCGGGCGATCGGCCTCTCCCGCCGCCAGCTGCGCCGCATGATCCGCCTGGAGTCCGTGGTGATCGCCCTGTTCGGCGCGCTGCTCGGCCTGGGGCTCGGCATGGGCTGGGGCGCGACCGCCCAGAAGCTCCTCGCCCTCGAGGGCCTGAAGGTCCTGGAGATCCCCTGGGTCACGATCATCGTGGTCTTCGTCGGCTCGGCCCTCGTGGGCCTGTTCGCCTCACTGGTCCCGGCCTTCCGGGCCGGCCGGATGAACGTCCTGAACGCGATCGCGACCGACTAGCGAGCGCGGCGTGCCCCCTCCGCGGACGGGGCCAAGGAGAAGCCCGGTGCCGGGAAGTCAGGGTGACTTCCCGGCACCGGGCTTGTGCCGCAAGGGGCGGCGGGGGCGCGAGCGGGGTTGTCCACAGCCTCCGCGAGCCGACTGCCCGGCGGCGTACGCTGAAGGAATCCCCGGCCCGCCGCACGAGTCGGGTCCTTCGCGTTGCCCACCCTCGGACGGATTCGGACGGAAAGCCCCCCATGAGCCTGCACGGTCTGCTCGACGCCGTCCTCAAGGACCCCGCCCTCGCGGAAGCGATCACCGCGGCGGCGGACGGCAACCGCATGCACCTGGACCTCGTCGGTCCCCCCGCCGCCCGGCCCTTCGCCGTCGCCGCGCTGGCCCGTGAGTCCGCCCGTCCCGTGCTCGCGGTGACGGCGACCGGCCGCGAGGCCGAGGACCTGGTCGCGGCCCTGCGCTCGCTGCTGCCGGCCGAGGGCGTCGTGGAGTACCCGTCCTGGGAGACGCTGCCGCACGAGCGGCTCAGCCCGCGCAGCGACACCGTCGGCCGCCGCCTGGCCGTGCTGCGCCGCCTGGCCCACCCGAGCCCCGACGATCCGGAGACCGGACCGCTCTCCGTCGTCGTCGCCCCCGTGCGCTCGGTGCTCCAGCCGCAGGTCAAGGGGCTGGGCGATCTGGTGCCGGTGGCGCTGCGGGCGGGGCGGACCGCCGACCTGAACAGCGTGGTGGACGCCCTCGCCGCCGCCGCGTACTCCCGCGTGGAGCTGGTGGAGAAGCGTGGCGAGTTCGCCGTGCGCGGCGGCATCCTCGACGTCTTCCCGCCCACCGAGGAACACCCCCTGCGCGTCGAGTTCTGGGGCGACGACGTCGAGGAGATCCGGTACTTCAAGGTCGCCGACCAGCGTTCCCTGGAGGTCGCCGAGCACGGACTGTGGGCCCCGCCCTGCCGTGAACTGCTGCTCACCGAGGACGTACGCGCGCGTGCGCGCGCCCTCGCCGAGCGGCATCCGGAACTCGGCGAGCTGCTGGGCAGGATCGCCGAGGGCATCGCGGTGGAGGGCATGGAGTCCCTGGCGCCGGTCCTGGTCGACGACATGGAGCTGCTGCTCGACGTGCTGCCCAAGGGCGCCATGACCGTGGTCTGCGACCCCGAGCGGGTGCGCAGGCGCGCGGCGGACCTGGTGGCGACCTCCCAGGAGTTCCTCCAGGCGTCCTGGGCGGCCTCGGCCGGCGGGGGCGAGGCGCCCATCGACCTCGGCGCGGCCTCACTGTGGTCCATCGCGGACGTCCGGGACCGGGCGCGCGAGCTGGACATGATGTGGTGGTCGGTGTCGCCGTTCGCCGCGGACGAGACGGCGTACGAGGGGGACGGGGACGCGCTCAAGCTGGGCATGCACGCGCCCGAGACCTACCGCGGCGACATCGCCAAGGCGCTCGCCGACACCAAGGGCTGGCTCGCGGACGGCTGGCGCGCGGTGTACGTCACCGAGGGCCACGGTCCGGCCTCGCGCACCGCCGAGGTGCTGGGCGGGGAGGGCGTCGCGGCCCGCCTCGACGTGGACCTCGGCGGGCTGTCCCCGTCGGTCGTGCACGTGGCCTGCGGCGGCATCGACCACGGTTTCGTCGACGCAGCCCTGAAGCTGGCCGTGCTCACCGAGACCGACCTGACCGGCCAGAAGACGGCCGGCCGGGACGGTGCGCGGATGCCGGTGCGGCGGCGCAAGACCATCGACCCGCTGACCCTGGAGACGGGCGACTACATCGTCCACGAGCAGCACGGCGTGGGCCGCTACATCGAGATGGTGCAGCGCACGGTGCAGGGCGCGACCCGCGAGTACCTGGTGGTGGAGTACGCCCCGGCCAAGCGCGGCCAGCCCGGCGACCGCCTGTACATCCCCACCGACCAGCTCGAACAGATCACCAAGTACGTCGGCGGCGAGGCGCCCACCCTGCACCGGCTCGGCGGCGCCGACTGGACGAAGACCAAGGCGCGGGCGAAGAAGGCGGTCAAGGAGATCGCCGCCGACCTGATCAGGCTCTACAGCGCGCGGATGGCGGCGCCCGGGCACGCCTTCGGCTCGGACACGCCGTGGCAGCGCGAGCTGGAGGACGCCTTCCCGTACGCGGAGACCCCGGACCAGCTCACCACGATCGCCGAGGTCAAGGAGGACATGGAGAAGTCGGTCCCGATGGACCGCCTGATCTGCGGCGACGTCGGCTACGGCAAGACGGAGATCGCGGTCCGCGCCGCCTTCAAGGCCGTCCAGGACGGCAAGCAGGTCGCGGTCCTGGTCCCGACGACGCTGCTGGTGCAACAGCACTTCGGCACGTTCTCCGAGCGGTACGCGCAGTTCCCGGTGAACGTCAGAGCGCTCTCCCGCTTCCAGACCGACACCGAGGCCAAGACGGTCCTGGAGGGTCTCGGGGACGGCGCGGTGGACATCGTCATCGGCACCCACCGCCTGTTCTCCTCGCAGACGAAGTTCAAGGACCTCGGCCTGGTCATCGTCGACGAGGAGCAGCGCTTCGGTGTCGAGCACAAGGAGCAGCTGAAGAAGCTCCGGGCGAACGTCGACGTCCTGACGATGTCGGCGACCCCGATCCCGCGCACGCTGGAGATGGCGGTCACCGGCATCCGGGAGATGTCGACGATCACCACGCCGCCCGAGGAGCGGCACCCGGTGCTGACGTTCGTCGGGCCGTACGAGGAGAAGCAGATCGGCGCGGCGATCCGCCGCGAACTGCTGCGCGAGGGCCAGGTCTTCTACATCCACAACCGGGTGGAGTCCATCGACCGTGCCACGGCCCGGCTGCGGGAGATCGTCCCCGAGGCGCGCATCGCCACGGCCCACGGCCAGATGTCGGAGGCGGCCCTCGAACAGGTCGTCGTCGACTTCTGGGAGAAGAAGTTCGACGTGCTGGTCTCGACGACGATCGTCGAGTCCGGCATCGACATCTCCAACGCCAACACCCTGATCGTGGAGCGCGGCGACAACTTCGGCCTGTCCCAGCTCCACCAGCTGCGCGGCCGGGTGGGCCGGGGCCGCGAGCGCGGCTACGCCTACTTCCTGTACCCGCCGGAGAAGCCGCTGACGGAGACGGCCCACGAGCGCCTGGCGACCATCGCGCAGCACACCGAGATGGGCGCGGGCATGTACGTGGCGATGAAGGACCTGGAGATCCGCGGCGCCGGAAACCTGCTGGGCGGCGAGCAGTCCGGGCACATCGCGGGCGTCGGCTTCGACCTCTACGTCCGCATGGTCGGCGAGGCGGTCGCGGACTACCGGCGGCAGCTGGAGACGGGAGAGATCCAGGAGGAGCCGCCGCTCGAGGTCAAGATCGAGCTGCCGGTCGACGCGCACGTCCCGCACGACTACGCGCCCGGCGAGCGGTTGCGCCTCCAGGCCTACCGGTCCATCGCCTCCGCCGACTCCGAGGAGGACATCAAGGCCGTCCGCGAGGAACTCACCGACCGCTACGGCAAGTTGCCCGAGCCGGTGGAGAACCTGCTGCTGGTGGCCGGGCTGCGCATGCTCGCCCGCGCCTGCGGCGTCGGCGAGATCGTGCTCCAGGGCAACAACATCCGCTTCGCCCCGGTGGAACTGCGCGAGTCGCAGGAGCTGCGCGTCAAGCGCCTCTACCCGGGCTCGGTGATCAAGCCGGCCGTCCACCAGGTCCTCGTGCCCCGGCCCAAGACCGCGAAGATCGGCGGCAAGCCGCTGGTCGGCCGTGAACTGCTGGGCTGGGTGGGGGAGTTCCTGGCGTCCATTCTGGGCTCGTAGCCCGCGCGTTTCCGGGGCCGCGGAGGGTACGCGGCCCGCGCGTTCGCGCCCCGTGACCCCCGTACCCCCGTGTGGCCTGCGCATACCGCCCCGCTACGGTGGGCAGCAGGTGAAGGACGCCCGAACCATGGGCGGAACCAGGCAGGTTAGGGGAGGGGCGCAG